>NZ_JAZEYD010000001.1:0-355904 GCF_037027805.1 Acinetobacter sp. 161(2023) | reverse complement strand
CGAGTGCTCATTTTTTAGACTTTTTAGTTATTTTTCTATATTATTTGACCAATTTTACATTGATAATAGCTTATCGCTTCTGTATTAAAATATATCTCTATCCAACTGCATATTGAACATAGCCTGGCTAGCGGTTAAGGAATTATATGAATTATTCTAATTTACTATTATCGAGCTTATTAACTGTAGGTCTTTATACCTCAGCACACGCTCAGGAAAATCTTACTGAAGAATCTGCCGCTAGTTCGGAAGATGCTACTTCAACAGAGGCTCAGCAAGGCCGCCCCCGCTCACAAATTATTAAAGATTTGAAAGGACTAAAAGCTAAAGACTTAAAAATCAATGCAAACGCTGCTCAACCAGATACAGTAAAAGATCCATTACAGTCATTGAACCGCCCAATTTATTCTTTTAACGATATGTTAGACCGTAATTTTTTGCGACCTATTGCTGTTCAATATAGAGAAAAGACACCAGAGGATGTTCAAGGTTCTTATCGTCAGTTCCGCAAAAATCTTGGTGAACCATGGAATGCTGTTAACCAGCTAATTCAAGGACGTCCTGGTCGTGCGGCAAAGACTCTTGGCCGATTTACGGTTAATACATTAACAACTTTAGGTTTAGCTGACCCTGCTAGTCGCTTAGGTCTTCCACCTGAAGATGAGAGCTTTGGCGTAACTCTTGGTTATTATGGTGTGCCTTCAGGTCCATTTCTGATGTTGCCTTTCTTTGGTCCAAGTACTTTACGTGATGGTGTTGGCTTAGCTGTAGACTCTCAGGCTCGTCCACAAAAATATATTATGAATAACCAAGATGGTCTTTATTGGTCAACTAACGTATTACAAGCCATTGATACACGTGCCCAATATCTAGATTTGGATCAAACTATACAAGGTGATCAGTATGCGATGATTCGCGATTTGTATCTCCAACGTAAAGCTTTCCAAATTGCTGAGAAAAAAGGAAACTCGGCTGATGTATCCTTTATTGATGATTCACAAGATACACCAGATGTGAACCAAAACCCTTAAAAGATAAAATCAAGGTATTGCTGGGTTTGAGAGTTGGCAATACCTTGATTTTGATCATACATACTCTATGATGAATAAAGTGATCATATAAAAGGACTACCATATCTTCTATGTATTTTATTAAACCGACACGCTCTATTCCTTATTTAGAGCAAGCTTTGGATAAACTACCAGGCTTACAAGTCATTAACATAGATGATTTAGACTTATATGATCCAACTATCATTGCAATTGCAGATGTACAAGATTTCCTGACTTATAAGTGGAATTTACCAACTATTGTAATTGCTTTTGAAAATGAAGGTAGCGCTTTAGCTCATGCATGGGAAGCTGGCGCTCTTGCAGGTTGGGTATGGAATCAACTACCTAACGACTTAAACAAAGCATTATCAAGAATTGATGCTCAATATAAACGTAATCAAGATAGTCGTGATTTACCTTCAGCTGCTGAACTACAAAAACGATTATTACCCAATCCAATTGATTTATTAAATTATGAAGTCGAAACTTTCTTTCAGCCTTCAGCTTATCTTTCCGGTGATTGGTACGACTATTGGAAATTAAATGATAAAGAAGTTTTATTCTATCTTGCTGATGTTTCAGGTCATGGTGTAACAAGTAGTTTATTAACATCATGGATGGCAGCTTTTCATGGCCGTTCTAAAACTCCAAGACAATTAATAAAAAAATTAAACGGAATGTTAGTTCAAGAGAATATTGAAAAGCACATTACGATTGTGGTGGGTATTTTAAACCTTGAAACACATACTCTTCGCTGGTCAAGTGCTGGGCATTACCCACCTCCTATCATTTTTGAACCTAATCAGGCACCTAAAATTCTAACAACAAGTAGTTTCCCACTAGGCTTAACGGACGAACTCGAAGTTGAAGAGCATATTTGTACACTAAATCGCCACGCTCGCTTCATTGTTTGCTCGGACGGAGCCCTCGAACCCTTTGATGGTGGCTTAAACGATCAGTTCCAACAATTGGTCCATCATTTGCAAAATCAATCATTTCAAGCACCCGATCATGTGGCCGATGATATTGCCATCTTCAGTCTTTGTCGAATGAATTAATTTAAGAATCAATTAATTACATAATATACGACCTAAGGACTCTTGAGTCTAGGATGGCACTATGTGATAATTTTTCTATCCTTCTCTGAAAATGGCATTTATATGTCAACAGGTCATGTTGAATATGCAAGTTTAAATGGAACGCATATTTTCAAACTTATTGGTGAAGTGCGAGCCCATTCTTGTATAAGTCTAGACAAACTTTTAAACAGAATTGAACAGCAAGAGAATGTTGTTGGTGCAATCGTTGATTTAACCCAAACAACATTTATTGATAGTACTGTATTAGGCATCCTAGCCAAGCTAGGTTTAAAGCTTAAACAAACTCATCATATTCAAGCTGTGATGCTATCTACCAATCCAGATATCACAACCTTAGCCAACAGTATGGGGCTAGGGCAGGTTTTTGTCATTTTGAATTATTGTGGTGATCCTAATGTTTGCACGTTAACGTTAACAGATGAACAAATCACTCATAATGCAATGCTAAGAACCGTTCTGGATGCACATAAGACATTGATGAAACTCAATGCAAACAATCAGAATATGTTTGAGCCACTTGTGAAGCAATTACAGAAAGAACAAGATACGCTTGAACAGGTATCGGATAAGCAAAATGCCTGATTTTCACGATTAAGCCGGATTAGAATATGACCCTTGTTTCTGTTGCTCAAATGAACTCTCAAGATGATATTGAAAATAACTTTCAAGTCATTGAGTCTTTGATTCAACAGAGCAAGGCGCAAAATGCCAGTTTGATTGTTTTCCCCGAAAACTTTGTATGTTTTGCTGCTGGAAAACAACGTGAAACCGCTGAGCAATTTGAATCTATTCAACAAAGGCTTGAGAAACTAGCGCATCAATATCAAATCTGGATTGTGGCTGGCACCTTACCTTGCCCATTCCGTCCAGATGGATCCACTATTGAAGATGGTCGCGTCCGAACTGTTAGCCTCTGTATTAGCCCTGAGCGTACAGAAGCACGTTATGACAAGATCCATTTATTTGATGTGCAAGTTGGTGATGCTGTCGGTGGTTATCAGGAGTCTCGTTTCTTTGAACCTGGAACAGACGTAGTAGTCACATCTACTCCTTTTGGCAATATTGGCTTAATGGTATGTTATGACTTACGTTTTCCAGAGCTTGCTCTAACGCTAAGCCAACAAGGTGCTCATATTCTTACTGCTCCTGCTGCGTTTACCTACACAACTGGACAAATGCACTGGCAGCTTTTGCTACAGGCTCGTGCAATGGATAGCCAATGTTATGTTTTAGGTGCAGCACAACAGGGCTGGCATGGTGAAAAACGACAAACCTGGGGACACTCGGGGGCAACAGATAGTCGTGGTCAAATTTTAAGTATGATTGAAAATGAAGGGAATGGTTTAATCACTGTACCCTTTGATTTAACAGCACAAGATCTCGTCCGCTCTTCAATGCCTCTAATGACACACCGTAAATTGATTCACTATTAAAAGTTTAATTATTCATGTGGAAATACTTATTTAGTTTTTTTTGCTTGGGGGCAAATATTCATTGTTATGCCGAGTTTGGTACAACGAATCATTTCGTTTCGCCAACCGCACAGCTCAACTCAGATACTCTTCCCTCTACTCCTAAAAATATTCCTTTGCCTGCATTTGGTCAAAGAATAATTGGATGGGGAACGGGTGCAGAAGGTGCAAGACAACGTTTAGAAAATATTCAACCCGCAGATGTTTCTATGATTAAAAAACAAGGAACAACACTTGAAATGATCACTGCTTGGCAAGATTTTTATGAACAAGAGCAACAACGTAATGCAAATAATCCTACTGCTAAATATCGCGCGCGTTTAATGAAAAAAATTGCAGATCTATGGTAGACACTTTTATCTAAAATATTTTTATCTTATGGAATAATTGGATTAATTATTCCATTTTTTATGTCTCTTAATTTACTTTATTCATAACCTATTCTTATGAACATTTAAGAAACTGAATAGAACGCGATATACTACAAAAG
Source organism: Acinetobacter sp. 161(2023) (assembly GCF_037027805.1). Taxonomy (NCBI): domain Bacteria; kingdom Pseudomonadati; phylum Pseudomonadota; class Gammaproteobacteria; order Moraxellales; family Moraxellaceae; genus Acinetobacter; species Acinetobacter sp. 161(2023). Next base: position 351,790 of record NZ_JAZEYD010000001.1, on the reverse strand, counting down.
CAATATGAGTTTCTTTGAGGAATATATGGACCAAGACTGTCAAAACTTAAAGCTTGAAAATCAATTATGTTTCCTCGTCTATTCAACAAATTTAGCGCTTAATCAGCTCTACCGAAAACTTTTAACACCTTTGGGTATTACTTATCCTCAATATTTGGTGATGTTAGTTTTGTGGGAACAGGATGAAGTGACTGTTTCAGAAATTGGAGCTAAACTTTTTTTAGAATCATCTACCCTCACCCCCATTTTGAAAAAATTAGAAGCCTTACATTTGCTTCATCGCACTCGCTCAACGCAAGATGAACGTCAAGTTATTATTACGCTAAGCGATAAAGGAAAAAAATTGAAAGATCAGGCAATGAATATTCCAGCCGAAGTATTAGAGGCAAGTTCATGTGATATGACAACGCTACTGGGCCTGAAAGATCAACTTACTAAACTCCGCACAAACCTAGTCAAATAAACAGCAATTTTTTCAAAAAATTTACTTGTCAAAATAATTAAGTCGTGTACGATATATTTGTATTCAATTTATTTTAGGAATAAAAACGATGTCATTAGAAAAAGTTGTTTATCGTGCAAAAGCTAAAGCAACCGGTGGTCGTGATGGCCGTGCAACTTCATCAGACGGTGTATTAGATGTACAACTTGGCGTACCTAAAGAAATGGGTGGCGCTGGTGGTGCTGTAACAAATCCTGAGCAATTATTTGCAGCTGGCTATTCAGCATGCTTTTTAGGAGCTTTAAAATTTGTTGCGAACCGCGATAAATTTAATATTGCTAAAGATGCTTATGTAGAAGGCGAAGTAGGTATTGGTCCAATTCCTACAGGTTTTAGCATCGAAGTAACTTTAAATGTTTACTTGGTTGGCATGGACCGTGAAGAAGCTGAAAAGTTAGTTGCAGCAGCTCATATTGTTTGCCCATATTCAAATGCAACTCGCAACAATATTGATGTAACTTTTAATATTGTAACTGAGTAATTTTTTAAGTTTTAAAAAATGCCCGAATCTTATCGGGCATTTTTATTGCACGTTACAAATTATGCTTCACTTGCTTCATTGGTTACTCGAAGCACTTCTTCGAGTGTAGTTTTACCTGTAAGTACTTTGCGTAAACCATCATCACGAATAGAGCCAGAGTACTGACGAGCATGATTTTCTAATTCATATTCAGCCGCATTTCCGTGAATCTGACGGCGCATAGAATCATCAACAGGCACGATTTCATAAATAGCTGTACGCCCATTAAAACCTAAATGTGAACAATGATCACATCCTTGAGCCTGTGGTAACTTCAACATAGACTCACTATGAATATGCTGAAATACCTGTCTTTCGAAAGTATCTGCTTCACGCCATGTCATACAATGTGGACATAAGGTACGAACCAAACGTTGAGCAATCACTCCAATTAAAGAGCTAGATAGTAAGAATGGTTCAATCCCCATATCTTTAAGTCGAGTGACCGCACCAATAGCGGTATTGGTATGTAGTGTCGATAAAACCAAATGGCCCGTTAATGATGCTTGCACTGCAATTTCAGCAGTTTCGAGATCACGAATCTCACCCACCATCACTACATCTGGATCTTGACGCAACATTGCCTTTAAAGCACGAGCAAAAGTCATATCTACCTTAGTATTGACTTGTGTCTGCCCAATACCTTCAAGTTGATATTCAATCGGATCTTCGGCTGTCAAAATGTTACGCGTATTGTCGTTTAGATCAGATAAGGCTGCATACAAGGTCGTTGTTTTCCCCGAGCCTGTAGGACCTGTTACCAGAATAATGCCATGGGGACGATGCACTAACTGAGTTAAACGCTCATAGTCATTTACCATCAGACCCAAATGGATCATATTAAGACGACCAGCTTGTTTATCCAGCAAACGCATTACAACTCTTTCACCATGTGATGAAGGTAAAGTCGAAACACGGACATCTACTTCTCGTCCCGCAAGACGTAAAGAAATACGGCCATCTTGCGGCACCCGCTTCTCTGCAATATCCAGCTTTGCCATTACTTTAATACGTGAAACAAGCAAAGGTGCCAACTCACGGCGTGGCTGTACAATTTCACGTAGTTGACCATCTACACGTAATCGTACAGATAATTTCTTTTCAAAAGCTTCAATATGAATATCAGAAGCTCCTACTCGAATTGCTTCTGAAAGTAGCGCATTAATAAGACGAACAATTGGGGCATCATCTTCTTGGTCCATCAGATCTTCTGTTTCTGGAACTTGATCGGCCAAGCTTAATAAATCAGGATGATCTTCTAAACCTGCTGCAACTTCTTGTGACTCCCCTGTATCTCGCGCATAACTTGTACTAAGCAGTGCATTAAATTCTTGTTCAGTACATAATTGGTAGTGAGCTGGCTTACCTAGAATTCGTCTTGCTTCCTGCAATGCAATTTTTTCAGTATTTTGACGTCTAATAATAAATACTTGATCACCGTCATAACGAAATAAAACACCATGACGCTTGGCAAAACTATATGGAACTTGTATTTGTTTCAATATTTGCATCACAATTTATAATGATGAGTAAGATGATTTTGAGTGTACTCTAAGCAGATTACAGCGTGAAGTCTGTTTAACAACTCGGTAGAGGAATTTTACGTCTTGTTTGAAAATAATGAATATCAGCCTCGTCCCCAGAATTCTCTAAAATGGTGGGGTGAACAGCACTTTGAAATTAATCAGGCTAAAGCATGGCAATTCGGTTCAATGCTTTTTCGTCTAACGCGCGGCATCAAAGAATGGCGTATCGAATATTATCGTCCATCTCTTCAAGACGATAATGAGCAGGATTGGCATCCAATCGCAGATCCGAATTTTGCCTTTCCGCATACCGTTCAAGTAGAACGCTACATGTTCCGGAAAACTAATCCAGAATTTCTTCTTATGCCACGTCTGGCAGACCGCTCCGTGGTCATTAAACCTGTTGATCCTATCTACATTCCCGCGGGACAACGCGGAACTCTTTATATTAGTACACCACTATGGATTGCCGGTTTAGTTGAAAGTCAGCATGAGCCTTTGTTTGAAATCCCTCTAATTCAGCCCAAAGATACATGGTTTGGCCCAAATGCCCAGCAAGGCGAAATTTGTTATGCCACTTCAGTAGATGGACGTACCGATTTGAACCTGTTAAAGCCACGTGCTTTTCGTGCTGTAACCCCAATTGACTTTCACAATACCAGTAATCATCAATTGCGCTTTGACCGCATGAATGTGCCCGTTACCGCCCTGCCTCTTTTTTATAGTGAAAGTACGGGCCGTTTATGGACTTCTCAAATTAAAGTTTATTATGAAGGCTCTGATCGTCCCGCACGCATTCGTATTGAAAACCGCACCCCACCACTTGCTGGTGAAGTAACCTATGTTCATCCGCCACGTTCACCTGGTGGAGCATTATTCAATATGTTTGATTCATTCTTTTAAGAGGTTTATATGGCTGATACAAGTATTCCTAAGGATATCGCTGATAGCCTCACAAGTATATTTACCAATATCAATACCGAACGTATTAGTGAAATTTTAGTCGGTGTTGTGCTGTGTTTTATTGGTTTTGTTCTTGCCCGAATTATTTCAAATACATTTATTAGAACCATTGGGTCACGCTTTAATGCTCATCAACGTTTGGTGTGGCGCCGCGGTATTTTTTATTTTATTTTCTTACTCTTCATTATGACGAGTTTAAAAGAAGCTGGTTTTAAGCTCAGTGTATTTCTTGGCGCGGCAGGGATTTTAACCGTAGCGCTCGGTTTCGCATCGCAAACGTCTGCCAGTAACTTAATCAGTGGTTTATTTTTGATTGGCGAAGGTTCATTTGAAGTCGGTGATACGATCCAGATTACGCTCATTCGTGGAAATACAATTGAAGGTGAAGTGATCTCGATTGATTTGCTTTCAGTTAAGCTGCTTACATTAGACAATGTCTACATTCGTTTACCAAACGAACAGCTTATTCGTGCTCCTGTACACAACTTATCTAAATACCCAATACGGCGTATTCCAATTACACTTGCAATTAACTTCCATGAAGACATCATTAAAGTTCGCGAGGTTCTACTTAACGTAGCAGCTCATTATCCTCTTGTATTAGATGACCCAAAGCCTGCTGTTACAGTTACTGCATTCAGAGAATCATCAATTGAGCTTTTATTTACAATGTGGTGTCGACAAGAAAACTCTTTAAAAGTTCGAGATGAGATGCAAGAAAGAATTCGAAATGGATTTTTAGATAACCGAATTGAAATTCCTGTTCCTAAAATGGGATTAATTGATCGACCATCGAATGTTTTTGCTGAAGATGATATCGATCAATACAGTAATCAAAAAGAATTAAATCGAGAGCCTAAAGCTTAGGCTCTTCATTTCTCTGTACAGAGGATGACGGTGGTAATGGTGCAAGATAAGCAATAATCAACATTACCCCACCCGCCCCAATAAATGAAATAACCCGAGTTAAAGTCGCGCTTTGCGATAAATCGAGCAAAATCAACTTTAATACGACAATCCCTAAAAGTGCTGCGCCCACAAACCAAAGTTGACGGATCATTTTGCGACTTGAGAACGTGGTTAAAATGAATGCCAAGATTACCCAAAGCAATGTCAAACTTAACTGCACCAAGCCATTTGTCCAAATTGCTGCACTCCAGAGTGGTGTCGCCCAGTAATGGTGCAAGCCTCTGACCACTACACTACTGAATACTAATAACCCCACTAAAATTGTTGTAATTTTAAAAGTCCACTCCAGTGATTTATCTTGATCAAAAGCATGCTGATAAATAATAAAGAGTAGACCTGCAAATACCACAATTGAAAGAAAGTCAGTCAAGTTCAATAAAGGAATAAAGTAAAGATACTCAGCAGAATGGATGTCAACACTGACTACAAGCAACCAAAGCAAGCTTAGACACCACACCGGAATTTGATGTAGCAATGTGGTCTTATGAAACTTATATGCCCAGAGTGAATAAACTAGAGGTACAAAAGCCAAAGCAACAATTGGCATTTGTGGAAAAATCGCCAAACCAACTGTCGCTAATGCCAACCAGCTTAAACCAGACCAGACCTTTAAAGATCCAAACTGACCTGACTGCGGTTGAGCCATTATAAATAAAGCACTAAGGAGTGTTGTTGCAATGAGGAAAGTACCCTGCTGCAATATACTCGGCCATTTAAACAAGCTGAATACTTGACTGGTAAAGGCTTCACCCAGAATCAACAATAATAACAGGCCAATTAAACTTAACTGTAGACTCTGCCAGTGGCCCCTTAGTTTGTAGTGAACGACTACACTAAATATTGATAATAATAGTATCGCAATCATCAAATATGGACTTAAGCCGTGATGTTGCCATGTCAAAATTTCTATACCAGCGATAGCGCCTGCATACATCCCTAAACACAAGAAAATACCACTAAACATGCTTGCACTAAAATAGTGTTGCTCTTTACTGTTGTATTGCAATAAATAATAGGCCGAAATGAATTGGGCAATTGCATAAATGCTTGTGCTTAGAGTCGGGAACTCTGCATTCGCCCAAAATTGATAAAACAATGCAATTGAACTGAGTAAAACTAAAATTACACCAATATATCGGCTTAAACGGTAGCGCTCAGTTACTCCCCATACAATGAGGGCCGTACCTTGAGCCACCCAACCAATCGCAGTCCAATGTGCCCCCTTCGCGAGTGGAAAGATTAAAGCAAAAAATGCAACGGCGAGGATGAAAAAGCTTTTGGCAAGAACTGAAAGTTGAGGATGAGTCTTTTTGATCCAGAAAGTTAATACCGCATAAGTACCAGCCAAAACAGCAGCACCAATCGTTAACGCTTGAGTAGACTCATGTACTAAATAGGCGTGAAGTGTAAAACCTAATACAGGCACACTAAAAATAAGGCCAACATCTAAGAGTGGAGGCAAACGAATGCCTTCTTGTTGTTCACGTGCTGAAACTCGAGATATATTTTGGCTATAACGGACACTAAGCCAAATAAACAGGGCTATATGTAGCCATAAAATCCAGTCTAATGTGTCAAATTTTGCAGGTTCTGCATAAAAACCTATCGCGCTACCGCCAATAAACATCGTGGCAAAGAAAGCAATCTGATTTAAGATTTTCCAAGGCTGAATAAAATTAACAGCAGCAACAGCAAGATTAATGACTAAGTAGTAGCTAAATAGAAAGACTACATCTGGACGATATTGCGGAATAACTAAAGGTGCTGCGTAAGCCATCCCCAGTGCTAAAATAGCTAAATAAATTGCCTGTTGTTTTAAACTTAAAAATACGGTGATTGCTAATAAAACAGTAAACAGAATACTTGCTGTCGTGAGGTTGGCGATTACACCAAAATGATGTGAGAACACGAGTGTTAGGAATACAACAGCTAGTCCTACACCCTGCAATGCCACAGCAAAAAGCTGATTTTTCTTTTGCAAGCTATAACCAAATGCTGTTAATACGCCTCCGGCAATCGCAATGAAACCAAGTTTTATGCCTAAACTGAGCTGCCAGTGCTCACTTGCGAAACGCAATAACAACACTACCCCAACCATCAACACAGCGACGGCAACTCTTAAAATTGGATTGCCATGGACCATCCAGTCGACTGCTGGTTGCCACCATGCAGTCTTTACCTGAGCTGTTTGTTCTGTTTGATTTAAAGGTATCTTTTCAGCTGGGACTAACACATCTGTATTATGGAAGTTAGCTTGCTCTAGTACGGGAGGTATAGTTTCTGTTTGTATAGTCTCATTTACATGAACAGTTTGTTTTGCTGACTCGAGATACAACAATCGAGTATGAAACGCACTAATCGTTTGGACTAAACATAACAATAAAACCAGTAATGCACCGCCAGCAATCCCCATCCAGTGATTCATATAAGCAACTAATGCAACCAATGCGGCTGCATAAATCACTATTGTTTGCATATGAATAGAATAAAGTGGCTTTTTCTGCTGAGAAAACTGTTGTTCTAAATGAGTCAGACGCTGATGCAGATTTGATAATAACTGAACCAGTACTACCACGAGTGCAATAGATAAAGCAGCAACAGCACTCTGGAATTTAAAACCAATCGAAATGGCTAAAAACAAAGTCAAAGCGATCAAAACAATGATCATTCCCTGTTTGTCTTTTTTATACATGGGCTTAGCAATATGACACCTTCATTACATGTCATCTTACTTTAAGCCAATACAAGCGTATATTTATACATACAAAATACTGCAAAAATCATAATCCTGCATTCATAGCCGTTTTCACGTAAAATACCCGTAATTCAAATTAAGGAATTGTTCAATGCCACCATTTGTCTTGGTTGATGGGTCCTATTTTTTATTTCGTGCATATCATGCATTACCACCATTGACGACCTCTACAGGGTTACATACCAATGCAATACGTGGAGCAATTTCTGCGATTCAAAAACTTATGCGTCGTATGCAACCGACGCATATGGCCGTAATTTTTGACACTCCCGAACCAACCTTCCGTCATAAGCTTTCACCAATCTATAAAGGTGACCGCCCTAGTATGCCAGAAGAGTTAGCTCAACAAATTCCATATTTACATGCATTGATTAAAGCTCAAGGGATTCCTTTATATAGTCTTCCGGGTGCAGAAGCAGATGACATTATCGGTACACTTGCTAAACGTGCTGTGCTCGAAGGCCATCATGTGCTTATCTCAACAGGAGATAAAGACATGGCTCAGTTAGTGAATGATCATGTAAAACTAGAAGATAGCTTTAAAGATCGCGTAATGGACACCGACGGTGTATTTGAAAAATTTGGCGTTTGGCCAAATCAGATTATCGATTACTTAACCCTGATGGGCGATGCATCTGACGGTATTATGGGTGTTCCAGGTATAGGTGCAAAAACAGCAGCTAAGTTACTGACTGAATATGGCACTTTAGACAATATCATTGCCAATGCAGACCAACTTAAAGGCAAAATTAGTCAAAATATCAAAGATAATTTAGAGAATATTAAGCTTGATCACCAGTTAGCTAGCATTGTATGTGATCTTCCTTTAGAGCTCGACTGGCACGAATTAAAGCTTATCGACCCAAATGTTGACGCTTTACGCAACTTATATACTGAGCTTGAGTTTAGAAATCAGTTGCAGTCGCTTGATCATCCAAATAATCCAAACAGCTCTGCTTATAAACAACAAGTTTCACAAGTAGTCGTTCAAGATGAAGTTAAACCGGCTGACGCTATAGAAACCGAAGATCAGGCAAGCCTAACTAGTCAAGATGACCAGCTTGGAACTGCAAATTATCATACTGTTTTAACTCAAGAAGCATGGGATCAACTCTTGCAACGCATGCAAAATGCTGATCATTTTGCCATTGATACAGAAACTACAAGTCTTGATTACCGTATTGCCGAGATGGTCGGTTTTTCAATCGCATTTGATGCACAAGATGCATACTATGTGCCTTTAGCGCATAACTATGAAAATGCTCCAGACCAACTGGACCGTGAACAAATTCTGGCTCAAATTAAGCCCGTACTAGAAAATGAAGCGGTTAAAAAAATTGGTCATCACCTTAAATATGATGCCCACATTTTTGCAAACCACGGAATTGAGTTAAAAGGCTGGTATTTCGATAGCATGCTGGCATCTTATGTACTGAATGCAGCAGCTACTCGTCATGGAATGGATGATGTTGCCCGCGTCTACCTAAGCCACTTAACCACCACTTTTGAACAAATTGCGGGTAAGGGTGTAAAGCAGAAAACCTTTAATCAAATTGAGATTGAAGTGGCTGCCCACTATGCAGCAGAAGATGCACATGTGACCTATCGTTTATATGAAGTTCTTTCAAATAAACTTAAGCCATTTCCTGAGCTAGAAAATATTTTATATAACATCGAAATGCCAGTTGCCCGAATTTTGTCAGGCATGGAAGAAAATGGCATTCGTTTAGATCATGCATTCTTAGATAAATTAAGTGTTGAATTTGCAAAAACCATGGAAGGTCTTGAAAATCAGGCCATGGAAATTGCAGATGAAACTTTTAATATTGCTTCACCTAAACAAGTAGGCGAAATTCTATTTGATAAATTAGGAATCAAAGGCGGCAAAAAAACTGCAACTGGGCAATACAGCACCAGTGAAAGTGTTTTAGAAAAAATTGAACATCCTTTAGCAGAAATTATTCTAGAGCATCGCGGATTAGCAAAGCTAAAAAGTACCTATACAGATCGTCTAGTTGAGCAATCTCATAACGATACGCATCGTGTGCATACCAGCTATCACCAAGCACTCACAGCGACAGGCCGCCTCTCCTCATCCGATCCTAACTTACAAAATATTCCAATTCGTAGACAAATTGGCCGTCAGATTCGTAAAGCATTCATAGCTCCAGAAGGCCGAGTTCTATTGGCTGCCGATTACTCGCAAATTGAACTACGTCTAATGGCACATTTTTCTCAAGATGATGCTTTAGTACATGCATTCCAGCACGGACAAGACGTTCACCGCCGTACTGCAGCAGAAGTATTGGGTATTGCAATTGAAGATGTGACCAATGATCAACGTCGTCAAGCTAAAGCAGTAAACTTTGGTCTACTGTATGGTATGTCTGAGTTTGGTTTGATTCGTCAATTAGGTTTCACACGTCAAGAGTCGCAGAACTATATCAAACAGTACTTCCAGCGCTATCCTGGCATTTATGAGTATATGCAACGTACGCGTCAAGTTGCATCAGAGCAAGGCTTTGTTGAAACTATTTTAGGCCGTCGTCTATATACACCAGATATTGATGCACGAAATGTGATGGTGCGTAAGGCTGCCGAACGTGCTGCGATCAATGCACCTTTACAAGGTAGTGCGGCTGATATTATTAAAATTGCGATGATTGAAGTCGATAAAATCTTGCCAAAAGATCAAGCCAAGTTACTACTTCAAGTACACGATGAATTAGTTTTTGAAGTAGACCAAAACATTGCTGAAGAACTTTCCAAACAAATCGCAAAAGTCATGGAATCTGTTGTAGAAATTTCCGTGCCTTTAGTGGTTGAGGTAGGACAAGGTCTAAATTGGGATGATGCCCATTAATTAACAGAAATAAAAAAGGGCTGTAAAATACAGCCCTTTTTTATTGAGTCAGCTTAAAGTCCTGTTAATAGAACTTTTGCTACTTCATTCATTAAGATCTCGGCAATATAGAGTGCCAAAAATGCCAAAATTGGAGATAAATCAATCATTCCCATATTAGGCAATAAACGACGGAATGGCGCGAGTAATGGTTCAGCCAAATCTTGAATCACCTCAATATAAGGTGAACGCGATTGAGTAAACATGACCACCCAACTCAAAATGATTGTTGCGAAAATTAAATAACGGCAGAAACGAATCAAATCCTGAATCATGGTTACAAATGTCAGAATCAGTAAATGAATCGGACTATTTGGCATAGAGCCAGAAAGATACATCACACCGAAAATTTTCAGTAAATACAAAGTAATTAAAAGAACCAACGCAGCCAAATTAAATCGGCCTTTTGCGACCGTCGGAAAAATTCGGCCAAAAATATCAACAATCTTAGTCGCTTTTACGGTCGATAAAACCACAGGATTATAAGGACTTACTGCCGCTAATTGCATTAAAAAACGGAAAAAGACCAATAAAATCGCGACATTAATTAAAATTCCAAAAATTAGCGCAGAATTTGCACCCATAGTTGTCTTATCCTATTTAAGCTATTTCGCACTGTCACTCAATTCTTGAGCCAATTCTTGGCTACGCTTCTGAGCAGCAGCCAATGCAGATTGAATATTTTGGGAGATTTGTGCACGGTCAAAAACTTCAAGTGCAGCTTGTGTTGTACCATTCGGCGATGTCACATTCTTACGAAGTTCAGATGGAGTATTTGAACTGGTAATTGCCATTTGAGCCGCACCTAACGCCGTTTGAAGAGTCAACGCGGTTGCAACTTTTTCATCCAGTCCTAAATTCTTACCCGCACGGATCATACTTTCCATCAGATAGAAAAAATATGCAGGGCCTGAACCAGAAACTGCTGTTACCGCATCAATTTGAGCTTCGGAGTTTACCCAAATTGTTAAGCCTGTGGCTGCTAAAATCTGACTTGTTAATTCACGATCCGAAGCACCTACCACATCATTTGCATAGATACCATGCGCGCCTGTTTGAACTAGAGCTGGTGTATTCGGCATAACTCGAACAATTCGATCGCTATCAATTAAGTTTGATATTGTTTGAATTTCAGCACCAGCAATAATTGAAATGACCAATTTATCTGATAACAGACCTTTTAACGGACGTAAAACAGTCGCCAAAACTTGGGGTTTTACCGCCAATACGACAACATCAGCATTTTGAATTGCAGCCACGTTATCTTGTGCTACGTGGACTTCTTTCTCTTGTAATAATTGACGGATCTGCTCAACAGGATCTGAAACAGTAATACGTGTCGGTGGTAAACCTCTTGAAACCAGCCCGCCAATTAAAGCTTGGGCCATATTACCGCCACCAATAAAACAGATATTACAATTTACTGCACTTGCCATAACCATATTCGCCATTTACCAGATTACAAGAATGAGAAATTAAATCTGGTTGCCATCCTCCTTGCTCACAATACGGAGACTGAGCCAACCAAAATCCTTTCGGTGTAAAAACCCCAAGCATAACATTATCTATGACTAATATTTGAATTGTATGACGAAGCCAAGGCAAAATATGTGCTTCTTGAATTGCTTTTTTTAATGGCCATTGACCAACACGACCATATAAATGGACTTTTTCTCCACCTTGACGTCGAATTATTGTTAATTTTTTATTTAATAAAGATGGAGCCAAACCGATATTTTTTTGTGTAATCTGAAAGTTTGCTGAAGCGTAATGCACTATTTCCCCCATTTGGAAATGATGCTCTGATTCAGCTTCAACCGGACTTAATGTTTCAGCAAAAAAAACCTGCTTACTCAATCTATAAAGATGATGTTGATAACGGGCATAGTAAAACTGGTTCCAGTGTAACGCGGCTTGTGCATCAGACTTTGAATCAATCACTTCATTTTTCAAGCGCTCGACCATTTCAAATGCAGGTCGATATTGCCCATCACCTTTCATCCAAACCGAAAGTAATTGACGTTGACGAGCAGCCGATAAATCTAAAAGTTTAGTTAAGTCTAAACACTCAGCTGTACCACAATATTTTAAATCGACTTTCAAAACTTCTTCTAAAATTTCAGAAGCATCTTGCATCAAATAGCTGGTTCGGCTCAGTGCTTGCTGCATTTTAGGAAATCGGTTTTGTAAAAATGGCCAAAGTTCCTCACGTGACCACGCCCTATCATAATGAATATCATAATTTGTCGGGTCATTTATATACTCAATTTCAAGTTGAGTAGTCCAATCAGCAATTTGCTCACGAGATAAGTCTAAAAAAGGACGCCAAATCGTCATATCTACACGGTAATCCACAGACTGCATAGCAGCTAATCCATCAACACCTGCACCCGATAATAAACGGAGTATGACAGTTTCAGCCTGATCTTGCTGATGATGAGCGAGTACTAAAGTTTCATTTGTTTGCAAATACTGCCGATAAGCTTGATAACGTGCCTGACGTGCTTGAGCTTCCAAATTACCATCGGTAACCTGAACTTTTTGAATAATATAAGGAATATCTAAGCGAGTAGCTTGTTCAGCAACAAGCTTCCCCCATTCTGCACTTTGTGATTGCAGTTGATGGTCGATATAAATTACTCGGATCTTTTGAGGGAAAATTTGAGACATCAAATGTAGTAGCAGCATTGAATCCATGCCGCCACTACATCCAATAAGGAAAGAACTATTTTCTGAAAATAGTTGAGCCTGCTTTAAGACATTATGCCTAAATTTGCGCTGCCAAACTTCATTAAACGTTGATAACGTGCTTCGCATCGTTCATTTGCATCCAGTGGTAGCAATTCATCCAAAGCTTGCTTCAGAACTACTTTTAGGTTTTGCATGACTTGCTCAGGGTCTAAATGTGCCCCCTCGCCTTCATCTACTACATATTCAACAATACCTAGAGATTGTAATTTGTCTGCTGTCAAACCTAAAGCTTCGCTCGCTTGAGCCGCTTTTTCAGCAGTTTTCCATAAAATAGATGCGCAGCCTTCTGGCGAAATCACAGAATAAATACTGTGCGACAACATAATGACTCTGTCAGCCACACCAATACCTAAAGCACCACCAGAACCACCTTCACCCAGTACTGTTGCAACAACAGGAACTTTCAAACGTGAAAGTTGAGCAAGACTCGTTGCAATTGCTTCGGCTTGTCCACGCTCTTCAGCACCAACACCTGGGTAAGCACCCATAGTATCAATAAACGTGAAGACCGGAAGATTAAAACGCTCAGCCATATCTAATAGGCGTTGAGATTTACGGTAACCTTCAGGATTAGCCATACCGAAGTTATGCTTTAATTTTTCACGGGTACTACGACCACGGTGTTGTCCAATGACCATCACAGGTTGACCGTCAAAACGAGCAAGACCACCTACCATCGCACCATCGTCACCAAACAAACGATCACCATGCAAGGCGTCAAACTCTGTAAAGATTTCACCGACATAATCTAGAAACTGCGGACGTTCAGGATGACGTGCAATTTGAACCGTTGTCCAAGCTTTGGACTGAGTAGATTTTTTCATAGGTCGAATATTATCCCTTTAATCGATAAATTTTTCCGACTGAATATTCAATTCAATGTCCCAATGCTTAAACTGCTCTTGCTCATCGTGCAAGTCGGCAACTAACAATGGCCATTGTTTGGCATCACCAGAAACACTAAGCTGCCATTGTTGATCATTTATGATGGTCAGTTCAATGGCAGGAAGCATCTGATCACTTCGACTATGGTTGAGTAAAACTGCTAGGCGAAGCAATAAACTTAAGTAAAGTAATTTATGACCACCAGCCTTCAAAATTTCGTTTTTTACATCATTTCGCAATTTACGACGATGATGAGCAACTAAATGTGAAAGATGATTTTGATCAATTTGTGAGAAACCCGGAATATCTGAATGCTGTAATAAATAAGCACCATGGCGATGATATCCACCATGACTAATTGCTAAACCAATTTCATGCAAATAAGCTGATCGACGCAGTAAGTCACTGTCTTCACTCGTTAAATTAAGAGATTTCGCCACACCATCAAATAAGTGTTGTGCTGTCTTGACCACACGTTCTGCTTGTTTAGGGTCAGCATTATAACGGCCCATTAGGGCTTGTACACTGCGGTCGCGGATATCTTCATGTTTAAATCGACCTAAAAGGTCATACATGACACCTTCACGTAATGCACCATCAGAATATGCCAAACGATCAATTTCTAGAACTTCAAAAACTGCGTACAAAATTGCCAATCCGGCTGGCAAAACTGCTCGTCGATCTTCTCTTAACCCTTCAAAATCAATTTCAGAAACATTTTTAAACTTAAGTAGTTTATCTTTAAGTTTATATAACCCTTCCCGAGTAACATTTTCTTGTTCATCACTTAAGCCCATATTAACCATAATTTGGCGGCAGGCTTTAATCGTTCCACTCGAACCAACGACAGTATCCCATCCTTCCATTTTATAAGTCGTTGCAATAGCAGAAAGTTCTTTACGGGCAGCAACTACTGCTTTATCAAATGATTTCTGGGTAATTTCCCCATCAGAAAAGTAGGCTGTTGTATAGGCCACACAACCCATTTGTAATGACTCTGTGTAAATAGGTTCAAACTCTTCACCGATAATAAATTCGGTAGAACCACCACCAATATCGACGACTAAGCGACGTCCGCCATTGGCCATCGTATGCGATACGCCCAAATAGATCAGACGGGCTTCTTCTCGTCCTGCAATAATTTCAATAGGTTTAGGTAAAATTTCTGCAGCTTTTTGAATAAATTCATGACCATTTTTTGCCTGGCGCAAGGCATTTGTCGCCACAATTCGTAAACGATTAGCTTGAACTGAACTCAATCTTCCAACAAAACGGGCCAGACATGCCAAACCACGTTGCTGAGCGGCTTCCGTTAAATTTTTATTTTCATCTAAACCAGCTGCAAGCTGTACTTTTTCTGACATCGAAGCAACTTTTTTAACTTCGCCATGATCTACCCGTGCAATTGCAAGGTGAAAGCTGTTCGACCCCATATCTATGGCGGCAAGTAATTCTTCATCAATCAGAAAGTCAGACATTATTGAACTAAACCCATAACAATTCACGCCTAGAGTAATTCACACGAATGCAATTGAAAAGCCATTTTCATCAACAATTAACTGTCATTTATATTTTTCTATTTATAAGTTGATTGTATAAGTCGATGATGAATATCGTGAGCATCCATTAGACAAATTTAGTGAAGCCTTGAATAATAGCATCAAACCCTTACATTGGACTAAGTAGCTATGTAATACTGATAGAGATAATTTTCTCCTGTAGTAATAGCACTTTTTTCTAAAAATTGGAGCCGTACCATGTCTGCGACTATTGTAAATACAACTGATGATAACTTCCAAGCAGATGTTCTAGACGCTGAAACACCTGTACTTGTTGACTTCTGGGCAGGTTGGTGTGCACCTTGTAAAGCAATTGCACCTGTTCTTGAAGACTTATCAAGTGAATATGCTGGTAAAGTAAAAATTGTTAAAGTTGACGTGACTTCTTGCGAAGATATTGCGGTGAAATACAATATCCGTAATATTCCTGCTTTATTGCTTTTCAAAAATGGTGAAGTCGTAGCTCAACAAATTGGCGCTGTACCTCGCTCTAAACTTGTTAGCTTTATTGATGAAAATGTTTAAGTCAAAATGCTAAGAATGAAAATACGCTATACTTTTTTATAGCGTATTTTTTTCGGCTATAAATTGACAAATTAACTCAGCTGGCTTATATTACATGCTCAAGAGGCACTGAAGGGAATCATCTTCGTCCGGCTTCTTACAAGACACAAACATAAAGATCGCCACTCGGCAACAGAAATTGTTTTTTCACATTTTTCTTCGAAACAATCAATCAGACTTCTGAATTGTTATTGTGTAAATACAATTGCGATAATCTTTTTTGTATGCGAGCGATTTTTCTTCTTTTTAAACCACACTCTACTCTTTCCTAATTCTGACCCTTATGAATTTAACTGAACTCAAGAAAAAACCAATTGGTGAATTAATTAAAATTGCTGAATTTATGGGCCTGGAAGGTATGGCTCGTAACCGAAAGCAAGATATTATCTTTGCCATTTTGAAACGCCATGCAATGAATGGCGAAGAAATTTTTGGTGATGGCGTTCTTGAAATTCTCTCTGATGGTTTTGGTTTTTTGCGCTCTGCCGCAGGTTCGTATTTAGCAGGTCCGGATGATATTTATGTGAGTCCCTCACAAATCCGACGCTTTAACTTGCGTACAGGCGATACCATCACAGGTACTATTCGCCCTCCAAAAGAAGGTGAGCGTTATTTTGCGTTGCTCAAGGTTAACCAGATTAACTATGACACGCCAGAAAATTCTCGAAATAAAATTCTATTTGAAAACTTAACCCCCCTTTTCCCAACCGAACAATTGGTTATGGAACTCGGTAATGGTACGACAGAAGACTTAACTGCTCGTGTTGTTGACTTAGTTGCGCCAATTGGTAAAGGTCAACGCTCTATTATTGTTGCACCGCCCAAAGCGGGTAAAACAATGTTACTTCAAAATATTGCTCAATCTATTGTTAGAAATAATCCTGAAGTATTCCTGATGGTTTTATTAATTGACGAGCGTCCAGAAGAAGTAACCGAAATGGAACGTACTGTTCGCGGTGAAGTGATTGCTTCAACATTCGATGAAGCTCCTGCTCGCCACGTACAAGTTGCAGAAATGGTTATTGAAAAAGCAAAACGTCTTGTTGAACATAAAAAAGACGTTGTGATTCTGCTTGACTCGATTACCCGTTTAGCACGTGCATATAACACCGTCATTCCTTCATCAGGTAAAGTCTTAACTGGTGGTATAGATGCTCACGCATTAGAGCGCCCTAAACGCTTTTTCGGTGCTGCACGTAATATTGAAGAAGGTGGATCTCTTACGATCATCTCAACTGCTTTGATTGAAACAGGCAGTAAAATGGATGACGTCATTTATGAAGAATTCAAAGGTACAGGTAACCAAGAGATTACGCTTGATCGCCGTATCGCTGAAAAACGCGTCTTCCCTGCCATGAATATTAAGAAATCTGGCACCCGTCGTGAAGAGCGTTTAATGGATGATGACAACTTACGTAAAGTATGGATCCTCCGTAAACTTCTTCATCCGATGGATGAATTGGCAGCAATGGAATTCTTACTTGACCGTATGAAAGAAACGAAAACAAATGATGATTTCTTCGATCAAATGAAACGTAAAGCTTCAACTTAATCGATTAAGCTTCAATAAAAAGCCACTCTTTTGAGTGGCTTTTTATTTGGTTGACAAGCTTTACACAAAAATACATTTTGTGGTTTTTTATGTAAAATTATTTATAAGCTTTTGATAATAATTATTTTTGAATTAAAAAAAATAAGTTTTTTAGTAGCTTACCTCTACCTTTTCCAATACACTCGGGCTAATTGATTGTTTTTTTCTGTTAAAAAACAGACTGTTTTTCTCTTTTTCATACGTTTTTTTGACAGACGACAGTAGTATTTCAGCATTTGCAGTGATAGCATAGCGGCAGACCAGTTAGACTGCTCCATGCGTTGTTACCTAGCTACGTTTTAGGAATAATAAAAGCAAAACAGTCCAGCTTAGGTTTTTTTAATCTCAAATCTTTTTTGTGAGAGTGATGCCATGTTATTCAAAAAATTTGCTGTTGCTGCTGCTGTAGCTGCTACTTTAGCTTTCGTTGGTTGTTCTAAGAAAGAAGAAGCTCCTGCTGCTGCTTCTGAAGCTGTAGCTGCTGCTTCTGAAGCTACTGCTGCTGCTTCTGAAGCTGCTGTAGCTGTTGACGCTGCTGCTTCTGACGTTGCTGCTGCTGCTTCTGACGTTGCTGCTTCTGCTTCTGACGCTGCTGCTTCTGCTGACGCTGCTGCTTCTGCTGCACACTAATCTATAATCTAGATTAGATAAAAAGAGGACATTTTGTCCTCTTTTTTTACGCCCAAATTTTCAATTATTAATGCCAGCCTCTTCAATTTAGCCATCAAAAAAGACATAGCATCACTACTAAAATAGAATTAGATAAAAAACCATTTCAATAAAAGTAAAAAAAGCAGATCAATCGATCTGCTCATTCCCAACGCGTTGTCTAAACTTTTGACCTGCTCTAAAGGTCACTACCCTACGTGCTGAAATTGGAATTTCTTCACCTGTTTTAGGATTACGTCCCGGACGTTCGCGTTTATCCCTTAACTCGAAATTACCAAAACCAGAAAGCTTAACCTGCTCTCCTGCAATAAGTGCTTGACTAATTTCGTCGAAGAACAACTCGACCATTTGTTTTGCTTCACGGCGATTTAAGCTGGTTAACTCACTTAAATGATCAGCCATGTCTGCTTTAGTTAATGCTGTCATGAGGCCCTCAATGTCGCTTGATAAGTGTTTTCTAACACTTTGATAATATTGTCCATACCAGATTTAATTTCAGCATCTTCAAGCGTACGTGAAGGATGTTGCCATAACAATGCAAACGCTAATGAGCGCTTACCTTCTTCGACACCCTGCCCCGTATACACATCGAATAACCATGTAGAGTCTAAAAGCTCTCCACCAGTTTGTTCGATTAACTGCTGAATATCTCTAACATTTATATTATCAGAGATTAAAAGCGCAATATCACGTCTAACCGAAGGAAAACGTGATAATTCTGTAAAATTAGATACATAAGATTGCAAAACCGCAGCTTGATCAAGCTCAGCAACCCAAGTTGTGCTCAAATCTAGCTCATTCTCCAAAGATGGGTGCAAGCGGCCTAAGTAACCAATTGATTTACCATCAACTAAAATCTCAGCTGATTGTCCTGGATGTAACCAAGCACGCTCTGAACGAACATATTCAACTTTAACACGGCCAGCAGCTAAAACTTCTTCTACTTCACCTTTGAAGTCAAAGAAATCCATTGGTTGAGGCTTAATATGCCATGATTCTGGTTCTTGCGAGCCTACTGCAACTAGAGCCAAAGTAGGAGTCTGTTGTAAGTCTTCAATGTTCTTCGCATTTTGATAATCAAAACGCAGGCCAAACTCGAAGAAGCGCACACGACTTTGCTGACGGTTAAGATTATATTGTACGCAAGGAATTAAACTAGAAAGTAAAGTACTACGCATTGCAGCCAAATCACTTGAAATTGGATTTGCTAGCATCAGTGGCTTAACTTCTGGATTTAATTGCTTTTCAAGTTTCGCATCAGCAAAGCTAAAGCTAATTGCTTCTTGATAGCCTAAAGTCACAATCGTTTGACGTAACTCAGCGAGTTCAAAACGATCTTGATATTTAGCAAATTTAACATCCATGCTTGGTAAGCTAATCTGGATATTGTCATAGCCATCAATACGCGCAACTTCTTCAATTAAGTCTTGATAAATAGCCATATCGTAACGATGTGAGGGTGGTACTACACTCCATTCACCTTCAGCCTTAACTGTTACTTTACAGCCTAGTCGAGTTAAAGCATCTGCAATAAACTCACCCGCAACTTGATATCCCAATAATTGGTCTACCTGAGCTTGTTTAAGTTCAATGGCTTCACGCTTATTAGGCAGTAGATCAGTTTTTTCAGCTACAGTAATTGGACCAAATTCGCCGCCTGCTAACTGTTGAATAAGCTGAGAAGCACGATTCATCGCAATTAAAGGTAATTCGAAATCTACACCACGTTCATAACGCTGCGAAGAGTCTGTATGTAAACCAAAACGACGAGCACGACCAGCAATCGCGAGTGGCGCGAAGAAAGCACTTTCTAGGAAAATATCAGTTGTATCATCGGTTACACTTGATGCTAAACCACCCATAATTCCAGCAATTGCTAGAGCTTTTTGGTCATCAGCAATCACCATTATATCTTCTTGCAACTCAACTTCTTGATCATTTAAAAGTTGTAGCTTTTCTTGCTGTGTTGCTTGACGAACATGTACAGTCCCTTCGATTTTAGATAAATCGAATGCATGCATTGGTTGACCCAATTCCATTAAGACATAGTTGGTCACATCAACCAAAATACTATGAGTACGGATTCCTGAACGCGATAAAGCCTGTTCCATCCACTCAGGAGTAGCAGCTTTTACATTAACGTTTTTAACGACACGCCCTAAATAACGCGGAGCACCTTCCGTACTGATAACTACTTTTTTCTCATCAGCAACGGTGGCATCAACCGTGTTAATTACGGGCTCATTCATTTGCAGCTTATTAATAACTGCAATTTCACGAGCAATACCACGAATACTAAAACAGTCACCACGGTTTGGCGTAATACTGATATCAATGACATTGTCATCAAGTTTGAGGTATTCACGGATATTCACTCCTACCGGAGCATCAGCTGGTAGTTCAAGTAAACCATCGATTTTATCTTCAAGATCAATCTCAGAAGCACCACAAAGCATTCCTTGTGATTCAATTCCACGAAGCTTACCTTTTTTGATTTTAAAATCGCCAGGTAATACAGCCCCAATGGTTGCAACAGGAGCTTTCATTCCAGCGCGAACGTTCGGTGCACCACATACAATTTGTAAAGGCTCACCTGAACCAATATTCACTGTTGTAACACGTAGACGATCTGCATCAGGGTGCTGCTCAACAGTGAGCACTTCACCGATTACAACGCCGGTAAATGGTTTAGCAACAGGTGCCAATTCATCAACTTCAAGACCAAGCATCGTCAACTGATCAGATAATGTATCACTATCAATTGCCGGATTAACCCATGTACGTAGCCAATTTTCGCTAATCTTCATCTTTATAAACCTTTTTTAATCCTGAAAAACTGTTAGGCAAATTGGCGTAAGAAACGCACATCATTTTGATAGAACATACGCAAGTCATTAATGCCATAACGCAACATCGCAAAGCGCTCTACCCCTAAACCAAAAGCAAAGCCTTTGTATTTATCAGGATCAATACCCGCGGCACTTAATACATTTGGATGCACCATGCCACAGCCTAAAACTTCTAACCAACGGCCACGTTCATCCATAATATCTACTTCTGCACTTGGCTCAGTAAACGGGAAATATGATGGACGGAAACGTACCTTTAAATCTTTTTCAAAAAATTCATTCAACAGGTTAATTAGTAAACCTTTTAACTCAGCAAAGCTGGTGTTCTCAGCAACGTATAACCCTTCGATCTGATGGAACATTGGAGAATGCGTTTGATCCGAGTCACAACGATAAACACGCCCAGGACATACGATACGAATTGGTGGCTCACTTGTTTCCATTGTACGAATCTGTACACCAGATGTGTGCGTACGCAGTAAATGAGTGGCATCAAAATAGAAAGTATCGTGCATAGCACGCGCTGGATGGTGACCAGGAATATTTAATGCTTCAAAATTATGATAGTCATCTTCAACTTCTGGACCAGTCGCAACTGTAAAACCAGCTTTAGTGAAGAACTGACAAATTCTTTCTTGTACTTGAGTAACAGGGTGAACTGTACCAACGCGTTGACCGCGGCCCGGCAAAGTAACATCAATCGTTTCACTTGCTAGCTTTTGCTCAAGTGCTGCCTGCTGTAATCCCGCTTGACGTTCTGTTAAAGCAGTATTAATTGTTTCTCGAACAGCATGAATCGCAGCACCTTGTACTTTGCGTTCTTCAGGGTCCATTTTCCCTAATGCTTTCGATTGTTCTGCAAGCTGGCTTTTTTTCCCTGTAAATTGCACACGCACCTGATCAAGTGCAACAAGGTCTTGAGCTGCTGCAATGGCAGCAAGCGCTTCTGTGGTCAGGGCTTCCAGTGACATATTAACTCTCAAAGCAACAAATTAAAAAAAATATAATAAAACACTGCATTCTAACAGTTTTTCATCAGATTGATGAAGTTTATCCATCATGAAAAATGTATTAGGCAACAAAAAGATAAAACGTATAAGATAATAGCATCGTCAATGAGATCAACTATTATGGCGCTCAATCAAATTTGGAAACAACAACTTACGCTTGTGACGTATGGTAATGAATACCTCCGTCAGAATTTAAGCTTTACCCAATGGCGACAACATCATATTTTTGACCACCATAGTTTTCAGTTTCGTGACTTAGCTTCTCAGCATTTACTCGCTCAACATTTTCAAGTTTGGCTAGAAGCGCTAAAAAAACAAGGTACCACTCAACTCAGTTTACATTTATCAAGCCTTCTAAATGAAGAGCAAAATCCAAACAACAATGTTGAGCTTTTACCTTATACCCATTTTATCGTTAGCCATCAAAATGATAAGAAATTTGCATGGATTTTCGGCCATGAACTTGCTGAATGGTATAACAATGATAATGAGTTTGAAGCCCCTGCTTCACAAACCTGTGAGCTTCATTTAGAAACTTTCTGGCGTTTTGAACTCAATGAAAAATTATCAAAAAAAATTGAAGCTGATTTAAAAAATCCGCCATGGCAAGAAATAGCTGACTTTATGGATAGCGAATTATTTCGTAGTAAATATGCAGCAGGTTTTGAGGAACCAGAATTTCAAAAAGCTCATTTTGATGGTACAAGTATTACGAGCCGAGAACCAAGACTTGCTTTAATGCCAGAGAATTATCCTGCTGATTATGCTCATCAACTTTTATCTCGCACTCAAGCATTGGCCAATTATTTAGAGCAAAAAAAACGCCTTGCAAATGATCCGTTAGGAGAAGAGCTAGACCAAGAACAACTTATTAATTTAAGAAATTTTACGCAAAAAACTGATGATTTGTTTGCCAAACTTATTGTTAAAGCTGCTAATCACTACCAAACAGCTCAGATCGTACCTGTAGTTAAAGCCTCCCCATTCGAGCAATCAAATGAAAATCCACAACATTTGAAATCTCACCACCATAAAGGCACTGGTTCAGGCGTTATTAAGCTGATTATCCTAACGATTATTATTTGTGCTCTGGCTTATTATTTTGGGCTTTAATCAAAATTACAGTTCCCATTGATAAAGTAACTCTGTTATTTCGAAGCCGAACTCAGGTAGTTCGGTTTCGCCAATTATTTTGGCTCCCATTTTTTCATAGAAGAGCCGACTTGGATTTTTATTAAAAACCTCTAAACGAATAAAAGCATAACCTTGATTTAAAGCACATTGATGAAACTTTTGAAACAACTCTTGTCCTATACCTTGCCTTTGGATTTCTTCCAAAAGATAAAAAGCAAGAATTTCAGCAATATTATTCTCTGGATTTAAGTAACCATCGAGAAAGCCTTTCACTATTCCATTTTCAGTATAGATAAATAACTGATGATCAGGGCTTTTGGCGATTTCTTTCCATAACTGTTCTTTATCTAGTACTTTAAGCTCATCCAATATTTCCTGCTTAAGCATACCTGTATAGGTTTCTTTCCAACACTGCACATGTACTTCTGCAATAAATAATGCATCCTTAAAAGTAGCAATACGAATTTCTCTTTCATTTAGTGATTGCAATTCGTTTCCCTCATGTCACTACTTTTAAAGTAAAGCACCAATTTGTTGCATACAAACTTATTCAGCTAAAAGCCGCTCTCGAACATGCATTAAAGCAAAACCCAACAAATTTAAGCCTTGCCATTGAGATGGATCTTGAATATGTGGATGGTCTTGTGCCATACCAATTCCCCAAATTTTATCGACTGGAGAGGCTTCAACCAAAATACGATCTTTTGTGGCTAATAAGAATTCTTTCAATTTATGATGCTGAGAGAATTTAGCAAAGTTCGCCTGTACGACAATGTCAAACCGATTTTCTTGCCATACCTGTTCATCATAATTACGCACTTTACGACCTAGCTGTTTGGCTTCATTCGGATGTTTAACCTGCAAGATCTGTGCAAAGATCTCTTCATCATTAAATAATTTTGCTTTTTGCGCCATCATATAGTGCTCAGCAGTAAAGTATTCATCACCTTCCACTTTAAATTGCGCAGGAAACCACTGGCTAAAACAGCTTTTATCAACAAGATCAGCTTGTTTAGGAGTATGCCCCCAGAAACATAAGTATTTAAACTGGTGACCTTGCTGTACTTTTTGAATTAAGTCATTTAGAAGTTTTTCGTCTTTCATTATTTATCTCTGATTATTTTCTCTTTTTAAAATAGAACCACTAAAAATAAAAAAGACCGCTAAAAAGCGGCCTCTTTTTGAATCTCTAAGCTTATGCAGCTAATGCGCCTTTAGCTTTTTCAGCTAAAGCAGCAAATGCTACTGCATCATGCATAGCGATGTCAGCTAATACGCGACGGTCGATGATCACTTGAGCTTTTTTCAAGCCATCGATCATACGGCTGTAAGACAAACCGTTTTGACGAGCACCGGCATTGATACGCGCAATCCATAGAGCACGGAATTGACGTTTCTTTTGACGGCGGTCACGATAAGCGTATTGACCAGCTTTGATTACCGCTTGGAACGCTACGCGGTAAACGCGTGAACGAGCACCATAGTAACCTTTAGCGCGAGCAAGAATTTTTTTGTGACGACGATGAGCCACTACACCACGTTTTACACGAGCCATTTATAATCTCCTTAGATGTATGGGCACATACGACGAACTGAGTTCACGTCAGAAACATGAACCATTACACAGCCGCGTAATTGACGGATACGTTTAGCAGATTTTTTGGTCAGAATGTGGCGCTTAAATGCTTGTTTGCGCTTGAAACCGTGTGCAGTCGCTTTGAAGCGTTTAGCAGCACCGCGGCGAGTTTTCATCTTAGGCATAACAACCTCTTTTGAACACCTGTTCGGAACGCTTGCACCATTGCAAAAACGACCTGCAGGTAAGGGAGCTGATATTCTAAAGCATCCCAACCTAAAACAAAAGTAAAATGCTCATTTTTTGATAGTAAATTGTCTATTTTATATAAACGATATTTTCTATAATCAATTATCAAATTACGAGAAAATCCATAAAATCATCGCCTATAATGAGTGCAATCTCTTAAATTCAAAAGAATATGAATATACAAAATGATGCTTTCGCTGCATTGCGGTATCGAGATTTCTCTATCGTTACGATCAATCAGTTTTGCTTAACGCTCGCAATTTTGATTCAAGAAATTATTGTTGCCTATTCATTATATCAAATCACCAAAGACCCACTGACTTTAGGTTTAATCGGACTCGCAGAAGCAATTCCTTTTATTGCCCTTTCTCTTTGGGGAGGCTATTTTGCAGATAGGTTTAATAAACAGATTATTATGAAAATCTGTTTATTTTTCTCAGTTCCCCTTCCCTTGGTTTTATGGTTACTTTTCCACTTACATGGTTTAGGGCATATCAGTGTTAGTTTCCTTTCTTGGGGTATTTATGCTGTTATTTTTGGTTTAGGAACAATTCGCGGTTTCTACAATCCTTCTGCAACTTCGTTAAAACCTTTTTTAATTCCGCGTGAATTCTATGCAAATGGTGCGACATGGACAACCATCGGCTGGCAAAGTGGTGTAATTATTGGACCAATGCTGGGTGGTTTTATGCTTGCTTATTTAGGCAGGGAAACCAGTCTATTTAGTGTTGCTGCTTTACTCGCTATTTGCTTTAATTTAATTAATTTATTGCATAAACGTAATTTCCCTAAAATTGAAACTGACAATATTTTAGAAAGCTTAGGAGAAGGTTTCCGTTTTATCTGGAAAACCAAAATTGTTCTTTGGGCGATTTCTCTTGATTTAGCTTCTGTTTTATTTGGCGGCGTTATCGCCTTATTACCAATTTTCGCAGAAGATATATTAAAAGTCGGCCCAGAAGGGCTTGGATATTTACGAGCAGCTCCGTCTATTGGCGCACTAATCACTATGATTGCTTTGACTCGCTTTCCACCAACTCAGCATGCATGGCGTAACATGTTGCTTGCTGTAGCAGGTTTTGGAATATTTACTATTCTATTCGCCTTCTCAAACAATATGTGGTTATCTCTTTTTGCTCTTGCTATGACAGGCGCATGTGACAGTATTTCTGTTGTTGTAAGACAAACCATTTTACAAATTTTCCCACCAGAAAATATGCGAGGCCGCGTTGCTGCCGTAAACGGTATGTTTGTATCTTCGAGCAATGAATTAGGTGCTTTTGAATCAGGTTTAGCGGCTAAATATCTAGGCACAATTACGGCTACAATTTTTGGAGGCTGTATGACTCTGGTGGTTGTGACTTTCTGTTGGCTCAAAACGAACGATCTATTTAAGGTAGACATTACCAAAAGCTCAGAAGATTAATTTAAATAGTTATAAATCAAAGCATCTCCGGATGCTTTTTTATTTTAAATAAAGCCCATTACTACCCAGTAAATAAACAAATAGCGCCCTGCTTTGGCAATAAGGACTATACCAAGGAAGCGCCAAAAATTTTCTTTGAATAGCCCAGCAACCAAAGTAATAGGATCACCAATGATAGGCATCCAACTTAACAGTAAGGAGTAAAAGCCATATTTATGGTAAAAGTTCTGCGCTTGTTCTAAACGCTTTTCAGAAACTGGAAACCACTTACGATGTTTAAATTGTTCTATCTTTAGGCCTAGCCACCAATTAACGCAAGAACCCAATACATTACCCAAAGTAGCGATGCCAATTAAAAGCAAAGCTGAATATTGCCCCTTCCACAATAAGGTTACCAATACCGCTTCAGACTGTAGAGGTAGTAATGTCGCAGCGCCAAAAGCACTAATAAAAAGCAAAAAGTAACTCAGCATAATTAATTACACCAAATGACTTTTTGCTTTAAGCATTTACTAAATCTAGGCAAGAAATTAAGCCACTTTAATTGATAGTGCTTTCTGAACTGCTGGGCGCGCTGTTAAGCGGACAATATATTCTTGTACATATGGATAATCTTCAAGCTGAATACCTTGCCATTCATAACGCAATATCCAAGGTAAAATTGCCATGTCAGCAATCGAGTACTCACCAGCAACAAACTTCTGACCAATGAGTTGTTTATTAAGTACACCATATAAGCGTTTAGTTTCATTTACATAGCGCTCTATCGCATAGGGGATTTTTTCTGGGGCAAAACGATTAAAATGATGATTTTGCCCAAGCATCGGTCCTAAACCACCCATTTGCCACATGAGCCATTGCTCAACCTCAACTCGCTCTTGTTCATCATCTGGATAAAACAATCCAGTTTTTCTACCTAAATATTGCAAGATAGCGCCTGACTCAAATATAGAAATTGGCTCACCACGGGGTCCATCTTGATCAACAATCGCAGGAATTTTATTATTCGGAGAAATTCTCAGGAAGTCTGGTTGAAATTGATCATTTTCTAAAATATTGATTGGATAAAGAGTGTAATCAAGTCCCATTTCTTCTAAGGCAATTGTGATTTTATGTCCATTGGGAGTTCCCCAATAATATAGATCAATCATTCTATTTTCCTACTCATCGTTATCATGACTGCGTCTTGGTTTATATCATGTTTTAAGAGAGACGATTAGATTTGCAACACCAAAAAACACATAAAATTCGTGAATTGAATTTCTTAAAAAAATATACCAATTGTCTTAAATAAAACTGAATAGAGAAAAGTTAAATGATCTTTTTTTATTATTATGAGGATATAAAAAAGCACTGCTTTTGCAGTGCTTTTTTTGAGTATTACTTTTTCTTTTTCGGTCCAAGTAACATACCCATTTGACGGCCTTCCATTTTTGGTGCTTGTTCCACAACCCCAAACTCAGCCACATCTGCTTCAATTTTTTGCAATTGAGCTAAGCCAAGCTGTTGGTGAGCCATTTCACGACCACGGAAACGTAAAGTGATCTTCACTTTGTTTCCTTCTTCAAGGAATTTCAAAATAGCACGAAGCTTAACTTGATAATCACCAACATCAGTTGCAGGGCGCAGTTTGATTTCCTTCACTTGCACTTGATGCTGTTTTTTCTTCGCATCTTTTTGCTTCTGCTTCAGGTCAAACAAGTGCTTGTTGTAATCCATAATTTTACAAACAGGCGGCTCGGCGTTTGCAACGATCTCAACAAGATCAAGTTCAACCTCTTCAGCAGCACGCAGTGCTTCACTTAATGAAACAATTCCTTTTTGCTCACCCTCAGCACCGACGAGGCGTACTTCTTTTGCACGGATCTCATCATTAATTGCTGGACGGTTGCTTTTTGCACCTTGTTGTTGGTTACGGTCAGGCTGTTTAATCTTTCTTACTCCACAATATACCGGCCGCGATCGGCGACGGCAGACTTCACTAAGTCAATGAATGCATCTACTGACATAGTACCTAAATTTTTTCCTGAGCGCGTACGTACATTCACAGTACCTTCTTCAACTTCTCGATCACCAAGAACTAACAAGTAAGGAATACGCTCTAGAGTACGCTCACGAATCTTAAATCCGATTTTTTCGTTTCTCAAGTCAGAAATAGCACGAAGACCATTTTCTTTGAGTTTTGCTACGACTTTCTCACAAGCTTCAGCTTGAGAGTCAGTAATATTCATAACACATGCTTGTAACGGCGACAACCAAGGTGGCATGAAACCAGCGTAGTGTTCAATTAGTATACCAATAAAACGTTCAAAACTGCCAAGAATTGCACGATGCAACATAACAGGTTGATCACGATCATTGTCTTCAGTTACGTAAGACGCATCTAAACGCTCTGGTAAGTTGAAGTCACACTGAATAGTACCACATTGCCATACACGTCCGAGACAGTCTTTCAATGAGAATTCAATTTTCGGACCGTAGAACGCGCCTTCACCTGGTTGTAATTCCCACTCAAGACCCGCTGCATCTAAAGCATCTGCTAAAGATTTCTCAGCCATATCCCAAAGTGCGTCATCACCCACACGTTTTTCTGGACGTGTAGAAAGTTTCATTTGCACTTCTTCAAAGCCAAAATCTTTATAAACATCTAAAGTGAGTTTAATAAAGTCTGCAACTTCTTGACCAATTTGTTCTTTAGTACAGAAGATATGAGCATCATCTTGTGTAAAGCCGCGTACACGCATAATGCCGTGTAAAGAACCAGATGGTTCGTTACGATGGCAAGAACCGAACTCAGCTAAACGAATTGGCAAATCACGGTATGATTTCAAACCTTGGTTGAAAACTTGCACGTGACATGGGCAGTTCATCGGCTTAACCGCATAATTACGACTTTCAGAATGAGTCGTAAACATGTTGTCAGCATAGTTCGCCGCATGACCAGATTTTTCCCAAAGCGTAAAGTCTACGATTTGTGGTGTTTTAATCTCGAGGTAACCATTGTCTTGCTGAACTTTACGCATGTATTGTTCAAGAACTTGGTAAATCGTCCAACCGTTTGGATGCCAGAACACCATACCCGGTGCTTCTTCTTGCATATGGAACAAGTCTAAGGCTTTACCAATTTTACGGTGGTCGCGCTTTTCAGCTTCTTCAATACGCTTAATGTATGCAGCAAGCTGTTTCTTATCAGCCCATGCTGTACCATAAATACGTTGAAGCTGTTCATTCTTCGCATCGCCACGCCAATAAGCGCCAGAGATTTTTGTCAGTTTAAACGATTTTAAGAATTTGGTGTTTGGCACGTGTGGACCACGACACATGTCCAAATAGTCTTGATGGTAATACAAGCCCATTTGTGTTTCTTCAGGCATGTCTGCAATCAAGCGCAATTTGTATTCTTCGCCACGTGCAGTAAATTCAGCAATTACTTCATCACGCGGTGTCATTTTTTTAACGACATCATAATCTTGGTCGATGAGCTTTTTCATGCGCTCTTCGACAGCTGCCATATCGTCTAATGTAAAAGGACGAGGCATCCAGATGTCGTAGTAAAAACCTTCCTCAATGACTGGACCAATCACCATCTTAGCTTCAGGGAATAGCTGTTTAACAGCATGTCCTACAAGGTGTGCACAAGAATGGCGAATGATTTCAAGACCTTCTTCATCTTTTGGAGTGATGATTTGTAAGGTCGAATCTTCGGTAATTAAGTCACATGCATCAACTAAGCGATCATTTACTCGTCCGGCAACAGTATTTTTTGCTAGACCAGGCCCAATACTTTGGGCAACTTCCATAACAGATACGGCGTGATCAAAACTCTTTTGATCGCCATTTGGCAATGTGATAATTGGCATAAAAAAATCCTTAAGGAGTGATGCCCTATACGAAGGAGCATTTCACCGCGAGATTATGATCGAGGCGAACCTCAAAATATAAAAACGGTGTAAAGCAAAATTAAAAATCCTGAAAGATTTTACACTTGTTCAAGCAAAGTGAAAACCTTTGAGCCCACAAAATCATAAATACATTTTGCTTATCAGGTAAACAGCAATAAATGACTTAAAAAATATATGGGGAAGATTTTTTAAACACACTGAGCACAAGTGGTTTAAGATGAAGAAAATAGCATTTTTGCTCATTTTCTGACTGAAGGGTATTTCTCTTTAAGACTAAAGCATAGATGCGTTGATGAGTGTTAAGTCATATTTTCAAAGAATGAATTAAAAATAGAACACGGAGTTGTTTACCATGGTTAGTGCTTATGATGAATTACCACGCACACCCGCAAACTTTGTTGCATTATCACCTCTACGCTACTTAGAACGTGCAGCTTATATTTATCCAAATCAGGCTTCGATTATTCATGGTAAGCGCCAAATTTCATGGAAAGAAACTTACCAACGTTGTTGCCAATTTGCTTCTCAGCTCAAACAACTGGGAATTAAAAAAAATGATACGGTGTCCGTGTTATTGCCAAATATTCCAGCCATGGTTGAAGCACATTTTGCCGTTCCAATGGCTGGCGCTGTACTCAATACGCTCAATACACGTTTAGATGCAAAAACAATAGCTTTCATGTTGGAACATGCTGAAAGCAAAGTGCTTTTGGTTGATCCTGAGTTTGTTAACTTGGCAAGAGAAGCCCTCTCTCTTATTCCTGACCAACACATTATTGTGATTGATGTAGCTGATGATGAGTATGAAGGTGAAAATCAGTTTATCGGCTCTTTTGAATATGAAGAGTGGATAGCCCAAGGCGATATTAACTTTGTATGGCATTTACCAGAAGATGAGTGGGATGCGATTAGCTTAAGTTACACATCTGGAACGACGGGCAATCCTAAAGGTGTTGTTTATCATCATCGTGGTGCTTATCTCAATGCTGCAAGTAATATCTTAGCTTGCGGAATGAAACCACGTGCTGTGTATTTATGGACATTACCCCTTTTCCATTGTAATGGTTGGTGTTTTGCATGGAGTATCGCAGCCAGCGGTGGAACCAATATTTGTTTGCGGAAAGTCGACCCAGAATTAGTCATGCAACTCATTGCAAAACATAAAGTTGATTATTTCTGTGGTGCACCTATTGTTCTTTCAATGATTATTAACTTACCTAAAGAAAAACAAACTAACTTTGATCACCATGTTGAAGTGATGGTTGCTGGCGCAGCTCCCCCAGTTGCTATTATTGAAGGTATGCGGAACATGGGGATTAACGTCAACCATGTTTATGGCTTAACAGAAACGTACGGTCCTTCTGCCTTATGTGCTTCGCAATCTGGATGGAATGAACTTTCAATTGCTGAACAAGCTCAACTTCATTCTCGTCAAGGTGTTCCCTATCCATTACAGGACAGTATGCGTGTGCTAGACCCCGAAACCATGCAGCCTGTACCGAATGATGGACAAACCATGGGAGAAATTATGTTTCGTGGCAATATTGTCATGAAAGGCTATTTAAAGAATCCCCAAGCAACCCAAGAAGCTTTCGCTGGTGGATGGTTCCACACGGGGGACTTAGCCGTTTGCCATCCAGATGGCTATGCAAAGATTACTGATCGCTCGAAAGACATTATTATTTCAGGTGGAGAAAATATTTCATCTCTAGAGGTAGAAGATGTGTTGTATAGGCATCCAGCTGTTTTAACTGCTGCGGTCGTCGCTAAACCCGATGCTCGTTGGCAAGAAGTACCCTGCGCATTTATTGAGTTAAAAATGGGCGCTACAGCAACACCTGAAGAAATTATTGAACATTGCCAAAAAGAGTTAGCACGCTTTAAAGTTCCTAAAGATGTGGTCATTACAGAAATTCCAAAAACATCGACCGGCAAATTACAGAAGTTTATTTTGCGTGAATGGGCAAAAGAACGTGCTGAGAATATATAAATAAAAAAGCGACACCTTGAGCGTCGCTTTTTTATTTAAGCACATTTAGCCTTGATCGGACAATAATGCGATTTGCTGTACATAGTTAACAAATTTAACTTTTGATGCCTCGATTTCCGCTTCACTCAACTGTTGAGTTTTATCACGATTGATTCTCAACACATGTTGACGCAAGGTATGACGTTCCGATGCATTATAAATTTTACTAAATTCATTAATTGCAGGATCACCCTGTTCAATCATGCGGTCAACCCAACGCATTAATTGAGCCTGTCTTTTTGCGCCTTGCTGCGGGGTTAAATAAGACAAAATAACGGTCTCATCTTCATTGCGCAACAATTTACCAATACGTTGAAATTGGCGACGACGTGCTTCAAAAGAACTAATATTCTGCACTTCCATTAAAGCATCAATTAAACGCTCATCAACTGGAAGTTTCTGAATTTGTTTAATAGAAAGTTGTGCGAGTTGCTCACCTAAAGCAGCCATGCGTTGCACTGCTTTTTTCTGTTCGGTTTTACTTGCACGTCCTTCTAAAGAACCAAAATCTTCTTCACTATAACGTTGGGAACCACGTGCCACGATTAATCTGCCTCATAAAATTTTGCTGCGAATAACGCCAGTACTTCATTTAATGCCTGTTCTTCGTCGGTACCATCAATGACCAATCGCAAAGTGGTCCCTTTACCTGCACCTAACATCAGCAAAGACATAATATT
Organism: Acinetobacter sp. 161(2023); assembly: GCF_037027805.1. NCBI lineage: Bacteria > Pseudomonadati > Pseudomonadota > Gammaproteobacteria > Moraxellales > Moraxellaceae > Acinetobacter > Acinetobacter sp. 161(2023). The sequence goes on along the minus strand of NZ_JAZEYD010000001.1, from coordinate 318,779 downwards.
TTTTGCATCTACCAAATGATCGCCTTTTCCAATCTGGATCGACGAACGAAACTTTGTAGTGACCTCTATCAGTTTCCCTGATGCACGAGCATGTAAACCGAGTTTATTAATTACATCAACAGTTGTGTCTATCATGACCAGTGCTTCATTTCTCTGTGTAAGACCTGAACAGACCATTCTGCCTCAAGTGCTTGTTTTAGTCTATCTACGATATAAACCGAACGATGTTGACCTCCAGTGCAACCAATAGAAATCGTCATATAGTGACGATGCCCTTCAGCAAATGCGGGAAGCCATTTTTTTAAGAAGTGAAGAATATCATCAAACATTTCGTTTGCTTGTGGACTCGCTTCTAAAAATTGTCTTACTGGCTCATCCAAACCAGAAAAACGTCTTAATTCTAAATCCCAATGCGGATTTGGTAAATGCCGTACATCAAAAACATAATCGGCATCTAAAGGAATGCCATGTTTATATCCAAAGGACTGCAATATGACAATAAGCTTATCTGACTGCCCCAGTTTAGACAGTAAAATATGCTTTAAGTCATGAACACTTTTATCCGTTGTATCAATATGAACCGTAGCGCGGAACTGAATTGGAAGCAGTAACTGCTTTTCTTCATGAATACATTGCAACAGACTTTTGAAACGGTTAGCTAATGGATGTGGACGACGGGATGCACTAAAACGCGCAATCAAATCCTGATCTTGCGTAGTCAGATAAATAACGTCAACAGTTCCATGTCGTTGTAATTGCTCAAAAACCTGATCGAACTCTTGCATATCTGCCCGAGTACTTCTTACATCTACACCTAAAGCTAATTGCTCCAGATTATTTTCATGATCTAGCTTTGCCACAATTTCAGGCAGCAATGCCAAAGGCAAATTATCAATACAGTAATAGCCCAAATCTTCTAATACTTGAAGGGCGGAAGATTTTCCTGAACCAGACTGTCCTGTCACGATAAGTATACGCTTCATGGCATGGCTGTCCTTTGATCTCTTTTATTGGGGTGTAAAGGCGACTTCTAAATTATCAATCAAACGGGTTGCACCCAGTTTTGCCGCGACAAATAACACAATATCGCGATCAAATTGAGTAACAGGTAACAGATTTGTCTGACGAGCTTCGACATAATCCACAACAAAACCATTATCTGTCAACTGAGTTTTGATATCTTCTATAACTTGTTGCAAACCTTTGCCTTGATGTAACTGTTGCTCGGCCTGCTTCAAACTTTGATAAATAACTGGAGCAATCTGACGGTGCTCAGCGCTTAAATAACCATTTCTTGAGCTAAGCGCTAAACCATCTGCTGCACGAACAATCGGCACACCAATCACTTCTAAAGGAATATTTAAATCTTGTACAAACTGGCGAATCACTGCTAACTGTTGGTAATCCTTTTGTCCAAAGAAAGCGTAGTTCGGTTGTACAATATTAAAGAGCTTCGTTACAACCAAAGCGACACCATCAAAGTGTCCTGGACGTGAACTACCGCATAAAGCATCTGTAATCTGATTTACACTGATGTTCGTTAAACGCGGTTGTGTACCGTACATTTGCTCAACTGATGGCGCAAAAATAATGTCACAGCCAACATCAGCAAGTAAGCGACTATCTTGCTCTAAAGTACGCGGGTAGTTATCAAAATCTTCACCCGGACCAAATTGAGTTGGATTTACGAAGATGCTTACAACCACAACATCACATAACTTTTTCGCTTCACGAACAAGTGTGAGATGTCCTTCATGTAAATTTCCCATTGTTGGGACAAAACCAATAATTTTACGTGCAGCTCTAGCAGGATTTAAAGAAGCTGCAAGACCTTGTATGGTGGTTTCTGTTTTCATGAATTACAGCTCAACGTGGAAAGTATGTTCTTTGGCTGGAAACGACTGATCTTGCACAGCAGCATGAAAAGCTTTAAAAGCATCTAAAATGGCAGTTTCACCTGATTGTTCTTTCATAAAGTTACGAACAAAACGCGCAACTCGACCAAAAGTTAAACCCAACATATCTTGCACAACCAATACTTGACCATCGGTTGCATTACCCGCACCAATACCAATTACAGGTGTATTCGGGAATAATTCAGCAATTTCTTGCCCCAACTGAGCAGGAACACATTCAAGTAATAACACTGACGCGCCCGCCTCAACCACTGCTGTACAATCAGCAATGAGCTGATCTGCCGCTTCACGCGTTCTAGCTTGTAATTTATAGCCACCGAATACATGTACAGATTGAGGTGTTAAACCTAAATGTACACAAACAGGCACACCATTACGGGTTAAAACCTGCACGATTTCACTTAACCATGCGCCGCCTTCGATTTTCACCATTTGAGCGCCAGCTTGCATGACTGTTCTTGCATTTTGCAAAGCATCATTCAAGGTCGCATAACTCATAAATGGCAAGTCTGTCATAATCAAGGCATGCTGGTTACCACGACGAACCGCTGCCGTATGGTAAGCCATATCTTCAACGGTTACTGGCAAAGTTGAATCTCGCCCTTGAATTGCCATTCCAAGAGAATCACCAATTAAGATTGTATCAATTTCAGCAAGTTCCATTGCTTTTGCCATGCTTGCATCGTAACAAGTTAGACAAGAGAACTTACGTCCTTCGGCTTTAAATTTTCTTAAGTCACTTAGACTAATCATGATGATATCCTCTACAGGAGTTTGCAGAACATAATGAATCGAGAGCTTAAGCCCAAGACTCATCCGCAAGTACAGTCAGTGTCGGCTGCTGTATCAGTTCTAAATTTTTAAGTGGTTGATCATTAATCTGTAAATCAGCATCTAAATCTAATAAAGGAATCACAACGAAATCTCGCTCTAGAATTCCTATGTGCGGCACAGTTAAGCGCTCATTGTGAATTTTTTCATTGCCATATATAAGCAAATCTAGATCTAAGGTTCGCTCACCCCAACGACGAAGTCGTACACGACCAGCTTCTTGCTCAAAACGTTGTAAATGATCCAGCAAATCTAAAGGTGCAAGATCCGTATTTAATTCTGCAACTGCATTTAAATAATTTGGCTGATCTTGAGGGCCCATAGGTGGACTTTGATAAAGTCTAGAAACTTTAACCATTCCTAACGTCTTAAGCTTAGCAATGGCTTCAGATAAAATTTGACGTGAATCGCCTAAATTACTTCCTAAACCAATATAAGTGGTTATTGTCATTGCGTTGGCCCAAAAACAACTTGGCTTAAATCGCGTTGTACCCGCTTACGTTTTAAAATTGGATGATCGCCCGTCACGCCTGCTTGTGAGGCAGTCGCTTTTTCAACAAACCGGCCTACAGCCTGATCTTGTCTGGTACGTTCTTTTTTCCCACGACGAGTGCGTGGTTCCGGAATATCAACCAAAGGTTCAATTTCCGTCTCAACTTTATTATTTTCAATAGGCTCAGCAGCAGCTTTACGACGGTTTCTAGCTTTCTGGCGATTATATTGGCTAATAGCAGCTTCTTTTTCGTCATTTGACATTTCTTGGTAAGCATCCCACCAGCTTCCCATTCCTTGTGTTGTGTCATCACCTGACTTTTCACGAAGTAAAAGGAAGTCAAAACCTGCGCGGAAGCGAGCATGCCCTGCCAATGCTTCTATTTGCTGGGGTTTTGGATTGAGCAAACGGGTTTGCATTTCCCAAACTTCACGAATAAAAGTTTCTGCAAAACGAGGAATAACTGTGCGTGTTGCTTGGCGTTTTAAGACGTCTAAACCAGCCTGTGCACGAGCTTCAGCTGGCACAATACCTTTAGATAAATAAAATTCACAACGCTCTAAAAACGGCTGCCACAATAAAACTGCATAGAAAAATGCAGGGTTAATGGTTTTACCCACTTGTATACGTTGATCTGTATTCTTTGCTGCTCTTTGAATAAATGGAGTGATATTAGGCTGAACATCGGCAAAAAGCTGCTTCCAAACACCAAACTCAATCAACATTGGCAAAACACGCGCCAAATGTCCCATTGTGAAAAGCTTCTGAGATTCATCATATAAACGATGCGGAGAGACATCACGCAATAATTGCGTCATTTCAGCATTAAAGATATCGAGAATATTTGAATCAATTTTGAAATTTAACTTGGCTGCAAAACGTAGAGTTCGCAGCATACGCACTGGGTCTTCTTCAAAACGCTGTGCTGGATCACCCAATAAACGCAAAGTTTTATTTTTAACATCATCAATCGCTTTGCAGAAATCGAGCACAATACTCTTGCGCGGTTGGTAATATAGCGTATTGATAGAAAAGTCACGTCGAGCAAAGTCTTGTTCGATGGTACCCCAGTTATTGTCACGTAAAATCATGCCCGAGGCACTCGTAACAGCTTTTTTAGGCGGGGCACGGAATGTTGCAACTTCAATAAGCTCACGCCCTGAATAGACATGTGCTAATTCAAATCGACGACCAATAATTCGGCAACGTCGGCCAAAAACTTCTTTAATTTGAGCAGGTGTCGCATTGGTGACTGCATCGAAATCTTTAGGATTAAGCCCTAGCATTAAATCACGGACACCACCCCCAACAATATAAGCTTCATAGCCAGCTTTATTTAGGCTATCGATCACATCTAAAATCGAAGAAGGAAGTTGGGCTGTGGACAAACCACATTTTGACGCTCGCAAGGTTTGCAAAAGACGCTGTCTCCTACGTCAGTACGTAAATAACAAGTTGTCGCTAATCATAGCTCTAACGCACACAAAGGGCAATTTGATTCTCTGTAGTTTGCACATGAAATGACAATTGACAAACACATGATTTATAAACTCAACCGCGTTTTATTCTTTTCAAAAATGGCTGGACCTATGCCCTTTACGTTTTTAAATTCATCAATATTTTTAAAGCCACCATTCTTTTGACGGTATTCTACAATCGCCTGAGCCTTTTTCTCACCAATCCCTTTTAGCTTTTGAAGCTCCTCAATATTGGCTTGATTCAAATGAACTTGTCCTGAAGAATCAATCATGGCTGGGCTTTTTGGAACATTAGAATGAGAGGCATTTTTCATACTCAACTTCTGATCATACATCTGCTGCTTAGCCTTCCACTCCTTAAAATTTTGATCGAAAGATTGAGCCTGAATGAAGGTTGATGAAATCAGGCTCCAAAATAAAACAATAAAAATATAAGACTTACTCTTCCAAAGACTCATGTTGAGCTGCATGTGTTTTTTCCCCTACCCTTAACTGCCGCTTTGCCTGATTCCACAATTCATCCATTTCAGACAAGGTCATATCCTCTAATGTTCTTTGCTGTTTTTGAGCTTGATCTTCAATAAAAGCAAAACGGCTTCTAAATTTATGTATTGTTGATAAAAGTGATGTTTCACTTGAAATCGCGAGTTTACGTCCTACATTGACTAATGAAAACAGACAATCTCCAAATTCATCTTGAATTTCATCCATATTCTGATTTTTTAGGGCCTGCTTGAACTCATCCAATTCTTCTTCTAGTTTTCCATAAGCATCCTCTACGGTTTCAAAGTCGAACCCAACTTTTGCGACATTTTCTTGAATTTCTTGTGCCTGTAATAGGGCTGGCCCATGCTTTATTTCATCTAATCTTGATTGCGGCTTACCTTGTTTTTCTTGTTGTTTAATTTGTTTCCATAACTCACTTACTTGTTCTGGCGTTAAGTTATTAAATTGATCTGCCTGAAAAACATGTGGATGACGGCGGATTAACTTTTCACTTATTGCCTCAACAACATCTTGAAAGTTAAAAGCACCTTGCTCACTAAACATTTGTGATTGAAACACGACTTGTAATAACAAATCGCCTAGCTCATTTTTGATTTCATCGATATTACCCTGACGAACAGCAGCCTCGGCTTCATATGCTTCTTCAATCGCATATTTAGTCAGTGACATTGGGGTTTGTTCTTGATCCCACGGACATTTTTCTCGTAACTCTTGCATGATTTTAAGCAATTTATCCATGGTAACCCTCAAGTTTAAAAAGTCGGTCAGTCAAACTAAGATTTTAATTTGTTATGATCAAAATCAAAGCGATTAAATCAGTCGCACTATTGTACTGACAAAGAGAAAAAAGATGAGATACAGTATTCTGATTAGTGGTGCCGCTCAAGGTATTGGGGCTGAAATTGCACGCGTATTCTACAAACAAGGATATAAAGTAGGCATTTATGATATTAATGAATCGCTTGCTCAAGAATTGGCAAACGACTTAGGGCCAAATGCCCGTGCTGGCTATCTAGATGTAAGTGATTACAATCAGTGGCAACTTATATTAAAAGAATTTACCGACTGGGCTGGGGAACTCAACATCTTAGTAAATAACGCTGGCATTTTATATTCTGGTGCATTTGAAACGACTGATATTAAAGCTCACCAAAGAACAATAAATATTAATGTAAACGGTGTCATCAATGGCTGTCATGCTGCTCTACCCTATTTAAAGCAAGCTACTTTTGCACGTGTCATCAATCTTTCATCAGCTTCTGCAATTTATGGGCAAGCTGATTTAATTTCTTATTCAGCCAGTAAATTTGCTGTTCGCGGAATTACCGAAGGTTTAGATGTGGAATGGAAGAAATATGATATTCGTGTTTTAGATGTGATGCCGCTATTTGTACAAACTGCAATGGTTAAGGACATGGATGCAGCTACTATTCAGAATATGGGGGTAGATTTAACACCAAATGATATTGCTCAACAGGTACTTACACTTGTAGAGAAAAAAGCTCATTTCTGGACACCTACTCATACACCTATTGGCATAAAAACCAAACTACTTTATCAACTCTCGACTTTAAGTCCTCAGTTTCTAAATCGGCTCACTAACATTTATTTATCAAGAAAATAATCCATAATAAAAAAGGCTGTCATTTGACAGCCTTTTTACTCAATTTAGTTAAACACCTTGAATCATGCGTCTTGCGCTAATGATTCCAGGTTGCTGCTCTAAGCGAGCCAATAAACGAGATAGCTGCGCTAATCCTTTCACTTCAATTAACAACTTCATATTGGCAATACCATCTGCCTCAGAAATCGTATTGACCTGACGAATATTGATTTGGTCAGAGAAAATCACTTGAGTTAAGTCTTTAAGCAGACCACGACGATCATATGCTTCAACCACAATTTGAACACTTTGACCACGTGTTGGCTGCATTTCCCAATCGGCTTCAACAGCACGCTCTGGTTCTTGCTTAATCATACGCTGATAGTCTGAACAAATGACTTTGTGGATACTGACACCACGATTCAAAGTAATATATCCAGCGATTGACTCACCATGTACGGGCTGACAGCACTGCGCGATATGCAGCTCTACATTGTCTAAACCATCAATTAAAATTCCATGAGCCGACAACGTATGGCTAGCACGTGGATTTAATGCGGGTTTAAGCACTAGTTCAGGTTCATCCTGATCTAGATGCATTTGACGGTTCACCTGATTAATCAAGGCATGTAAGCTAATATCACCACTTACTAGACTCACCAAAATGTCATCACCCGTTTTCACGTTAAAATGTGATGAATAATCATTTAGGTCGATACTTTTTGGGTGAATCGCTAGACGAGCTAACTCTTTATTAAGAAGTTCACGGCCAACTTCAAGATTTTTACTACGATCTTGCTGTCTAAACCAATGACGCAGCTTGTCACGGGCACGAGAGGTTTTAATATAACCTAAAGAGTTCACCAACCAATCTCTGTTTGGATCACGATCTTTTTTAGTTAAAATCTCAACCTGCTCACCCGTTTTTAAAGTATAGGTTAATGGCACATAGCGCTGGTTAACTCGCGCTGCGTAACACTTATTCCCTACTTCCGTATGCACATGATAAGCAAAATCTAAAACTGTTGAGCCACGTGGCAATTCCTTAATATCACCATCACGACTGAAAACATAAATCTTCTCAAAGCCTTCAAAATCTTGTAGTTGATCAAAGCCTTCCGTTTCATCTTCGTTTTGATGTACTGTCGTGTCATTGCGTTCTTGGTAGTGTTCTAGAACGGCACGCAATGAATGCAAACGATGGTTAAAGGAATGGTCTGTATTCTTTGAACCTTCTTTATAGTTAAAGTGCGAACATACGCCTAATTCTGCTTCGTCATGCATCTCATGAGTACGAATTTGTACTTCAAGCGATTTATTCTCAGCAATTACAGCCGTATGCAATGAGCGATAACCATTTGCTTTCGGGTTGGTAATATAGTCATCAAACTGATGCGGAATATGACGCCAGATTTGATGAACGATACCCAAAGAGTGGTAACACTCAGGAACACTATTGACCAATACACGCAAGGCACGAATATCGTAAAGCTGATCAAAACTCAGGTTTTTGCTTTTCATTTTTCGATAAATCGAATAAATGTGCTTTGCTCGACCTGTGATTTCTGACTCGATTCCGTAAGATGCTAACTCATTTTTTAAACGGTCGATCACGAACTGAATATAGTGTTCACGCTCTAAACGTTTTTCATTCAGTAATGATGCAATTTCTTTATAACGATCTGGAGCCAAATAGCGAAAAGCGAGATCTTCAAGTTCCCATTTAAGCTGAGCAATACCGAGTCGATGTGCCAATGGCGAATAAATAGTAAGAATTTCACGTGCTACGCGTTCTTGACGTTCACGAGATGAATTTGCAAGCTCTCGTAAAGAATAGGTACGTTCAGCAAGTTTAATTAAAACAACACGAACATCTTCGGTAACCGAAATCAGCATTTTATAAATGCCACTTAAATGTTCTCGTTGATTGTTATTAAAGTGGTCTTCTAACCGTTTATTTTTCTCAATGAGTTCCGAGAGCTTACCCATTGCCAAAGCGCCTTTGACAAGGTTATAGACTTGATCTCCAAATTTCTTTTTTACTTCTTCTATATCAGTAATGTCTTCACGCACACTACGATAGAGCATGGCTGCCGATAGAGTATCTTCGTCTACATGGAGATGTGCCAAAATATCGGCCATTCCAACGCCAGTAGCGAAAGTATTGGACCGATGATTAACCGTTGAGTCTAACTCTTTTTGCAGGGTTAAATGAGCAACCTGCTCAAGCTGTTCAAGCTTCGCCCCATCTAATATTTCACGCACCCGATCCAACCATGAGGCTAAACCGATTTGCGTTTCGGCGGCATGCTCTACAGTCGTTTCCTCGGACAACTCTGTTAGTTGTTCAGGTAACTGTTCACGTACTGTGACCATACCATTCTCCTCAATATGTAACTCATGTTTTTAATCGTTTATCTCTTGAATTTTTTCAAATAGTGCAATGGATTCAACATGTTCTGTGTGCGTAAACATGTCCATCACAGCTGCTTTTTTTAACTGGTAACCATGTTGGACCAAAACACCCGCATCCCTTGCCAGTGTAGCTGGATTACATGATACATAAACGATTCTTTTTGCTCCAAAATTTGATACATACTGCATAATTTCATATGCACCAGCACGAGGAGGATCAATCAATAATGCATCAAATCCTTGATTTGCCCAAGAATGATGCGAAAAATCTTTTGTTAAATCTTGTGAAAAGAAGGTTGCCTGCACCAAACTATTGCTTTTTGCATTAGCTGTTGCGCGCTGAACCATATCTTCACTCCCTTCCACACCAACAACCTGACCACTCTCTCCAACACATCGTGCTAACGGGAGCGAAAAGTTGCCTAAACCACTAAATAGATCAAGTACTTTTTCACCTGGTTGCAATTGAAGCAATTCACATGCCAATTGAACCATTTGTTCATTTACTGTGGCATTGACCTGAGTAAAATCCAATGGCGAAAAAGCAAAATTTACATCAAATCGCTCTAAGGCATAGTGTAAACGTAAAGCACCTTTTTCATCATCAATACGATGAATACTTTCAGGTCCCTTAGGCTGTAAATACAACTGCCACCCTTTGTCTAACGCAAATTGCTTTAATTGGTTGACATCAGAATTGTTTAATTTTTCTACATGACGAACCAATAAAGAAATTTCTTGATCACCTTTTGCTAATTCTACATGACCTATATGCGCTTTGCCTTTTAGACTTTGGAGTAAAATACGCAGCTCAGGCAAGCTATCTGATAGTTTTTTATCCAAAACACTACAAGTGTGGATAGAAGTTAGTCGATTACTATGATGTTCACGAAACCCCATAATTAAGCGATCTGGCTTTGGCAGATAGCGCACCCCTATTCGAGCACGACGACGATAATCTGTTTGTAAAGATCGAATTGGCTCAAGCCACTGTTCAGGTTGAATGCCTGCAAAGTGCTGTAGATGCGATTGGAGCACACTTTGCTTTAAGCGGATTTGTTCATCAGGATGGATATGCTGCATGCTACAGCCACCGCAAATTCCATAATGAGGGCAAATTGCATCTATACGATGAGTTGACGGCTCTCCTAACAACTGCACCATCTCGGCTTCTTCAAGACGCTTCGCTTGATGGGTAATCTGAGCCTTTACAGTTTCTCCGGGCAATGCATAACGAATAAACACTTTTTTGCCATGCTTATCTGCTGGATGATCAGGATGAGAACCATAATGCGCAATTCCTCGCCCCTCATGAGAAAGTGTTTCAACTTGAAAAATGTATTCAGGTTGTTGAGGCTTGCGAGATTTGGCTTGTTGTTTCAAAGGATGAACCTAAAAATCTGAAGAATTAAAATAGTGTGAAGTAAATTCACTATGTTTTGAGGTACGTTCCCATACTTCAAGAAAATCTGCTTGCTGAGGAATATTTCTCAAATAATCAATACTAGAATTTACCCAATCATTATGCTCATCTACTGTTAATTGTCCTTTTAATAACAACCAACGTACATAGACAAACCATGTATTGAGTACATCCCCTTCGCAATAGCTAGTCAATTTTAACCACTGCTGATTACGAACATATTCTGGTACATGATAACCCGATTCACCGCGTTTGCCCGGCAAACCTAAAATGCAGGCAATATCATCCAGCTTTTGAAAATTACGCCCATTAAACATTGCCATCACGTCCATTAAATCAATGTGGCGATGGTGATAACGGTTTTGGTAATTATTAAAACGCTTCTGGCTATCAATCTCACCTTGATCAAACAAACCCGGAGCAGAAAGCCCATGATACATCGCGCGAAACAGAATAACGGGTAAATCAAATTGTGAGCCGTTCCAACTCACTAAATTCGGATGACGCTTATCAAAAATTGACAAGAACTTTTGCAAAATCTCAGCTTCAGAATATTGTTCACGACTAAAAGAAAACAATCTGAAACCAGACTCATCAATCCATAGACCAGAAATACAAACAATTTCATGCAACGGTAAGCGCTGAAAATCCATGCCTGATTCTTGACGACGGAGTTTAGTCAATGCTTGTTCTACATCAGCCTCTGGCAAATCAAGATGATATAAATGCGCTCCCGCTTTTAAATCAGTTAAAGTTTCAATATCAAAAACTAAGGTTGGGAAACGCATTATTTCTCTCAATTATGAGTTGTCGTCCTGTACTGAAAACAATCCTGTAGACAAGTAGCGGTCGCCACGGTCACAGATAATGCAAACAATAACAGCATCTGGATTTTCTTCTGCAATCTTGATGGATGCCCATACCGCACCGCCTGAAGATGTCCCCGCACTAATACCTTCCATGCGTGCTAATTTACGCATGGTTTTTTCAGCATCAATTTGTGGAATATCAATAGTACGATCCACACGGCTACTATCAAAAATAGTAGGTAAATATTCTTTTGGCCAACGGCGAATACCAGCAATGCTTGATCCATCTGCTGGTTGCAAACCAATAATTTGAATATCTGGGTTTTGTTCTTTTAAATATTTAGAAACACCCATGATGGTACCAGTCGTACCCATTGAGCTTACAAAATGGGTGATTTTCCCACCTGTTTGTTTCCAAATTTCAGGACCAGTTGTTAAGTAATGGGCTTCAACATTATCAGGATTACCAAACTGATTTAAAACGTGCCCTTTGCCTTCTTTTTCCATTTGCAAAGCTAAATCACGTGCACCTTCCATACCTTGCTGCGGTGTTACTTCAATCAGCTCTGCGCCATAAGCCAGCATCGCATCTTTACGTTCCTGACTCATGTTGTTCGGCATAATAAGTTTCATTTTATAGCCACGCATTGCAGCAACCATTGCCAAAGCAATACCTGTGTTCCCACTGGTTGCCTCAATCAAGGTGTCGCCTGGCTTAATTTGACCACGTTTTTCTGCCTGCATAATCATGTTATATGCAGGACGGTCTTTTACAGAACCTGCCGGATTATTACCTTCTAATTTTGCTAAAACCGTCGCTTGCGTATGAGAAGCTAATCGCTGCAAACGAACTAGAGGTGTCTTACCTACATAGTGATCTAACAAAAATTCGTCGGCTAAAAAGTCAGGTTGTGTATTACTCATGATCAATACCTATATCGAGGTGCGCCTATTGTATGAAAAAATGCTCGGTACTGCACCCATTTCAATATGCTTTTTCATGAAAGCGATTAAAGCTCGGTCATTTATAAAATGCCGTCTGTTTTAAAATAAAGCGTGATAAGATGCCGTACAGAGAGATAAATCTGATGTAGCCATGTCTAATTTCAATAAAACCATATCGAAACGCTTACGTCTGAATCATGCATATGGGCAATTGATTGCTCTAATTTTTGTGCCGATTATGATTTTAACAGGAGTCGGTGCTTTTCTGGTTTTAACTGAAACATCACATTCGGTAAAACAACAACAGCTACATCACGCCTCAGCGATTCTAGCTCGCTACAATCAAATTTCGAAAGATCTATATACGCTAGTCGAACTACAGCCCGATGAATACGATCATGCCCAGCACATCATGCAAAGCATGTTTAGCGAAAAAAATCTTAAGCGCGCGGTACTTATCGATAACAACGGACAGACTTATTTAAGTATTGGTTATCGTGATAATCGTTATTGGCCGAGCTTTCCCAATAGTAATAATTTTTTTGGTCCAATCTCTTATAACCACAACAATATTTATGGACTACAGATTAGTAATAAAGCTGGAAAAGCGCCTGTCTGGTTAGTGATTGAAATGGATAACCAGCCTTTAGAGTTGGCACGTTATCGTATTATGATTGCTCTCGTCATTACTGGATTAATGACCCTACTATTACTTTTACTTTGCTTAAATTTTTATTCTCGTCGCTGGATTGCGCCGATGTATGAAATTCGCATGCAGTTACAACGTCTAAATGCAGATACTCTAGATCAGCACCTCGTCATTAACAGTACTGGAGAGCTACGCTTACTACAACGCGATATTGCAAATGTTGTTAAGCGATTGCACTTTAGCTTTCTAGAATTAAAAGAACACACTGAACAAACAGAAGAAGACTTACGCAGAACACTAGATACCCTAGAAGTCCAAAACATTACCTATCGTCAAGCACGTGACCAAGCGATTTCATCAAACCAAGCAAAGTCAGTTTTCCTTGCCAATATTAGTCATGAGCTTCGAACACCTCTCAACAGTATTGATGGCTTTATTCATTTATTGCTTCGTCAACAAAATTTAAATAACGAACAAAATCTTTATTTACAAACCATTCGCAAGTCATCTGCCCATCTATTGGCATTAATTAACGATGTATTAGATTTCTCGAAAATTGATGCGGGTAAGCTAGAACTAGAAACAGCACCTTTTGATTTAGAAGAAGCCATTTTTGATGTCATGGATATGCTATCTCCACTAGCCGCTCAAAAACATATCGCCATGGCTTTTTACTATGCGGACAACATTCCACAGCAAGTGATTGGTGATGCTTTACGCTTCAAACAAATTCTGACCAACTTAATTTCTAATGCAATCAAGTTCACTCCAGATGGTGAAATTATTGTTCGTGTTCGTATGGAACATGATGATATTGGGCAATGTCTGCTTCATTTCAGTGTTCAAGATAGTGGTATTGGTTTAAGTGGCACAGACCGTAAAAAACTATTTGAATCATTCTCGCAAGGCGATGCTTCAGTTACACGTCAATTTGGTGGTACAGGTTTAGGTTTAGCTATTTCTAAACAGCTTGTTCATCTCATGCATGGTCAAATTGGCTTTGAAGATAACCAAGAACGTGCTCCAACAGAAAAAGGCTCAACCTTCTGGTTTACCGCACAATTTGTGGTAGATGAAGATTACGAAATCGAACACCCGCACTTTGAACATTTACAAGTGGTGTCTTATCTTGCACACCCTGCTACAGCAAGTGTTTTACGTTACTATCTTGAAAACTACCATGTTCCTCATATCGAAACACAATCGATTCTGGACTTATTTAGTCGCTTAAAACATCTTGATCAGAAAGATAATACATGGCTCATTGTTGATCATAGCGGTGATACAGAAGCATTATTAAAAGAAATCCGTAGCCGTTATCAAGGCAATTTAGCCGTCTATGGCTATCAAATGACGCTTGAGCCAAACATGCTCAATGAATACCGTGCTCGCCCTCTCTATCAACCATTAAGTCGAAGCGGACTCATTCAATTATTAAATGATCAACCTATTTTTGAAGAGGAACAACAAGACTTTAATGGTCAGGGTCTACACATTCTCGCAGTGGATGACCACCTCCCTAACTTGATTGTTTTAGAAGCCTTACTCGGTGAACTCAATGTTAAAACAACTAAAGCACTCAGTGGCCAAGAAGCTCTTAACCTAATCCAAGAGCGAATTGATCAGAAGCTTAAACCTTTTGATTTAGTGTTTATGGATATTCAAATGCCTGTCATGTCAGGCATTGATACCACTCGTGCTATTCGTTCTTTAGAGTCAACGTTAGACGGAGAAATGCAATTACCAATTATTGCGCTAACCGCCCATGCACTAGCTGATGAAAAACAAAAACTCCTTAAAGTAGGCATGAATGATTATGTCACTAAGCCAATTCAAATGGAGCAAATCATCCAGATCTTAACGCAATGGACTAAAAACAACTTTACAGCAAAAGCCTTAGATAAAGATCACCATGTCGTTGCAGAAGCTTTAGACCCACAAATTTTAAACTGGCAACAAAGTTTGCAACTTGCAGCAAATAAAGAAGACTTAGCGCAAGATCTACTTAAAATGTTAGTTGATAGTTTTCCAACTGAGTTAGACGAAATGCGTCAGCTCATTGAGCTTGAAGACTTCCCTCAACTTGAGCATGTTTTACATCGCCTCTATGGTGCTACTCGCTATGTAGGCGCCCCAAAACTACAACAAGTGACTGGGGACTTTGAGCAATTTATTTCAACACTACGCAAAGAACGCCGTATAGCAGATGAAGGATTCATTGCAGAAGTTATGCAACGCTTTGATGAGTTAGGCCTTGTGGTTAAAGAAGTAGAAAGTGCCGCTCTCCAGATCTTGGTAATCCCTGACTAACATATCTATCAAAGAGGTATGACTGGGCTGTCATGTTTCCAAATTACAGCCATGTTATGCTCCGTTCATCTATAAAAAAAGAAGCGGGAATCTCATGGCACTCTTACGTATTGAAAAAAATAATGGCATTGCAACGGTATATTTAAACCGTCCAGACAAACGCAATGCGATGAGTTTTGCCTTATTAAAAGAGTTAGTTTCAACTGCAAAAGCAATTAAAAAGGATAGAGATATTCGCTGCGTTATTTTGACAGGCGAAGGAAATGTGTTTAGTGCCGGAATTGACTTATCCGACCTAAACAATCCGAAAAACTCTGCTTTTGCCATTTGGGAACTTGTAAAACCCGGACAAAGCCTTTTTCAAAAAGCATTTCTGACTTGGCAGAATTTACCTGTACCAGTTATTGCAGCATTAGAAGGATATTGTTTCGGCGCGGGTATGCAACTCGCCTTGGCTTCCGATATTCGAATCTCACATCCAGAAACAAAAATGTCGATTATGGAAAGCCGTTGGGGTTTAGTCCCAGATATGGGACTTACGCGCTCATTAAAAGGTTTAATTAGCGTTGACCTTGCAAAAGAGCTCACCTTAACTGCCCGTGTTTTTGATGGGAATTATGCAAAAGAAATTGGTCTTGTAACTCATTTAAGTGACTCTCCTTTAGAGAAAGCACATGAGATTGCATCTGAAATGTTGCAGCGCTCACCTGATGCCCTCACTGCGGCAAAACGTGTACTTGACGCAATGGAACATCAACCAGAAAAATCATTACGTCTAGAAAAAATCTGGCAACTTAAATTATTACTTGGTAAAAATAGCAAACTTGCTCGTAAAAAAGACAAACATCCGGAAGTTAATTTTTTACCACGCCAATATAAATAAGAGCTTAGATTATGAATTTTGATCGCAACACCCCTATTGCTTTTTTAGGTATGGGGCTTATGGGAAGTCGGATGGCAACCCGCCTTATTCAAGCTGGCTTTCAAGTTGCGGTTTGGAATCGAACCTTCTCTGCATGTGAAGGACTGATTGATATGGGTGCACAAGCTTTAGAACTTTCAAATATTGGTGAGTATCCCGTTATTTTAACCTGTCTAGCAGATGACAAAGCTGTAGAGGCCGTATTTGAACAAATTCAGCCTCACTTAAAAGCTGAGCAGGTTATTGTTGATTTCTCGAGCTTATCTGTTGCTGCAACGAAAATACTTGCCCAAGTAGCTGCCACACATCAAATAACATGGATTGATTCACCCGTATCCGGTGGAACAGCTGGAGCAGAGCAAGGCACACTTGTCATTTTTGCAGGCGGTAATGCTCAAACGATTACAGAACTAACGCCTGTTTATAATGTTTTATCTCAACGTGTGACTCGAATGGGAGATACAGGAACAGGCCAAGCTACCAAAATTTGCAACCAACTGATTGTTGCAGCCAACAGTGCCCTGATTGCAGAAGCTGTTGCACTTGCAGACCGAGCTGGTGTAGATACGACTTTACTCGCTCCAGCATTAGCGGGTGGATTTGCAGACTCGAAACCCTTTCAAATTCTAACTCCACGTATGGCAACTCATACCTTTGAACCAATTCAGTGGAAAGTTCAAACATTATCTAAGGATCTTAACAACGCAGTAACATTGGCTCACAATGTTAATTTAGACATCCCAGTTGCACAAAAAGCTCTATTACAGCTACAAACTCACCAAAAAAATGGCTTTGCTGAGAAAGATTTAGCTACTATGATTCAATTAATAGAGCAAAAATAAACGGAGTTTGAGTATGGGTCGTCTTGCAGTCAATTTATCCATGATTTTTACCGAAGTTCCTTTAATCGAACGCTTTGCTCTGGCCCATGCACAGGGCTTTGAATATGTAGAAATTCAATTTCCTTATGAATTGACTATTTCAGATATTCAAACTCAACTCGAACACTACAACCTTAGCCTCTGCCTAATCAATGTGCCTGCGGGTGATCTTATGCAAGGCGGAAATGGTTTAGCTGGCATACCCGGTCAAGAAATAGCTTTCCGTGAAGCGTTAGAGTTAGCCATTAGCTACGCTACCGCTTTAAAAGTTCCTCGTGTTAATATTTTAGCTGGCAAACAACCGCTCGATGCTGACTTACTTCCTTGTTTAAAAACCTTAGCCGCTAATTTAAAACTTGCCTGCAACTTACTCAGTGAACACGATATAGAACCCGTTTTTGAAATGATTAACGGTACCGATATGCCCCGCTTTTTAGTACAAAATATTGCGCAAGCACAAGAAATGCTAGAAGCAGTCAACGACCCTATTCTAAAAATGCAATATGATTGCTATCACATGGCAATGATGGGCGAAGATATACTTGAGGGGTTGCAAGAAAATATTAATTCAATTGGACACATTCAATTTGCGGATTGTCCGGGCCGTCATGAGCCAGATACAGCTCAAATTCCTTATGAACAAATTTTTTCTTGGCTCAAGCAAAGTTCTTATCAAAACTATATTGCAGCAGAATATAAACCTGAAAATACTTCAAATCAGTCATTTACTTGGAAGAAAAAGTATTTTTCCGATGATGTAAATATATAAACTGTTACGAGTTCTGTTTGAAATTTAGTGCGAAAACGACTATATTAGATAGTGAGTAATTGTCAGGAAAATATACCCTATATGAATTTAGAACCATCGCCCAGCGTGTCTAATTCTCACGATTTCGCAATGAATGCCTCAAATAAAGACGTACAAACTTGTCTCGAAGTCGTTCATGACGCTTTAGTTGATGTAAAAGCAAAAGATATTCTCCAGTTAGATGTTAGCTCAATTAGCAATGTCGCTGATGCTATCGTAATTGCGAGCGGCACCTCTACTCGTCATGTGAAAGCACTCGCAGACAATGTTGCAGAAGAAGCTCGAAAAGCCGGTTTCCGCCCGATTGGCGTTGAAGGTGAACGAGATGCAGAATGGATCTTGATTGATCTCGGCTTTGTTGTAGTACATGTGATGCTACCAACAGCTCGTAAATTCTACGATTTAGAAAGCTTATGGCGTACCGCTCCAGAGTCGGTTGCTTAAAATTTTGCTTTTAAAAAAAGCGGCTCTTTTGAGCCGCTTTTTTATTTATCTGTTAACCATATTAACAGCTCTCAAATAACACCCTCAAATACCTCAATACCTACTGCAAACAGTCAGTCATCAGCCACTTCTAAATTTGACATGACAAATTGTCAGATTTACAGCAATATACAAACTCTTGAAGTCCCCCACCAATAAATAGCATAACTGGAGTACAGAAAGTGAAGGTATTAATTACAGGCGCCAACACAGGTATTGGTTTTGCCACAGCAGAACAACTCGTTAAACAAGGGCAACATGTCATTTTAGCGTGCCGAAATCCAGGAAAAGCCCAAGATGCACAAAACAAACTACGTTCACTCAACCAAGGCCAAGTCGATTTAGTTTCCCTTGATTTAAACAGCCTTGAGTTAACCCAGAAAGCAGCAGATGAAATTGCCGATCGCTATGGCAGCCTTGATGTACTCATTAACAATGCAGGGTTATTTGCCAAAACCAAACAAATAACTGTTGATGGTTTCGAGCAGCAATTTGGCGTTAATTATTTAGGGCATTTTTTACTAACTCAAAAATTACTTCCAGTTTTACAACAATCTCCGCAAGCACGGATTATTCATCTCGCATCCATCGCACACTGGGTGGGCTCCATTAAACCCAACAAGTTTCGAGCAGAAGGTTTTTACAATCCCCTGTTCTATTATGGGCAATCGAAGCTTGCGAATTTACTGTTCAGCAACGCCTTAGCAGAACAGCTAGCAAGCAGTTCTATTACCAACAATGCATTGCATCCGGGTGGTGTCGCTTCTGATATTTATCGTGACTTACCAAAACCAGTTTATGCTGCCATGAAATTAGGATTAGTTCCCACTTCAGTTCCAGCAAAACTCATTACAGAAATGGCAACTGGCGATGCATGGCAAAACCGTAATGGTGAATATGTCAGTGCACACATGCCAGACTGGAAATCTTCACATGCCAAAAACCCGCAACTGGCACGCGACCTCTATCAACAATCACTAAACCTTGTAGAAAAATTTCTTTAAACAAATAAGCCAAATAAAAAAAGCCACCCGAGGGTGGCTTTTGCAATCCTGATTGAGGTCAGATTAGTGACCACCACCATTGATTGCTTTTGTCATATCTTCCACAACTTTCTTCGCATCACCAAAGATCATCATGGTTTTTTCGTTATAGAACAAATCATTGTCTAGACCTGCGTAACCTGTAGCCATAGAACGCTTAATCACCATGATTGTACGCGCTTTATGTGCTTCAAGAATCGGCATGCCATAAATCGGTGAAGTTGGATCATCTTTTGCAGCAGGGTTTACTACGTCATTTGCACCAATTACAAGCACCACATCAGTTGCAGGGAAGTCTGAGTTAATCTCATCCATTTCCAAGATATCTTCATATGCTACGTCTGCTTCAGCGAGTAATACGTTCATATGACCTGGCATACGACCAGCAACTGGATGGATCGCAAAACGAACCCGAACACCTTGCTCTTTTAGAATTTCACACAATTCTTTTACAGCATTTTGTGCACGACCTTGCGCCATACCATAACCAGGTACAATCACAACGCTATCTGCATTTGACATCAAGAAACCAGCATCATCAGCAGAACCAGAACGATGGTTACGCTGAACTTGCTCACCTTTGGCAGCAGTAGCAACCGCTGCACCACCCATTGCACCACCAAACAATACATTGATGATTGAACGGTTCATTGCTTTACACATGATGTACGACAGAATCGCACCAGATGAACCCACGAGAGAACCCGCAACGATCAACATGTTGTTTTCAAGTGTAAAACCAATACCTGCCGCAGCCCAACCCGAGAATGAGTTAAGAAGCGAAACTACTACAGGCATATCACCACCACCGACTGGTGCAATCCACACCCAGCCAAATGCAAGTGCAAGAGCTGTCATTGCCCAGAAAGCAGTCATGTTGCCAGTCGTGAAGAAGTAAAAACCACAAGCCAACATCGCAATAAAGATAAGCGCTTGAACAGGTTTAACCCATGCACCAGAAATTGTTTTCGCCCATTTTTTCGCAGCCAATTTACCGTACGCAAACACAGACGCAGTAAAGGTAATCGCACCAACGAAACAACCAACAAACAATTCAAATAAGTGAACTTTGCTCATGTGCACATGTTGTACACCAGCTGCCGTTAAAGCCGCCTCATTTTGAGCGAACAATTCAGTAAGTTGGTTGTTATGTAAAATTGCAGCAATTGCAATTAAAACAGCAGCCAAACCAACTAACGAGTGCATAAGCGCAACAGTTTCTGGCATTTGCGTCATTGGTACAGTACGAGCACGTGCAATACCTACGATTGCACCAAGCACCATTGCCCCAACAATCATCCAGATCACTGGATTATTCGCAACAAAGAAAGTCGTTACAACTGCAATCGCCATCGCGATCATACCGTAACGGTTACCTTGAATTGCTGTTTTAGGGCCAGACAAACCACGAAGCGTCAAGATAAAGAGGATTGCGCCAACAAGGTACAACCAATTTGCGTTTGCTTGAATAAATTCCATGTCAAAGCCCTCTTATTTCTTTTGCTTAGGCTTGAACATTTCCAACATGCGTGCAGTTACTGCAAAGCCGCCGAAAATATTAATGCTTGCCAAAAATACCGCAATCGCACCCAGTACGCTCACCACATTCACACTTTGAAATGCAACGTTAGCATCTACACCCAAAATAGGTAGACCCACAGTTTGCAACATCGCACCCACCACAATAATAGATGACAATGCATTGGTTACAGCCATAAGTGGCGTATGTAAAGCTGGTGTAACACCCCAAACTACGTAATAACCTACGAAGATGGCAAGGACGAAAATTGTAATAGTTTCAACCATGAGAAATCTCCTTAACCACGCTTAAGCAGTACTTGACCGCCATGAGTGACCAATAGGGCTTTTTGGATTTCGTCTTCCTGATTAATCGCAAAGTTTTTCTCTTTGTCGAATAAAGTCTCTACGAAATTGAAAACGTTACGTGCATATAGTGCAGAAGCTTCTGTCGCTACAGTGGCTGGAATATTTGGAACACCCAAAATTTTCACGCCATTTTCTGTAAACACAGTCTCGCCCACTTTAGAGCCTTCAACGTTACCACCAGTTTCAACAGCCATATCTAAAATGACAGAGCCGGGTTTCATCTTGGCAACAGTTTCAGCCTTAATCAGACGTGGTGCATCACGACCTGGCAATAACGCAGTAGTAATCACGATGTCAGCGTTAGAAACAGCCTTGTCAACAATCGCCGCTTGGTCTTTGATGTATTGCTCACCTGGCATCCATCCATAACCATTTTTAGCGGCATCTGCTGCACGTTGTTGCTCTTCTTCAGACATTGGTACGTCTAACCACTTACCACCTAAAGATTCAACCTGATCTTTTGCTGTAGGACGTAAATCGGTCGCCTCAACAATTGCGCCTAAACGCTTTGCTGTTGCAATTGCCTGAAGACCTGCAACGCCCACCCCCATAATCACAACACGAGCAGGTTTTACCGTACCAGCAGCAGTCATAAGCATTGGGAACATGCGCTGATATTCAGCAGCAGCAAGCAACACTGATTTATAACCAGAAAGGTTTGCCTGAGAAGACAATACGTCCATGTTCTGCGCACGAGAAAGCGTACGAGGAAGCAATTCCAGAGCAAAAGCAGAAACTTGCTGATTCGCAAACTGATCTAGCTCGGTATTACGATAAGGATCAAACATTGCTACAACAGCAGTATTTGCTGGAAGTTTTTGAATTTCCCCGCCTTGTGGAGCGCGAACTTTCAAAATAATTTGACTACCCGTATAGGCATCATCCGTAATGGTTGCACCGACCTGTTCATAAGCACTGTCAATGTACGCGGCCTTTACACCAGCACCACGTTCAATTACAACGCTATGACCAGCGCTAATCAACTTCTTTACTGTCTCTGGCGTAGCAGCTACACGATTTTCACCGACGACAGTTTCGGTTGGGATTCCGATCTGCATGAGCGTTCCTCAAGCTAATTTCTCATTGTCAAAAACATTGCTAAGCTGCAATGTTTCCCCCATGTGTATTCTTTGTACAGAATTTGGATTCTAATTGAACTTTTTTAAAATACCACCCAATATTTATTTAATAAATACCCATATTTTGAACTGATGATTCACGATATTTGATTTGAGGTGTAATATAGGAAGATTTTTCTTTTTTTGCAGACAATAGTCTCTCTTATACAGTCTTGTATATGAAAATTTCGTTTTCTTCGTTTCAAATCGGGTCTTTTTTTGCTCTTTGCTCTGCTTTTCTATTCAGTACAAAAGCAATCTTTATTAAACAGACTTATGCCCTTTCTCCATTAGTAGACGCTACAGTCCTGATGGCTTTACGCATGTTAAGCGCTTTACCGTTCTTTCTACTTATTTGTTGGTTTAACAGGCATCATAATAAGGGCATAAAAAAGAAGGATTGGCTAATTTTAATTTTTGCCGGTCTATTAGGCTACTACTTTGCAAGTTGGCTCGATTTTATGGGTCTCATGTTTATTAGTGCCTCTCTAGAACGAATTATTCTATTTTTATATCCCACGCTTACCGTCATCGTCTCAAGTCTGCTATACAAACAAAAATTAGATGCAAAAAGTTTATTTGCCATTTTTCTTAGTTATGGTGGAACCGTGTTGGTCATGCTGCAAGAGCACAACAACGCACCAATTCAGGGCAACTTCTGGCTAGGTACAAGTTTAGTATTTGCAGGTGCAGTGGCTTTTGCGGGCTATTTATTATTAACCCCACCACTCATTAAGAAATTTGGTTCTTGGAATTTCACAGGTTTAGCCTTAACTGTAGCTTGTATCGGTACATTAACGCACTATGTATTAAGCACCCCTCAGCCTATTCAACTTCTATTACAACTCCCCTCTAATGTAATTTGGTACGGCGTCGGACTTGGCTTTTTGGTCACTGTTTTACCTACCGTTATGCTCATGCAAAGTATTGAGCGACTTGGCGCCTCTCAATCTGCCATGATTGCTTCAATCGGACCTGTTTTAACGATTTTGCTCGCGGTTACTTTTTTAAATGAACATCTCAATATGTGGCAATGGCTAGGCTGTATTTTAAATATTGCAGGTGTCATGATAATTACCCTCAGAAAGAAAAGATTAAAATACTAATTTCTCTTGACCTCAACTTAAGTTGAGGTTGGATACTCATCTAAATTTTAATGAACGGTTGAGTTCCATGAACAAAGAAACTTTTAAAATAATAAATCCATCAACTTTATATGACCCTACCCCAAATGCTTATAGTCATGTGGCTGTAGTAGAAAATTTTAAAAAGATTATTCATATTGCAGGTCAAGGAGGCGAAAACTCAAAAGGTGAATTAAGCCCAAATTTTGAAGAACAAGCAGCCCAAACTTTTGATAACATTCAACATGCTTTAAAAGCTGCTAATGCAGAGCTTAGTAACATTGCGGTATTAAGAGTTTTAGTTGTTGATCATTCGGTCGAAAAACATCAAATTTTGATTAAAATTATGCAAAATTTATGGAAAAATCATCCTTTTCCAGCCTGTACACTCATTCCTGTACCACGCCTTGCATTAGAGCAGATGCTCATTGAAGTCGAAGCAACCGCGTACACCTAATAAAATCGAGAGAACATCATGTCTACCCCTGAAGATATCAGTCAGAATAAACCATTGCTTTGGTTGATGGCAGCAGCATGTGGTTTGTGTGCAGGTGTGAACTATTATTGTCAGCCCCTGATTCACTCGATTCAACAAGACTTTGCCGTAACTCAGGCACAAGCAGCATTGACCGTTACATTTGCTCAGGTGTCTTATGCCCTCGGTCTGCTCTTTATTGTTCCGATGGGCGATATCGTCAATAAAGCCAAGGCTATTCCATTTTTAATGGTGCTTTGTGCAATTGGCCTATTTACTTCTGCTTTTGCTGTGAACTTGCCTATGCTATGGATTGGTACAATTTTAGCGGGCTTGTTTTCGGTTGCTGCTCAAGTGCTTATTCCACTTGCCACAATGACTGTAAAACCTGAAAAAACTGGCGAGATCATTGGTTTTTTAATGAGCGGCTTATTGGTCGGGATTTTACTCTCTACCAGTCTAGCGGGTTTATTCTCTAACCTATTCCACTGGAAAGTCGTTTATGTGGTAAGTGGCATATTAATGTTATTACTGGCGTACACCTTAAAAAGTCGCTTGCCTTATGTCTTGCGTATGAAAATGAACTATGGACAGATCTTTAGTTCTATGGCTCAGCTTCTAAAAGAGGAAAAGCGTTTATTAATAAGAGCGCTTACAGGTGGCTTTGCATTTGCATCTGTGAGTATTTTATATTCCACCATCGCATTACTCCTTACTTCAGCACATCATTTACCTGATCTCTTTATTGGACTAGTGCCTTTAGTGGGCATCTTCGGTGCCTTATCAACACGTTACATTGGTAAATATGCAGATCAAGGCTATACTGGCTTACTGACATGGATGGGATGTGGATTATTCTTATTGAGTTGGATTTGTTTCTATTATGGGCAGACTTTACTCTCTAGCTATATTATTGGTTTTGCTTTAATTCAATTAGCACTCGCGCTCGTACACACCAGTAACCAAAGTATTATTTTCCGTTTACGACCAGATGCAAAGTCTCGTATTAATGCCATCTATATGACCACTTACTTTATTGGTGGTGCTGGTGGTTCAGCATTAGGAATTTTTGCGTGGAACCGTGGTGGATGGACCATGACTTGCCTTGCTGGTATTGGGTTAGTTGTTCTTTGTATTTTATTTAGTATGTTCGATACGATCTTACAAAAAAAGAAAATGGCTTCCCAATAAGGTAACTTGTTATAAATCATCTTCCTATATTTAACATAAGGGTGGCTATAAATTAATCGG
Source organism: Acinetobacter sp. 161(2023) (assembly GCF_037027805.1). NCBI lineage: Bacteria > Pseudomonadati > Pseudomonadota > Gammaproteobacteria > Moraxellales > Moraxellaceae > Acinetobacter > Acinetobacter sp. 161(2023). The sequence continues at coordinate 293,408 of NZ_JAZEYD010000001.1, read as the reverse complement.
TCAAATGCCGCTGTCGATTCAAGCATAAACCTCGTATAATGCTGCCCTTTCATTAATTTAGCGACTTTTGGGCTATTGGTTATGCAATCACTTCAATCGTTACAACCTCGTATTTCTGTCGCCCCCATGATGGACTGGACTACAAAGGATTATCGATTCTTTGCACGCTTGTTTAACCCAAATGTTGTGCTCTACACAGAAATGGTGACTACAGGTGCGATTCTTTTTGGCGATGCAAAACGTCATTTGGACTACAGCGCACAAGAACACCCTATCGTATTACAACTTGGCGGTTCAAATCCCCAAGAGCTTGCAACCTGCACAAAAATGGCCGAAGACTGGGGCTACGATGAAGTCAACCTCAATGTAGGCTGCCCAAGTGACCGTGTACAGAACAATAAAATTGGTGCTTGCTTAATGGCAGAGCCAGAGTTGGTTGCTGAATGCATTCACAGCATGCAAAAAGCAGTAACTATTCCTGTAACAGTCAAACACCGTATTGGTATTGATGATATGCACTCTTACGAAGAGATGCTGCATTTCGTAGATACTGTGGCTGCAACAGGTTGCACTCATTTTGTAGTGCATGCCCGTATTGCTCTATTGAAAGGCCTATCACCGAAAGAGAATCGTGAAGTTCCACCTTTACGCTATGAAGATGTTTATCGTTTAAAACAAGAGCGCCCACATCTCACCATTGAAATTAACGGCGGAATTAAAACGTTTGCTGAAACTCAAGCACATTTACAGCACGTTGACGGCGTTATGATTGGCCGCGAAGCCTATCATAATCCGTACTTACTCGCAGAAATGGGTCAGCTTTGGAATTTAGACGCTCCAGACCGATTCGAGATTATGGAACAAATGCTACCTTATATTGAACAACGTATGGCTGAAGGTGCTCCACTTTCAATTATTACCCGTCATATTTTGGGTTTATTCCAGAATTTACCGGGTGCGCGTAAATGGCGTCAGGCGCTAAGTGGCGGAAATGCAAAAACTTTAGGTGATGTAGAACAGGCTATTGGCAACATGCAAGCAGCTTTAATTCGTACCGAGGAATATTTAAAAGAGCATCAAGCTTAAGCTTGTGATGGCCTCTTAAATTGTAAGAAAATGTGGCATTTTAAATCAGAGACTTAGAATTTGAGTATATTCGCAAATACTGAATTAAAATATTCAAATTTAAGCTCTGATTAATTATTTATAACAAATAATATCAACAACTTAAGTTAATTTTTTTTTATGAGTGATTTTAATAAATATTTTTTTAGCACCAGCTTGTAATTTTGGTTAAAAAGATACGTTATTACATAACATAAACAAAACTTTTAAGGTACGCCTATTAGTATCTCTGAACGCCACAGGTAGGTGGTGATTTTTTAAATATGGATATAGATAGTACGGTAGAGATTTCACGATGATTATTTATGACGGACAAGTAGCTGATAATTATATGTATCAGGATTCAAATCAGGCAGCTATTGTTGTATCCCACAGCACCCCAAGCCTTCCTTATCCTTTCACCATGAAACCCAATAGTCATCAGACAGAAACCTCCAGTACTCCCGCTATAGATGTTGATAGATTCGTAGCTAAATTAGAAAGTATTACCTCTAGACGCAGTAAAGCGCGTTGCGCACGTAGTATCCGCCTTGCACTAGAATCTGCTGGTGCCAATGTCGAAAATCACCCAATCGCAGCTTCAGATTGGGGTGATACCCTAAAAAAGATTGGCTATAAAGAAATTAATCCGGCCTTTGATGAGCCACAAGAAGGCGACATCTATATCATTCACAGAACCCGCAACCATGTTTATGGACACATTGCTGGATATACAGGAAGTGAGTGGGTCTCTGATTTCAAACAAAATAGCTATGATGTCTATAAAGATGATAGCGTTACTTACACCTACTATAGATTAGCCGCTTAATCGATTTTCTAAGATTGAAATGCTTGATGAATGAGTTCGGCACAATGCTGAATAATTTCATCCTTCTCTTTTCTATAGACTAAAACGACCTCTGAAAAAAATAGATGATCTGCCAAAGGTAACAACTTTACATTGGCAGGCAAAATCTGCTGAAACTCTTCAGGCACAATACTTACCCCTAAATTTGCAGCCACAAGCTGTATTTGTGAAATCTTGCGTGACTGAATCGCAGCTTTCTGAGGCGTAAACCCAGCAGCCAAGCATAGGTTTGAAACAAAATAGCTTAAACCACCTCGTTTAGAATGTGGGGTAGAAACGAAATACTCATCCTTTAAGTCTCTAACTTGAATCTCTTGTTGATTTGCAAACTTAGCATGGTCAATATGCACAGCCACCATTAAAGGTTCTTCATATAGCTTAAGAATATTCAGATCATCTAAAGTGTGATGAACTGGGGGTCTAATCAAACCAATATCAATTTCCCCATTCATTAAAGCCAAAATCTGTTGTTCCGATGACAAGGTATTCAGTTCAAAACTCAGCTGCTGCGTTAAACTAATTTCTTTTAATATTTGAACCTTTTTATGGTCCATAACAATACTGCTTGAATGAGCAATTTTAATCTGGCGGTTTTTCCCTTCTGCAATATTTTTAGAAAGTCCAATAATTTCATTTAAGTAGTGCAGATTATCTTTTATTTTCTTATAGAAGACCTCTCCCGCCGTTGTGAGTTTTACTTTTTTGTCAGTACGGTCAAATAATTGAAAATCAATCTCTTCTTCTAATAGTTTAATTTGCCGACTTAAAGCAGACTGAGCAATAAAAAGCTTTTCTGAAGCAGCAGTAAAGCTCCCTTCTTCAACAATTTTTATGAAATATTGGAATTGTTTTAATGTGAGCATTTCCATCTCAAAATTAGATCATGAGGTCTATTTTCTATATTAGATTAGATAGATTAGCTTCGCTAGAATTTTATTAAGGCCATTCACTTGATTGAATTCTTCATGAAGTATTTAAAAGGTTTCACAATATGCACTATCGTTATTTTAATTTTATGGTGCTTTAACTTTTATGATCAACAACTCCCCATGCAGCCCAAGCAAGACAACATAGAGTTATATGATTAAATCGTTTTCTCAAAAACAAAAGGCATGCCCTCCAACATAAGAACATGCCTTTTTATGTTTAAATCAGGCTTTCTTCAAATCGAGTTTCTTTAAAACTTCAGCTACAGCAATCATGGCAAAGCTTGAAGTCACGACGACTGCGGAACCATAGCCACCACAGCGTAGACCAGCCGATGGACAGACATCAGCACTTGAAAATGGATTATCGCTTGAGTAAACACAAGTAATGCCAAATTTCTCTTTTGGCTTTTTACAGATGCCCCGAGTACGAAGTTGACTACGTAGCTTCGCTAACATTGGATCTTGTTCTGTTTTTGATAAATCAGCCACACGAATTTTAAGCGGGTCAAGCTTACCACCTGCTCCACCTGACACAATCAACGGAATCTTATTAAAACGACAATGAAGCATCAAAGCCAATTTTGCTTTAACGTCATCAATACAGTCCAAAATAATATCGGGTACAGGATTTAAAAGCTCTGTGACATTCTCAGGTGTAAGGAAGTCATCAATAATATTTACTTTAATACGCGGGTTAATTTGGCGACAGCGCTCCGCCATAATCTCAACTTTTTCACAGCCTAATGTAGAGGTCATCGCTGGTAGCTGACGGTTCACATTTGATGCCGCGACAACATCCATATCCACTAATGTGATTTCACCAATTCCAGTACGAGCCAAAGCCTCTACAGCCCAACTGCCGACACCACCAATCCCAATCACCATTACATGACTTTGCTCGTAATGTTGAAACGATGAATCACCATAAACTTTGGCTACACCTGCAAAACGGCGGTCATATTCATCTTGTTGGAGATCGGTCATTGTTACTCTTAGGGGATATAAAACACGGTGGCTATTTTACTGCTTTTCAGAAGAAAGTGTATTTCAGATCAAAGAAAACTTGGGATTGGGATATTTAAACTCACGACAAGTCTTATCATTATAAATCAAATTATATTATTTAAGATTTAAGCCATTATTTACTAGCGTGACAGGCGGCACGGATGCCGCCCAGTTGGGCTGCGGTATAAGGACATACCGTCAGCCCGACAAAGGATTTTTGTTACTTTTTATCCTATTAAAAAGTAAAGATACGCCTATAAATTCAATATTGGCTCATGCACATTCATTATAGGGCCGTGCTAAGTTTATAGACTTATGAAGCAATCAAATTCCGCAGTACATAATGCAAAATACCACCTGCCTTAAAGTACTCAACCTCATTTAAGGTATCAATTCGACATAACACATTAAAGTGGCTGGCTACGCCATTTGGCCCTTTGACATCGACTTCAAGAATTTGATGAGGTTGAATTCCGTCCAGTAAACCTCGAATTGATATCACTTCATGACCCGTTAAGTTAAGAGATTGACGAGTTTGCCCATCAACAAACTGTAATGGCAACACTCCCATTCCCACCAAGTTTGAACGATGAATACGCTCAAAGCTCTCGGCAATCACTGCTTTCACGCCTAATAAATTTGTTCCTTTTGCAGCCCAGTCACGCGAAGAACCTGTTCCGTATTCTTTACCAGCAATAATCACAAGTGGTGTGTTTTCTTGTTGATAAAGCATCGCTGCATCATAAATAGCAAGCTTTTCACCACTTGGCACATGAATAGTATTACCTCCCTCTTCGCCACCAAGCATCTCGTTTTTAATACGAATGTTGGCAAAGGTACCTCGCATCATGACTTCGTGATTACCACGTCGAGAACCATAAGAGTTAAAGTCTTTTGGCTCAACACCTTGCTCTTGTAAATATCGACCTGCTGGACTGTCTTTTTTGATATTCCCTGCTGGTGAAATATGATCAGTCGTTACCGAGTCGCCCAGCACTGCCAAAATACGTGCTTGTTCAATATTTTTAATTGGTTTTGGTGGCTCTCCAATTCCTTCAAAGAATGGTGGATGACGAATATAAGTCGAGTCATCTGCCCACTCGTAAGTTTTAGTTTTTGGAATTTGAATCGCTTGCCATGTTGCATCACCATCAAATACAGCTGCATATTCTTTGTGGAACATGTCTGTATTCACTTTTTGCAAGACTTCATCAATTTCTGCCTGACTTGGCCAGATATCTTTTAAATAGACAGGTTGTCCATCTTTACCTTGCCCAAGAGGTTGTGTGGTCAAGTCGGTACGAATATTACCAACCAAACCATAAGCAACAACGAGAGGTGGAGAAGCAAGCCAGTTCGTTTTAACTAATGGATGTACTCGTCCTTCAAAGTTACGGTTACCCGAGAGTACAGATGCTACGTTTAAATCATGACATTGAATTGCATCTTCGACTGGTTCAGGTAGTGGACCTGAGTTACCGATACAGGTTGTACAACCATAACCCACTAGGTTATAGCCCAATTCATCTAAATACGGTGTAAGCCCAGCAGCCAGCAAATAGTCAGTCACGACTTTAGAACCCGGTGCTAACGAGCTTTTCACCCACGGTTTACGCTGCAAACCTTTTTCAATGGCTTTTTTAGCAAGTAATCCTGCCGCAAGCATTACGCTCGGGTTAGAAGTATTTGTACAAGAGGTAATTGCTGAAATAACAACATCACCGTGGTTTAATGGGTAAGTTTGCCCATCAATAGTACAAGATGGAATTTCATGTTGGATATTCGATTTTTTTGCCTCTACCGCAGTACCACCACCGCCTTCATTCTCTAAACGCTCTTTGGCCTCTTTAGCAGGTTTTAAAGTTAACTCCATGAGTGCATTAAAGGTTTTAGGTACTTCTGATAACAGCACTCGGTCTTGCGGGCGTTTTGGTCCAGCCAAACTTGCTTGCACCGTGGTCATATCTAAACTTAAAGTATCTGTAAAAACAGGCTCATCACCTGCATTTCGCCATAAGCCTTGTGCCTTGCTATAAGCTTCAACCAGTTCAATACGATCACTTTGACGACCAGTTAATTTCAAATAACCTAATGTCACTTCATCAATCGGGAAAAAACCACACGTCGCGCCATATTCTGGTGCCATATTGGCAATAGTAGCGCGGTCAGCAAGAGGCAAATCGGCTAAGCCGTCTCCATAGAACTCTACAAATTTACCCACCACACCTTTTTGGCGAAGCATTTGAGTAATGGTGAGTACCAAGTCAGTTGCAGTGATACCTTCTGGTAATTTTCCTGTAAGTTTAAAACCGATGACTTCAGGAATAAGCATAGAAATAGGTTGGCCCAACATTGCTGCTTCAGCCTCAATACCGCCAACGCCCCAACCTAAAACACCCAAGCCATTAATCATGGTCGTATGTGAATCTGTTCCCACTAAGGTGTCAGGAAAAGCAAAAGTTTTGCCTTCATCTTCTCCCAACCATACTGCTTGGGCCAAATATTCTAAATTGACCTGATGACAAATCCCCGTACCCGGCGGCACTACACTAAAATTATTAAATGCCGATTGTCCCCAACGAAGAAATTGATATCGTTCGCCATTACGCTGCATTTCAATATGTACGTTTTCTTCAAAAGCCTGATCATCAGCAAAATAGTCGACCATCACCGAGTGATCGATCACCAAATCAACAGGAGATAAAGGGTTAATCTTCTCTGGATCTCCACCAGCTTGAGCCATGGCTGCTCGCATTGCTGCCAAATCGACTACAGCGGGCACCCCTGTAAAATCCTGCATTAAAACTCGAGCAGGTCGATATTGAATTTCCTGTTCAGAACCTTTGGTTTTTAACCATTCTGCTAAGGCATAGATGTGTTCAGTTTTAACACTAAGTTGGTCTTCAAACCGTAATAAGTTTTCCAATAATACTTTTAAAGATTTCGGTAGTTTGGCAATATCCCCTAGCGTTTTCTCGGCTTGGGCTAAACTAAAAATCTGATAATTGCTGGAACCTACTGTTAGCGTCTGTAAAGCATTAAAACTATTGATCTTGCTATACTTAGCCATTGGGTTATCCTCCCATGTCTGGCAATGTTATTTTTCACGTTTTTACATGTTGTTTTCTTACTTTAAGCTTCTTTTCTAATCGCTGTGTTTTGTTTTAGTTACTATTTCTAATCTTTGATTTTTATTACGATAATTTTAACGCCGAGAGCGAGTTTTCCCAAAGCTGTACGGCCAAATCTGACGCTGATATGTTTAAGTTTTCTGCCAAACTTTGCAAAACATAAGGCAAATTAACTGGGGTATTACGGGTACGCTCTCCAGTTGAGGTTTGGCAACAAAGTGGGGTCATATCGGGACAATCCGTTTCAATCACCAAGTGCTCTACACCTATAGCCTGCACAACCGCATGAAGTTTTTTTGCATTCGGATTGGTAATTTGTCCGGTCACACCAATTTTAAACCCAAGTTTAATAAGACCTTTGGCTTCTTCTACACCGCCACTAAAAGCATGGGCAATTCCACCCAGTTTAAATTTTTGAGCTTTTAATATTGCAAGTACATCGCCATGGGCTTTTCTAATATGAAGTAGCACTGGTTTTTCATATTGGGTTGCTAGTTCTAACTGATCGGCAAAATATTGTTTTTGCTTCGCATAGATATCAGGATGTTTATGCTCTTTTAAGAAAGTATCTAAACCAATTTCACCTACTGCCACACAGTCCTGTTGCTGCAAGATGTGTTCAAGATATGAAAGATGTTCTGGCTGATGTTGCTCAATATAAAATGGATGTAAGCCTGGCGCTAAATATGAAGTGGGTACATTTTGCCAACTCTTTAACTGATGATGGGTTTGCACCAATTCGTCAAAGCGTGACTGCACAAAACCAATTAAGACTAATGCATCTACGCCCACTTTTTTGGCATTAAGCGCTAACTGCTGCCGATCTTCATCAAAATCGGCAACATCAAAATGGGTATGGGTATCAAACAAATGCATTAGCCAGCACTTTTTGCAACGGGTGCCGAAGCTGGTTTAGCTTTAGGCTGTGGCAAATACTCTTTTTTCAACACTTTCTGTAATTGATCATACGGAATCACTAATCGAGGTAGCCCAACCACATAAGGTCCAATTTCATATTCACCATATTGAAGAATTAAACCTTGCTCACCTAACAAGAAATTATCAGATAATTTAAATGGCCAAGCTTGTTCATAATCACCGACATTATCAGCCAGTTTAGAGTCCGTAATCCAAGTCTTAAAGGCTTCATGCGCCAACTTTTCTAACGCTGCTTTTTGCTGTGGACGTAACAAATCTTCAAGCTTGATCTGCTTTTGTTCTTTTAAATCAAAATTATAGTAATGCTGTGCAGCCGAACCATGAGCACCACCCAAATAGCTACTGCTATTTAGTACAACAGTGACCACTTTACCTTGAGCCTGCAAAATCTTAGGTTTAACTAAAAGATTAATTTGATGATTACTACTTAAAGCTTTTAATTCATTGTCCAGACCAATAAATGAATTTGCATAACGTTGCACCTGTGCATCAAAGCTATTTTTTTGCTCTGCAACTGCTGAAGCTTCAGTTTTCTGATCTGCTTGCTTCACTTTAGCATTGGGTTCAGCAATCCCTAAAATTTGATCTAGCGCCTTTAAGATTTGCTGATCTATAATTTTGTCAATAAATGAGAAATTACTCTGTAAACGCTCTACTGTAAATTCCGGACAATTTTTACCATCACAATCAGGTAAAGCAACCTTGCTAGGAACTGTTTCGCCCTTCAAAGTCAGCTCTACTGGCTTTTGTTCCTCAACTGCTGGTTTCTGCTGCTCTTGAGAATCCTTAGGATCGGCTTTAGGTTGGCATGCCACCAAAAATATAGCCGAAGCAAGCAAAGTTAATCGCAGTGAAACTTTAGAAGATAACATCATATTTTGCCTTTTATTCTAAGGAGATTAAGCAGTGCCTTTTCTAAGAAATTAGCGCATATAAATAGAGGTTGCAAATTCTGCTACCATCTTAAAACATTTGTTCATAAACCTCGGGTTGTAATATTTTTTTGGTTTGTTCTTTAGATAAATAAATATCGAGCTGTGGAGCCTCTTTAGTAATCTGGTTGGCCTGATAATGAAGTCCAACGCCTTCACCATCAAAGAACCAATCCGCTTGTCCCCAATATAAAGTTTTTGGTGCTTCTTTCTTTATGTCAGCGGTCTGCTTTTTTAACCAGTCTTGATACGCTACCTGCACCATTTGATGCACAGTAGTTTGCTGATCCTTTTGTAAGACATCTAATAAAGCTAAGCTTTTATGCAATTTTCGGTCCGCTACGAAAAAATAATAACGATCCTTTATAGTAATCTCTTCTTGTTTACTGTCTAAAGCCAATTGCAGTAGCACATATTGATTGCGCTGTGACGCAATGCGCGTATGAAGATGCAATTCATAAGCACGGTTTTTAGAATATTTATCTTGCCATTCATCAGACTTTTTAACATAGGCATTAATGGCTTGCTGCAAGCTTAAGTCTTTTTTCAAATCAATTTGAGTCTGAATCACCTTAGCCTGACTTTTGGCGATCCAATCATTTAGCCATGTGTCTTGAGTCTTTATCGTTTGAATATCAACATCAATACAATTTTTCTTCTCACAAAATGGCAAAGCATAATCGGCTTTTACTTGTTGCAAGTTAAGAAATGGCAGCACTTCAGCTTTTTCTATATGTTGAGTTTGGCTAGATGCTGTTTTGGTTTGAGAAGATGATGAAGGCTGAGAGCTTTTCCAGACAAAAATAGAAATAGCAGAAATTAATGTTATGGCTGCAACCACAAGCGCAATAATTGCCTTTTTATTCAAGTTCATTTCATCATCCTTTCTTATTTTTCAAAACAAAACAGCTTCTATTCGAAGCTGTTTGTCACATTAAAATGATCAGTGTTCACGTGTGTTACGGAACTGAATATCAGGCCAACGCTCTTGCATAATCTGCAAGTTCACTCGGCTTGGCGCAAGATAGGTTAAGTGTCCGCCACCATCGATAGAAAGTTGATCATGTGCTTTCTTCTTAAACTCATTTAGAGTTTTTTCGTCATCACAGTGAATCCAGCGAACGGTATTAACACTTACAGGCTCATAAACACAGTCAACTTTATATTCTTCTTTCAAACGATAAGCAACCACGTCAAACTGAAGCACACCTACCGCCCCCACAATCAAGTCATTGCTAATTTGTGGCATAAATACCTGAGTCGCCCCTTCTTCAGACAACTCTTTCAAACCTTTTTGCAATTGTTTTGACTTTAATGGATCTCTTAAACGCACACGACGGAACATCTCTGGCGCAAAGTGAGGAATGCCCGTGAAGTGTAAATTTTCGCCACTGGTAAAAGTATCACCAATTTGAATCGTGCCATGGTTATGTAAACCAATAATATCGCCCGGCCATGCTTCTTCTAAATGTTCACGCTCACCCGCAAGGAATGTCAAAGCATCGCTAATGCGGACATCTTTACCAAGACGCACGTGGTTCATTTTTAAACCTTTTTCATATTTACCAGAGCAAATACGCATGAAGGCAATACGGTCACGGTGTTTCGGGTCCATATTGGCTTGAATTTTAAATACAAAACCAGAAAAACCTTCTTCTTTCGCGTCAACTACACGCTCTTGTGTAGGGTGCGCTTTAGGTTCAGGTGCCCAGCCCATGAAAGCATCAAGTACATGGTCAACACCAAAGTTACCTAATGCCGTACCAAATAGAACAGGCGTTTGTTTACCTTGTAAAAATAATTCGCGGTCTAATGGCTCATTCGCCATTTGCACAAGCTCAAGCGACTCTTCAAAAGATGCCCAAGCCAAATCACCTACTTTTTCACGAATATCTGCATAGTCATATCCATCACGTACCTCAATATCGGTAATGGTTGAGCCAAAGCCTGCTTTATATACATACAATTTATTTTCAATAATGTTGTATACACCAGCAAAATCACGTCCCATTCCTAATGGCCATGTAATTGGCACACAGCGAATATTGAGGACATTTTCAATTTCATCAAGTAACTCAAGTGGTTCACGAATTTCACGGTCCATCTTGTTTACAAATGAAATGATGGGAGTGTCACGCATACGACACACTTCCATCAATTTAATGGTACGTTCTTCGACACCCTTTGCACCATCAATCACCATTAACGCAGAGTCAACTGCGGTTAGGGTACGATAAGTATCTTCCGAGAAATCTTCATGCCCCGGTGTATCGAGTAAATTAATCGTATGACCTTTATAAGGGAACTGCATAACAGAGGTGGTAATCGAAATTCCACGCTCTTTTTCCATTTCCATCCAGTCAGATGTAGCTGCGCGGTCAGATTTACGGCTTTTTACCATCCCTGCAACCTGAATTGCTTTACCCCATAACAGCAATTTTTCTGTCATAGTGGTTTTACCGGCATCGGGGTGGGAAATGATGGCAAATGTGCGGCGTTGAGCAACCTGTGCCGCTAACTCATCTTTAAAACTCATGAAATACACCTACTGCGGAGATTGCAGTGCCAAAGACCTAAAGTCGATCAAAATAAAAATTGGCGTAATTGTAGCAGATTTATAGAACTGTTTAATGATTGTTGATATGCCATCAGTCACTCATAAGATTTTTGAACATTTTTTGAGAATACAACTTCTCTCATTAGAGATTTTACAATCAAAAAAGCCCATCCGATTGTGGATGGGCTTTCTTAGGACTTAGCAGAATATCTTATGCGAGTTTCTTTTCTTCAATAAATTGGACATCGGCAATTTGTACGTCCCAGAACTCATTCCATAAAGCACAATAATCAATACATAGCTTAGTTAAGCCTTCATAGTCATCTTTGGTAATTGCTTGTGCTAACGCAAACCAAAGATCATCCTGATGATCATCATCAGCCGCCTCAGACGTTTCATCAGTAGATACACCATGCACATGGTAATATCCACCACCTTCAACATCGATATTCACAAATTTAGTCGCTTGGCGTAATGGAGGGCTAAAAAGAATAACCTCTTCCTCTGCAACAGCTAATAATGCTACTACATTGATATAACTGTCATAAGACGATTCTAAAAAGGATCTCACCTGATCGGCAGCTTTTGAGGGTTTATAATTACGACGATCAAGCTCAGTTAAGCCATAATCATTAAGTAAATCTTCATACAATGGATAATGAGCATATTCGGGATTCCCCAAATAATAATCATCTTTACCTAATCCTGGTCTAAAACCGAATTCATCAAGTATATTTAAACTTAATAATACCCGTGGAAACATTTTAGCTCCAGAATGGAGTTTTGGTTCCAGTTGTTTCGTTTGAAACTGCGCTTGTAATAAAGCATCAGTAAAAATCTGCACAATCGCATGACGATATTCTAAATGAATATGAGTTAAAGTATTCTTATCTAGATATCCATGATTTAACATTTCAATTGCTGGATGTTTACAAACTGGTAAGTCTGCGATTTTATTTCTTAACTGCTTGAGAAAATTTAAATTTTCTTCCCATTGTTGTGCAGGAATACTATTTCTCATCCCCTGCAACGCTTTTTCTCTTGGATTATTAAAGTCTTCAAATTTTTTTGACATAATCATTCTCAATAAAAAGTTTTTTCTTATAGTTAAGTTGGGGATTCCCTTTATTTCAATTTGCATTCAATTGCTAAAATAAAATCCATATACCCATCCTTAACAAGCTGATATTATGTCTATTAACTCAACAAATCAATGGATTAATTAATAATATTTAAAAAAGTAAATTATTGCCAACTAAACACATAAAATATTATTTTTAAGATTAACCAAACTATTGAATAAATATAGTTTTTTTTATATTATAAAATAAGTTTTATTTAAGCTTTAAAACATACAATAGCAAAGTTAATCAAAAATATTCGCGACGGTGCACCCGATGACAAAAAGAGAAAATATTATAACAACAGCAACAACCCTTTTTAACCAAAAAAGCTATACATCTGTTGGTGTTGATAAGATTATTGCTGAGTCCAATGTTGCAAAAATGACTTTTTATAAGTACTTTTCTTCTAAAGAGAGTTTAATTGAAGTCTGTCTGCATGAAAGAAATTTAGAAATCCAATCTTCGATATTTAAGAAAATTAATAATATTAACAATCCGTTAATTAAACTTAAAAACATTTTCAATTGGTATATAGACTGGATTAATACAGATGATTTCAATGGTTGTTTATTTAAAAAAGCGACCATTGAGGTTCTACAATTGTATCCGTCTGTTAAAGCTCAAGTTAATGAATATCGAGAGTGGGTTTACAAATTGGTTTTCTCAACATTTCTAGAATTAGAAATCAAAGATGCCCATACGCTTACCAGTCTTTTTCTTAATATTATTGATGGCATCATTATTGATGGCACAATAAATAAAACAAAAATTAATTCTGAACAAACATGGTCTTATATAAACAAACTTATTAATTTTGAAGCAACCCAAGCGTATGCAGCCGCTTAACATATCAATTTAATAATTTTTAGGTGTTTTGTAGAAGAATTAAAATATTATTAAAAAATGAGTAGAGCATGAATTACAGCTCTACTGATAAAATTTATTTAACTTATTTCTACAACCCTATAAAAGTAAAGCCCTTGCTAGCTTAAACGCATGAGCTGCTCTCAGCTTTTTCCATTTTAATTTTAGAGCTTATATATATTTGAGTAGTTTCAATAAGAGATTTATTAAGAACAACTATATTTTCACTGCGTATAACCATAAACTTTATATATTATTAATGCATAGCAATATTCTTTAAAATATACTCCAATAACACATCTCTATCATCCACACTATTTTCACCTAAAAGCTGAACCATAGCCCCATCCACCACAAATAAAAACATGTGTGCATCTTCTTTTGGGGCCTCTGAGTTCTTTGTTAAAAGAAGTCTATAAATCTCGCTAATGAGCCAGTTTCTGTACTCAACCACTACTTGATAGGCCTTTGGGTAAAGCTTTTCAATTTCAAAAATAGCTTTAAATAGCAGATGATAAAGGCCTTCTAAATCTGCATGTAAGAAGTAAATTTTGCGGAGTTTTTCAATTACGGTTAATTCTTTCTGAACATAGATGATTGAAAGCACCTCTTGTTTTAAACCATCCTTTTGAAAGGTTAAGCTCATTTCAATGAGTCTTTCTTTTGAGTGAAAGTAATTATAAAAGGTAGCTTTGGGGAGTTTTGCTGCTTCAATAATTCGGTCCACCCCGACTTTGTGAAAACCATAATTATTAAAGAGATATCTTGCAGAATGAAGCACGCTTAAAGCACGAAATGGGAGATCTAAATGTTGCATAGTTTTACCGTTATAAAAATAAGTTCTTGTTATGTCTCAATGAGATAAAACTGCCTAGGCTCTTGTTTTAAGCAAAAAAAGGCATGCAAAGGCCCTCGAAAGACTTACTCAGCGCATCTCAAGTTTTATTGTTGATATGATTTTTTTGGTCGTGACGAGCTAATGCTTGAAAACCCAAAGGTCATCAAACCACGCTATAGACTAGTCTGGAGGTATAAAAATAGAATGCATAGCCAACTCCTTTATATGGGGAGTTCTGCCAAAGCATTAATCAAGAATTATGGTGGCAGAACGAAAGAGGGTTGACAGACTGGTACGACGCCAGCACACCCGAGGGTGTCCCTCTCCCGTCCTACCGCTACGGGAGGGAACGAGGAGCTTACACACAGAACTATCCCTCAGACGGAATAACTCTGATGCGGTCGTATGTGGTCTGTCAAAACCACCTGGCAATGTAGGCCAGCTTGCAAAGGATAATCTGAGAGTTTACAGGTGTCAATGTAGCTTTTATGACAATATTTTAAATTTCTTATTGTTTTTCAATTGAATAACTAAAATATTATTTTAGTTATTATATAAATTGGTATTTTTATAATTTAACTTAATTTTTAGTTTAAGCAAAATGAGCGCCTTGAGACTCAATGAGTTGATCAACCTGAACAGGCATTCCCAATAAATAACCCTGAAATTGCTGACATCCTAAACGGGTTAAAATCTCAACTTGCTGCTGAGTTTCTACCCCTTCTGCCGTTACGGTTAAACCTAACTTTTTAGCTAAATGAATAATACTTTCTAGTATAACTTCTTCTTTTGAGCCCGGTTTTAAATCAACTATAAAACCACGGTCAATTTTCAATTCATCTACAGGCAAATCTTTTAAATATAAGAAGCTCGAATGCCCTGTTCCGAAATCATCAATGGCAACACGAATTCCCATGTCACGTAACCGCTCACAAGCTCGGATACTCAAGTCTATATGCCGCATTGCAGTTGATTCAGTAATCTCAACAATTAAGTGGTGAGGTTGAATTTGATATTTTTTTAATAATGCTTCGAGCGTACTAAATAACTTTTTATTTTCAAATTGTAGTGCCGATAAGTTCACAGCGACTGGATAAAATGGTGTGTTACTGCGCTCCCACTCCTGAATTTGCAGGCAAGCTTGCTCAAGCGCCCAATATCCCATTGGAATGATCAAACCTGTTTTTTCTGCACCTTCAATGAACATATGCGGAGTAAGTATGCCTAACGCTGGATGCTTCCAACGGATTAAGGCTTCAACTCCACAAACTTCAAGATTCGTATTAAATTTAGGTTGGTAATATAAGATGAACTGTTTTTCTTCTACAGCTTTATAAAGATCATTGATCAGTTTTGACTGACTTCTCGTTTCTTGTTGATGGGTTGAATAACTAAAAATGGTATATGTATTTCTACCTTGTTCTTTGGACATGAGCATGGCGGCATCAGCGTTCATGAGTAAGTCCTGAACATTCTGCCCATGCTCAGGAAAGAGTGCCACGCCCAAACTTGCAGAAATATTAATTTCCTTGCCAGAAATTTGATAACTTTCCTGAATCAGTTGTAAAACCTTCTCAGCCAAAACAACTGCTTCTTCAGTATTTGTATTTTCTGCAATAAGTAAAAACTCATCACCACCGATTCTAAGCAGTTTACATTTTTCATTGAGTTGCCAATGTAAACGGTTCGCCATTTGAATGAGTAATTGATCACCGACATGATGCCCGAACGCGTCATTCACCGATTTAAATCGGTCTAAATCAATATATAAAAAAGCAATTTTCTGGTCTTTATATCGATGATCTGAAATTAATACCTCAGCATAATCAACTAAGTAAAGGCGGTTTGGCAATTTAGTTAAATTGTCTTGTATAGAGAGATTAGCTAATTCTTTATTTGCCTTACGTAACTCTAAGTTTTGTTGAGTGAGCCGCTGCTCCAACATCGCAACAATAAAACTTGCGACCAGTACCAGACACGTGACTAAAATAATCGTAAATAATAATAAGTCATGCTCTGCCTGATATTGGCTAATAAATTTATCAGTAATATTTGTCGCAATCAGCGCCGTATAATGCATTCCCATAATACTTAAGGTCATCATAACCGAAAATGCGATTTTTAAAGTTAGACGATGACGTTCGGTATCTTTTAATTTATAGGCCAATAAAAATGCCAACCCTGAACCGCTCATCGCAATTAATATAGAAAATAGTAACAAGAAAGAGGTGTAGTCTTTTTTATAGACATTAATATTCCAGCCCAACATACTAATGTAATATGAAGCTGAAATTCCAATTCCCATAATAATAGAGCTTAAAATAAGCCGGAATAAAGGTAGGGTAAAACGTGAAGTCAACCACATGGCGACGCACGATAACAGAGCACTAATAGCAAAAGAAACAGTAATCAAAGGAATATTCGAGTTGACTGTTTCAAACAGATGATAAGCTTGTATCCCGGCAATATGAATAACACTAATTGCAGTCGCTAAAAATAAACCATTGATAAATAAAATAAAAAACTCAAATTTCTTATAGGCTTTTTTGAATATTAATTGCTCCATGGAAATCACGAGATAACAAATGAAGCCAGCTGCAAAAAAAGAGCCGACGATCAATGTGCTATCGTAATCAACATGACCCATAGTGGACTTCCATGATTATTCAATACTTTTTTTTATTTTGTTCAACTCATTGCCCAAAATACAATTAAAAATTAAACACGTTAAAAAAATTTTAGTAAATTTGACTTTTTAGCCAGTTATAAACAATAACACTATCTATCTTTTGGTCAAGTATTTTTTACTTTATAAATCAATAGAGTAACTAAAAATTAAGCAGCCAATTATATGAAAAATATAGAATTTATTTAATCTAGTCAAGTTCACTGACTCGCTCTTTTCATATTCAAATAAAAACAGTATAAAAAAGAACCCTGCTTAGTAGCAGGGTTCTTTTGAAGCTTTAGAAAAAGAAAATTAGTTCTTTTCTTTGTCTACGATTTTGTTCGCTTGAATCCAAGGCATCATCGCACGCAACTTATTACCAGTTACTTCAATACCATGCGCAGCATTTTGACGACGACGAGCAGTCATAGATGGGTAGTTTAATGCACCCTCTTGAATGAACATCTTCGCGTATTCGCCAGATTGAATACGTTTCAACGCATTACGCATTGCTTCACGAGACTGTTCGTTAATTACTTCAGTACCAGTTACATATTCACCATACTCAGCATTGTTAGATACTGAGTAGTTCATGTCAGCGATACCGCCTTCGAACATCAAGTCAACGATCAATTTAAGTTCGTGTAAACATTCGAAGTAAGCCATTTCTGGTGCATAACCAGCTTCAACTAAAGTTTCGAAGCCCATTTTCACGAGTTCAACTGCACCACCACAAAGAACTGCTTGCTCACCGAATAAGTCAGTTTCAGTTTCTTCACGGAATGAAGTTTCGATAATACCAGTACGGCCACCACCTACGCCTGAAGCATAAGAAAGAGCAACGTTACGTGCATTACCAGAAGCATCTTGGTGAATTGCGATAAGGTCAGGAACACCTGAACCACGTTGGTATTCAGAACGAACTGTGTGACCAGGTGCTTTAGGAGCAACCATGATTACATCTAAGTCTTTACGTGGAACAACTTGGTTATAAAGAATTGAGAAACCATGAGCAAATGCAAGAGTTGCACCTTCTTTGATGTTCGGCTCAATCACGTCACGGTAAAGTTGTGATTGGAATTCATCTGGAGTCAAAATCATTACGAGGTCAGCTTGCTTAACAGCAGCAGGTACTTCTGCAACTTTAAGACCAGCATTTTCAGCTTTCTTCCAAGAAGCTGAACCTGCACGTAAACCTACAGTTACGTCTACGCCTGAGTCTTTAAGGTTAAGTGCATGAGCATGACCTTGAGAGCCGTAACCAACAATCGCTACTTTTTTGCCTTGGATGATTGATAAGTCACAGTCTTTATCGTAAAAAATTTGCATTTGTGTTCTCCGCTAAAATACTTTTAAAAAATTAAATGGCTAATACTTTTTCGCCACGGGCGATACCAGATACACCTGAACGAACGACTTCTAGAATAGTGTTTTCTGCAAGCGCATCGATAAAACCATCTAATTTTTCAGTTGTCCCTGCTATTTGAATGGTATAGGTAGTTGGTGTCACGTCTACAATTTGCGCACGGAAAATATCCGCTGTTCGCTTAATTTCAGCACGTGAAGCACCTAACGCTTTTACTTTAATCAACATCAGTTCACGCTCAATGTGCGAACCTTCTGATAAATCTACTACTTTTACAACTTCAACAAGTTTGTTGAGCTGCTTTGTAATCTGTTCAATCTTATGGTCATCGCCATAAGTGGTTAACGTCAAACGTGATAACGTTGGGTCTTCGGTTGGAGCTACATTCAACGTCTCAATGTTATAGTTACGTTGACTGAATAAACCCACCAAACGAGAAAGCGCACCAGCTTCGTTTTCAACGAGTACAGAAATAATATGTCTCATTATGTACGCTCCCCTTTACCTAACCACATATCCTTCATGGACTGACCTGCGATCAGCATTGGATAAACATGTTCTGTACGATCAACCATGACATTAATGAATACACATTTATCATTAATCGCCATTGCTTCAGCAAGCTTCGACTCTAGTTCATCAGCATGATCAATTTGAATGCCAACATGACCATAAGCTTCCATTAACTTGCCAAAGTCAGGTAATGATTCAACATATGAGCTTGAGTGACGACCTTCATAGTTCATATCTTGCCACTGCTTAACCATACCTAAAGCACGGTTATTCAAGCACAAGATCTTCACATTCATACCGTATTGCTTACAAGTTGAAAGCTCCTGAATACACATCTGAATGGAAGCTTCACCGGTAATACAAACGACTTGTTGATCTGGGAAAGCTAACTTGGCTGCCATTGCATAAGGTAAACCTACGCCCATGGTGCCTAATCCACCTGAGTTAATCCATTGACGTGGACGTTTGTACTTGTAATACAACGCACCAAACATTTGGTGTTGCCCCACATCCGAAGTAATGATGGCATCACCATTAGTCGCTTTATATAAAGCTTCAACAACTTGCTGTGGCTTCATTGTGCCATCAGCTAGTGTTTCATACTTCAAGCCATGAACTTTACGCCATTCATTAATCTGATCCCACCATGCAGCAATTGCTTCAGGGTTAGGCTTAGACACATTCAATTGTTTCAATTGCGTCAACATTTCCTGAAGTACAGGCTCAACCGCCCCTACAATTGGAATGTGCGCCATGATCGTTTTTGAAATGCTCGCCGGATCAATATCAACATGAATAACTTTTGCATTCACACAGAATTTTGCAGGATTATTGGTTACTCGGTCATCAAAACGAGCACCAATTGCAAGAATGACGTCAGCATTATGCATCGCCATGTTTGCTTCATAAGTACCGTGCATTCCCAACATGCCCACGAACTGTGGATCATCGCCAGGGAAGCCTCCAAGGCCCATAAGTGTATTTGTCACTGGGTAGCCCAACAAATGAGCGAGTTCAGTCAATAATGCTGATGCATTACCTTGAACAACACCACCACCTGTATAAATTACAGGGCGTTTTGCACTTAAAAGCTCATCAATCGCTTTGCGAATTTGACCAGAATGACCGCGTGAAGGTGGTTGATAAGAACGCATCTTCACTTTTTCAGGATATTCGTACGCAAATTTTTCTGCAGGATTTGTCGCATCTTTCGGAATATCGACTACAACTGGGCCAGGACGACCACTTGATGCGATATAAAATGCTTTTTTGATAATTGCAGGAATTTCACTTGCGTGACGAACTTGGAAGCTGTGTTTCACGATAGGGCGTGAAATACCCACCATATCAGTTTCTTGGAAAGCGTCTTCACCAATAAGATGTGATGCAACTTGGCCAGACAAAATCACCATTGGGATTGAGTCCATATAAGCTGTTGCAATTGGAGTCACAGTATTAGTTGCGCCAGGTCCAGAAGTGACCAGTACTACGCCAGTCTTACCTGTAGCACGCGAGTAAGCATCTGCCATATGACCAGCAGCTTGTTCATGACGTACGAGGTAATGATTAATTTTGTCTTGTTGAAATAGCGCATCATAAATATGTAATACAGCGCCGCCTGGATAACCAAAAACATGTTCAACGCCTTCGTCCGCAAGAGCACGAACGAGCATTTCACCACCAGATAAAAGTTCCAACGTGATTCACCCTAAAATCTTTATCACTATTTATGGAAGGCACAAATAGTGTTTCATTCATTGAATTGTCTGCACTGTTATAGCACACATATTGTCTAGTTTTCGTTGCAATAGAAAAATTTCTGTTTTTCAGCCGTATAAGCTTTTTTAACATTAATAAAGCATGTCTGGATATACATACTTTAAGTAAAATCAATCTCTCGGCTAGAGAGAATGTCTATTACAAAACATGACGGTTATTCGAAGGGTGATCAAATAATCGCATATAAAACTAAAGGAGCATTTTTGTTGTTTAATTCACTAAAGTCAAGATTAAAGAAAAGGTTTTTCCATAAAAAAAATTAGCTGCTTCTTTTTTAATCTAAAATTAAATCGTAAATTTGGTAGCTCTCCCCCCTATTTATTAAAAATAATTATTCTTTTTTATATAAAACCATGCATTGTAAATTGCTTATTTATGAACTTTATTTAAATATAGTCAGCTTTCTTTGGGGAAGATCTAATATGAATTTATCTTATTTAAAAACAAGCTTATATA
Organism: Acinetobacter sp. 161(2023); assembly: GCF_037027805.1. Taxonomy (NCBI): domain Bacteria; kingdom Pseudomonadati; phylum Pseudomonadota; class Gammaproteobacteria; order Moraxellales; family Moraxellaceae; genus Acinetobacter; species Acinetobacter sp. 161(2023). Next base: position 272,335 of record NZ_JAZEYD010000001.1, on the reverse strand, counting down.
TAGCAGTTACAACAGCGACTCTAGTTTGCTCAAGCCAAAGTCAGGCACAGCAATATTATAAATGGATGGATAAAAGTGGCTCTACACATTACACCACGACTCCCCCACCTAAGAGTGCAAAACATTTGAACAAAGTTTCAACTTACGGCAGCCAGTCATCCGTAAAAAATTCGACACCCGCCCCAGAACAACAACCTCAAGATAAAAAAGATCAAGTAGTGCAAGAGGCAACTAACATCGCACAGGAAAAAAATGCACCCACAGTAGCAGTTCCACCTGCTACATCTGCCCCATCCGCTACAACACCGCGATAAGTAAAATGAGAGTGATGAATATTTTCATCACTCTTCTACTATTTAAAATAAAGAAGAATAGATTGAGAAATATTTATTGCTCATATTAAAAGATAAAATCCTGATCTAAAAACTGACATTTCCCCTTATTTTGCGCTATGCTGTGCAGCAATCTTTCATTTCAATTTTCGTTGTATAGCTTACGTCTATGACTATTTCTCACATTGACCCCGAATATCAAGCAAACACGATTGAACCATCAGTTCAACAAGATTGGGAAAATCGTAAAGTCTTTAAAGTTGCCGACACTGTCGAAGGTAAACATCGCTACATCCTGTCAATGTTTCCTTACCCAAGCGGCAAGCTGCATATGGGGCATGTGCGTAACTATACAATTGGCGATGTAATTAGCCGTTTTTACCGTTTGAAAGGTGAAACAGTGCTACAACCTATGGGTTGGGATGCATTCGGTTTACCTGCGGAAAACGCAGCAATTGCCCATAAAGTTGCTCCGGCAAAATGGACATTTGAAAACATCGCTTACATGCGTGACCAATTAAAAAAATTAGGTCTGTCTGTAGACTGGGATCGTGAATTCGCAACTTGTACACCAGAGTACTATCACTGGGAACAATGGTTATTTGTTCAGCTTTATAAAAAAGGCCTGATCTACCGTAAACTCTCAACAGTAAACTGGGATCCAGTTGACCAAACAGTTTTGGCAAACGAACAAGTTGAAAATGGTCGTGGTTGGCGCTCAGGTGCATTGGTAGAAAAACGCGATATTCCAATGTACTACTTCCGTATTACGGACTATGCACAAGAATTATTAGACGACCTAGACACCTTACAAGATGGCTGGCCTCAACAAGTATTGACCATGCAACGTAACTGGATTGGTCGCTCTACAGGTATGGAAATTACTTTCCCGTCGAGCAATACTGAAGTCTATGCAGATGCATTAACAGTTTATACAACTCGTGCTGACACTCTAATGGGTGTGACATACGTTGCTGTTGCAGCAGAACACCCTCTTGCGCTTAAAGCTGCTGAAAATAACCCTGAATTGGCTGCATTTATCGAAGAATGCCGTATGGGTTCAGTTGCAGAAGCTGACTTGGCGACAGCTGAGAAAAAAGGTATGGCAACAGGCTTGTTTGTAAAACATCCTGTAACTGGTGAAGAACTTCCTGTCTGGATCGCAAACTACGTATTAATGTCTTATGGTTCTGGCGCAGTAATGGCGGTACCAGCACATGACGAACGTGATTTTGAATTTGCTAACAAGTTCAATTTGCCAATTAAGCAAGTGATTGATGCCAAAGGTGCTGACGATGCAGACTACTCTGCAACAGAGTGGCAAGAATGGTACGGTTCTAAAGAAGGTAAACTTGTTAATTCTGGTGAGTTTGACGGCTTAGAATTTCAAGCGGCTTTTGATGCTTTCCTTACAAAATTAGAACCACACAATTTAGCAAATTCTAAAGTTCAATTCCGTTTACGTGACTGGGGTGTTTCTCGTCAACGTTACTGGGGTTGTCCAATTCCAATGATCAATTGTGATACTTGTGGTCAAGTCACAGTTCCAGAAGACCAGCTTCCAGTTGTATTACCAACAGATGTTGTACCAGATGGCTCAGGCAATCCACTTAACAAAATGCCTGAATTCTATGAAACTAAATGTCCTTGTTGTGGCGGCGATGCACGTCGTGAAACAGATACTTTAGATACTTTCGTAGAGTCATCTTGGTACTACGCACGCTATGCTTCTCCAGACTTTACTGGTGGCTTGGTTAAACCTGAAGCTGCTCAAAACTGGCTTCCTGTGAACCAATACATTGGTGGTGTTGAGCACGCAATTCTTCACTTACTTTATGCACGTTTCTTCCACAAATTAATGCGTGACGAAGGCGTTGTACAAGGTAATGAGCCATTTACCAACTTGTTAACGCAAGGCATGGTGCTTGCAGATACGTTCTACCGTGAAGCAGAAAATGGTAAGAAAACTTGGTTTAACCCAGCTGATATTGAGCTAGAGCGTGATGAAAAAGGTCGTATTCTTTCTGCAAAATATTCAGGTGACGGCCAAGAAGTTGTAATCGGCGGACAAGAGAAAATGTCTAAGTCGAAAAACAACGGTATCGATCCACAAGCGATTATTGATCAATACGGTGCAGATACTGCTCGTGTATTCATGATGTTCGCTGCACCACCAGATCAATCTTTAGAATGGTCTGATGCAGGTGTTGAAGGAGCAAACCGTTTCTTGAAACGTGTATGGCGCCTTGTAGCTGGCTTCCTTGAAAAAGGCAACTCAGCTTCTACGATCGATGCAGCTAATTTGTCTAAAGATGCTCAAGATTTACGTCGCAAAACACACGAAACCATTCAAAAAGTAAGTGATGATATTGAACGTCGTCATGCATTCAATACTGCGATTGCTGCTTTAATGGAGTTGTTAAATGCGAGCAACAAGTTTGAAGCAAAAGATGACAATGATATTGCTGTAGAACGTGAAGCGATCACAACACTTTTAACTTTGCTCGAACCTTTTGCACCGCATTTAAGCCAAACTTTATTGGCTCAATTTGGCACAGATGTTACGGCAGCAACTTTCCCTGAAGTGGATGCTTCTGCGTTAACACGTAATACGCAAACGATTGTTGTACAGGTTAACGGTAAACTTCGCGGTAAACTTGAAGTTTCTGTTGATATTTCAAAGGAAGATCTATTAGCTCAAGCTAAAGCTCTACCAGAAGTTCAACAATTCTTAACCGGACCAACAAAAAAAGAAATTGTGGTTCCAAATAAACTCGTTAACCTCGTGGTTTAATTAAAGTTATTAATGAGAGGATCAAGCATGCACTTAGCCAAACGTTTAGCCGCTGTTGTTTTAACCTTAGGCCTTAGTGCAGGCTTAGTCGGGTGTGGATTTCACTTAAAAGGAACCAACCCGACTGCGACTCCGCTTGTTTATAAAAAGTTAAGCCTTGAGTTACCAGCTAAAACTGATGATTTGGAAACGCAGTTAAAAGTTTATTTGGCTGCTAATGGTGTTCAATTCAGTAATGATAATGATGCCTATGTACTCCGTGTTTTAGAGTACACGCCACGTCGTCAGCTTTTAAATGGAAAACTAACAGAAGTATTATTACGCTTAACTGTAACCTTCCAGATTGAAGATCGTCAGGGTAATAAAATTACTGAACCACGTTCGTTAACTGCATCTCGTAGTTATCAATATGACTTGGCAACAGTCAACACTGAAAATCAGCAAGAAAGTTACTTACAACGTATTGTAATTGATGATATTGCACAACAGATTACTCGTCAGATTTCAGCAAATCGTTTACCAAAAGCTCAGCCTTAATCTGTATTTTTGCCAGCAATGAAAATTGACTATTTACAAGCCTTAAAACGTACTCCAGAAGCTCGGGGTGCGTGGATTTTGCATGGGCAAGAGCCTTTATTAGAACAAAATTTATTAGATGCTTTTCGCAAAAGCTGGCAACAACAAGAAGTTGAAAGACAGCGTTATGACATTAGTAGCGTAAGCGACTGGAAAAATGTCTTTAATGCACTTAATAGCTTATCTTTATTTTCTCAGCAGCTTGCTATTGAAGTACACGGCAATATAAAACCTGATGCGAATGGCTTAAAACAACTTAAAAGTTATATACAACATAATGAACATAACCTGCTCTTAATTGTTTTACCCAAACAAGATAGTAGCAGCTTAAAATCTGCTTTTTTTCAAGTTGTTGAGGCAAATGGGGTTGTAGTTGCCCTAACAGCAAATTACCCACAAGACCGTCAACGTATTTTAAATGTAGAAGCAGAAAAGCTTGAGATCCAGCTCGACAATGATGCTTGGCAATGGTTAATGCAACACCATGAGCACAATTTGCTTGCAGCTAAAAATAGCTTGATGCGTGTAAGAGATACCTTCCCAGACCAAAAACTGATTCAAATTGAACAATTATATGCGTGCCTACAAGATCAATCACGCTATACCACTTATGATTTAAGTGATGCGTTATTAGAAGGTAACCTTGGACAATCTATTAAGATTTTTCAATATTTAATCGCAGCAGGCGAACCAGATAGTCTGATTTTATGGACTTTAAGTAAAGAAATGCGCTTGTTGATGCAATTGTTTGAACAGCCTCATAATGCCTTGCAACTTGGCATCTGGAAAACAAAGGTGGGTTTATATCAACAAGCTTTGAGAAGATTAAATCCACAACAGTTTTTAGGCTGGTCTACCCTTCTATTGCAAATTGATGCAGCAATTAAAGGAATGTCGAACGAAAATGCAGAACATTTAATGCAGCAAGCGATTGCTGAATTATGTGGGAAAACATTATTTATACAGTAATTCGGCTGAATCATTTTTCTTCATTCCTGAAATATCATAAAAATTCACGTTTTATCCTCATTTCGCTTTTATACTAAATTAAATTTTAAACTTTTCGACCTCTCGCCATGCCAAAAATAAAGCCAGTCAAACTTGTTATTATCATCGTCTGTATAGTAATTATCGCTCTATTAGCCTGGAAGTTTTTCAAGCCAAAACAGCAGCAGCCACAATATATTACCGCAGAGGTAACGCGCGGGGATATTGAAAATAATGTACTTGCAACGGGTACACTTGATGCAACCAAACTCATTAGTGTGGGAGCACAGGTATCCGGTCAGGTTAAAAAGATGTATGTACAACTTGGCGACCAGGTTAAGCAAGGTCAACTGATTGCTCAAATTGATTCAACTACCCAAGAAAATAGTTTAAAAACTTCTGATGCGAATATTAAAAATTTAGAAGCACAGCGACTTCAACAGGTTGCTTCTTTGAATGAAAAACAACTCGAATACCGTCGTCAGCAACAGATGTATGCACAAGATGCAACACCACGTGCAGATTTAGAGTCAGCTGAAGCAAGCTATAAAACAGCTCAAGCACAAGTCAAAGCATTAGACGCACAAATTGAGTCTGCGAAAGTCACTCGTTCAACAGCACAAACAAACATTGGCTATACACGTATTCTTGCTCCAACAGATGGTACGGTTGTCGCAATTGTGACGGAAGAAGGACAAACCGTAAACGCGAATCAAAGTGCTCCAACTATCGTTAAAATTGCAAAACTACAAAATATGACGATCAAGGCGCAGGTCAGTGAAGCCGATATCATGAGAGTAGAAAAAGGCCAACAAGTCTACTTTACGACCCTAGGTGATGATAGTAAGCGTTATGCGACGTTACGTCAGATTGAACCTGCTCCAGATTCAATTTCTAGTGAATCAAACAATACAACGAGTTCAACCAGTAGTTCAGCTGTGTACTACAACGCTTTATTTGACGTTCCAAATACGGATGGCAAATTGCGTATTGATATGACTGCACAAGTTTATATCGTATTAGATTCAGCAAAAAATGCCTTACTGGTTCCTTCATCTGCTTTAAGTAGCAAACAATTTTCTGGTCAAAGAAAACCGGGGCAATCAGCAGACAAAGCAGCTTCGACTCCAAGTGCGGAACGAAAGCATCAAGGCAATGGTGCTCGTTTAGAACGCTTAAATTTAACTGCTGAACAAAAACAACTTATTGAACAAGGCAAAGCAACGCTTGGTGTAGTTCGTATTTTACAAGCGGATGGTACGAGTAAACCAACTCAGATCTTGGTGGGTATTAACAACCGTGTAAACGCACAAGTTCTTGCTGGATTAAAACAAGGCGACCAAGTCGTGATCGCTGATAGTTCAGAAAACTCTGCTGCTTCTGCAAATAGTGGTAATAATCGTCGCCGTAGTGGCCCAATGGGAATGTAAGCATGACAAAACAAGCTTTGCTTGAAGTCAGCAATCTGGTCCGGGAATTCCCTGCTGGCGAAAGCACAATACAAATTTTAAAAGGAATTGACCTTACCATTTATGAAGGTGAACTGGTTGCCATTGTCGGTCAGTCTGGTTCGGGTAAGTCAACACTCATGAATATTTTGGGCTGTTTAGACCGCCCTACAAGTGGTAGTTATAAGGTTAGTGGACAAGAGACCGGTAAACTCGAACCAGATCAGCTCGCTCGACTACGCCGTGAATATTTTGGTTTTATTTTCCAGCGCTACCATTTACTGGGTGACTTATCTGCCGAAGGTAACGTTGAGGTCCCAGCTGTTTATGCCGGTGTTACCCCTTCTGAGCGTAAACAACGTGCAACAGCTCTACTGACCGAATTAGGTTTAGGCACTAAAACACTTAATAGACCAAGCCAACTTTCTGGTGGTCAACAGCAACGTGTTTCTATTGCTCGTGCCTTAATGAATGGCGGTGATGTGATCTTAGCCGATGAACCAACAGGTGCACTCGACTCACATAGTGGCGTTGAGGTAATGCGGATTTTGCGTGAACTCAATGCAGCTGGTCACACCATTATTCTGGTTACCCATGATATGCAGGTCGCAAAAAATGCGACTCGTATTATCGAAATTAGTGATGGAGAAATTATTAGTGACCGTCCTAATGTTCCTGATCAAGCAGCAGAACCAGTCAAGTCTGATCCAGATGCTGCTCCAGCATTACAAGGTAAACAGAAAAAAGGCAAAAGTATTTCTGCATGGCGTTCAACTTTAGACCGCCTGTCAGAAGCTTTCCAAATGGCTTTACTGTCTATGAATGCTCATCGCATGCGTACTTTTTTAACCATGCTTGGGATCATTATTGGTATCGCATCTGTTGTTACAGTGGTCGCTCTAGGTAAAGGTTCTCAACAACAAATTTTAAGCAATATTAGCGGCCTCGGCACCAATACGATTACGGTGTTTCAGGGGAAAGGATTTGGTGATAACTCTAAAACAGCCAATTTTAAAACATTGGTGCCTGCTGATGCAGATGCATTAATGACGCAGCCTTATGTGAGTGCGGTCAGTCCAATGGTCAGCACATCCAAAACCATTCGTTATCAACAAAATGAAGCAAACGCGACCATTAACGGTGTGAGTAACGATTATTTCGATGTAAAAGGTCTAGTCTTTAAAGATGGCCAAACTTTTGACCAACGCAGTGTTCGCGATCGTTCACAAGATGTGGTTATTGATACCAATACACAAAAACAATTCTTTAGTGATGGCACTAACCCAATTGGACAAGTGGTGTTACTTGGTAGTGTACCTGCTCGAATTATCGGAATTGTAGAACCGCAAACCAGTGGTATGGGTTCAGATGACACGCTCAATGTATATATGCCTTATACAACCGTAATGAGCCGTATGTTAGGTCAAGCCCATGTCCGCAATATTGTGGTTCGTATTAATGATAAATATTCAACTACAGCCGCAGAAAATGCGATTGTAAACTTATTAACCCAGCGCCATGGTGCACAAGATATTTTCACTATGAACAGTGACAGTATCCGTCAAACCATTGAGAAAACAACCAGTACGATGACTCTTCTGGTTTCAGCAATTGCCGTAATTTCATTGGTCGTTGGCGGTATCGGGGTAATGAATATTATGTTGGTTTCTGTGACTGAACGTACTCAGGAAATTGGTGTGCGTATGGCTGTGGGCGCGAGACAAAGTGATATTTTGCAGCAATTCCTTATTGAGGCAATTTTAGTGTGTTTAATTGGTGGTGTGCTTGGCGTCTTGCTGTCGCTCGGCCTTGGACAACTCATTAATAAATTTGCCGGCGGAAACTTTAGCGTGGCTTATTCAAGCACATCGATTGTTGCAGCCTTTGTGTGTTCAACACTTATTGGTGTGATTTTTGGATTCTTACCAGCCAAGAATGCCGCAAAACTCGACCCTGTGGCAGCACTATCACGAGAATAAGGAAAATTGCATGTCTTTCTCTATGACTAAACTCAGCACAGCACTTCTTCTCACGGGTTCTCTTGTAGGATGTGCAGCTGTAGTAAAAACCCCTTATGAAACACCTTCGGTACAAGTTCCGGGTAGTTTTCAGTATGACACTGCCAAAGCAAAAACAGCATCTGCCGAACAATATGCAGACCGCTGGTGGACACTTTTTGGCGACGCACAGCTTAATCAGCTCGTAAGCAATGTATTAGAACGTAACAGCGATTTAGCAGTTGCCGGCATTGCCTTAAAACAAGCTCGTCTACAAGCTGATCTAACCGCAAATAAACAAGGCTTACGTACCAACTCTAGTGTTTCTACAGGACATTCTTTCGATTTAAATTCGGGAGATGACAGTTCTAAAGGCCTATCAATGAGTGCGGGTGTAAGCTATGAGCTTGACTTGTTTGGTAAGCTTGCACGCCAAACTGAAGCAAGTAAATGGGAAGCTTTAGCGACTGAACAAGATCTACAAGCCACTGGGCAAAGTTTAATTGCAACCACTGCAAAACTCTATTGGCAACTCGGTTATTTAAATGAGCGTTATACAACTGCACAGCAAAGTCTAGCAACATCACAAAAGCTTTATGACTTGGTACAGATTCAATATAAAGCTGGCGCAGTTTCAGGTGTAGATCTGACTCAAGCAGAACAGTCGGTACAAAGCCAAAAAGCAAGCTTAAGTCAAATTGAGCAACAACTGGTTGAAACACGTACTGCTATTGCAGTGCTATTACATGAACCATTGCAACAGTTAAATATTCAAGAGCCTAAACGTTTACCACGCAATGCACTGCCGGCAATTGGTGCGGGCTTACCCGCTGATATTTTATCGCGTCGTCCCGATTTACAAGCCTCTGAGCTTCGTTTAAAAAAGGCACTCGCGACTAAAGATGCAACTAAGGCAAGCTACTATCCATCAATTAGCTTAACCAGTAGTTTGGGTTCAAGCAGCACATCGTTAACGGAGCTATTGCGTAACCCTGCCCTCACGCTTGGGGCAAGTTTGAGCTTACCGTTTTTGCAATATAACGATATGAAGAAAGACATCGCGATTAGCAATCTGGATTATGAAAAAGCGATTATTCAATATCGCCAAACGCTTTATCAGGCTTTTGCTGATGTCGAAAACGCTTTATCGAGTCGAACGGAGTTAGATAAACAAGTAGCGTTACAAGAACGCAATGTTCAGCTTGCAGAAAAAACCGAACGTTTAACCGAAGTCCGTTACCGTTATGGTGCTGTCGCATTAAAAACACTTCTTGATGCCCAGCAAACGACACGTACTGCACGCTTAAGCCTTGTTGAAACTAAACAAAGCCAATACAACGCGTATGTCACCCTCATGCAAGCTTTAGGTGGTTCACCTGTAAAAGAACTTCCTCAATAAGTTGCACCAATTAAAAAAGCCGTAGTCCTTCAACTACGGCTTTTTTTATGGCTAAATAAGTTTTAAAACTTATTCATCATCCATCATAGATTGGCTCATACCTACAGTATTGAAACCAGCATCTACATATAGAATTTCACCAGTAATACCTGAAGCCCATGGCGAGCAAAGGAATAATGCTGCATTACCCACTTCGTCAATAGTCACATTGCGTTTTAACGGAGCAACTTTTTCATTCGCATCTAACATTTTACGGAAAGATTTAATACCAGAAGCAGCTAATGTACGGATTGGACCCGCAGAAATCGCGTTTACACGAATACCGTCAACACCTAAGCTTGATGCCAAGTAACGAACACCCGCTTCTAAAGAAGCTTTTGCCATGCCCATAACGTTATAGTTAGGCATTACACGCTCAGAACCTTGGTAAGTCAAAGTCAATAAACAGCCTTGGCGAGCTTGTAATAATGGTTTTGCAGCACGAGCCATCGCAATAAAGCTGTATGCACTGATGTCATGAGCAACTTTAAAACCGTCACGGTCAGTCACGTCAGTAAAATCACCATCAAGTGTATGTGCAGGAGCAAAGCCAATAGAGTGAACTACGCCATCAAGACCGTCCCAATGTTTTGCAAGTTCTGCAAATGCATTGTCAATTTCACTATCAACTGCTACATCACATGGAAACACAAGCTTAGAACCGAATTGCTCAGCAAATTCATCCACACGTTTTTTTAATTTTTCGTTTGGATAAGTAAACGCAAGCTCTGCACCTTCGCGGTGTAATGCTTGGGCAATACCAAAAGCAATTGATAATTTACTAGCAACGCCTGCAATCAAAAAGCGCTTACCTGCTAAAAGTCCTTGTGTCATGCCGATCTCACTCAAAACAATTTAAAGCATAATGCCAATATTCAGCGGTTTTCGAAATTGCATAATGCATCTTTTTTCAAAAATCGCACGAAAAAAAAGTCGCTCCTCATGAGGAGCGACTTCTAGATGAATATAATCTTAGTCGTCAGATAACAAACCAATCAAACGTAAAAAAGAGATATACATCCAAACTAAGGTTGAGAGTAATGCAATTCCACATAACCACTCCATAAACTTTGGAGCGCGGTAAGCTGCATTTGTTTCAATTAAATCGAAATCTAAAATCAGGTTAAGTGACGCAATCACAGCAATAAATGCAGCAAAGCCAATGCCTAACCAGTTACTTTCAAAAATATAAGGAATGCTTGAACCAAATGCTAAACGCATGATCATCTGCACAATAAATACAAGAAAAATAGCCAAAGACGCAGATATCACAACTGACTTGAATTTTTCAGTTGCACGTACAATCTTGAATTTATATAGACCAAACATGACCAATGTTGTCACAAAAGTTGCAAGTAATGCTTGTAAAGGCACACCTGGGTATTTCATTTGAAAAGTAAAAGAAATACCACCTAAAAATGCACCTTCAAATAGTGCATAAGGAATTGCCAAGGTTGGTGCAGTCGTCGGTTTAAATGTGGCAATTAAAGCTAAAACCAAGCCACCAATTGCGCCAACAATAGCACCTGCATAGGCAATACCAACATTTGCAGTAAAGGCTGCATATAAAAATAAAGCGACACCCACCGCAGCTGCAATGATGGTCAACATAACAGATTTTTGAATCGCACCTTGCACAGTCATCGGTTGACTATAGTCACTGACCGTTTCAACACGCGTCAGTATCGGGTTATTACTTTGCATAAATGCTCTCTTTTTATAATAAAAATTTAAAACATCATTTTAAGCAAAATGAATATGAAAGCCAAATCAAGCGATCGGCATTATTGTAACAATCCCCTTTAAACAATAAAAAAGGAGGCAATAGCCTCCCTTTCATATCACTCGGGCAAAATTATTAATCTTTACCGTCAGTGTTCATGATAAAGAAATATTCACGGTAGTATTTCAACTCAGAAATCGAGTCACGAATATCATCCATTGCCAAATGCGATGCATTCTTTTTCAGACCGCTCATAATTTCAGGGCGCCAGCGTTTTGAGAGTTCTTTTACCGTAGATACATCAAGATTACGATAGTGGAAATACTGCTCTAGTTCAGGCATAAGACGATGTAAGAAACGGCGATCCTGACAGATCGAGTTACCGCACATCGGTGAAACTTTTGGATTAACCCATTTTTTTAGGAATTCTAAAGTCTGTAACTCAGCATCACGAGCGGTTAATTTACTGCGACGAACTCGTTCAACCAACCCAGATTGCCCATGTTGGCGAGTATTCCACTCATCCATTGCATTTAAAATACGGTCAGGCTGATGAACGGCTAAAACCGGACCTTCGGCAAGTACATTTAAATGATCATCTGTAATAATTGTTGCGATTTCAATAATTTGGTCATTATCGGTATCTAAACCGGTCATTTCCAGATCAATCCAAATTAATCGTGTATTTAAAGTACTGCTCATGTATGTACGTTCTAAATGCCGTAAAAACATCAATAGTAGCAAATTTCTTGCATCTGCGCTGTAATTCTATAGCCGCTTCATGCTATTTTTGCCATCTTCAAACAGTGGTTTTTTTGGGATATGAATGGCTTTAATTCGTAAGCGTCGTTTAACTGAACAACAGCAACGTCGTATTGAAAAACAGCACAAAACTCGCCAAGAAGAGGCAGATACTTCACAAGATCTGGACGGACTCGTTGTACAACATTATGGCCGCCAACTCGAAGTACAGGCACTCTCCGTACCTGAGCATCACCCAGAAAAACCTCAAGTTGCCGAAGGAGAGCCAGAACCTTTCTGGAAACCTATCGAGCTCAAAAGCGTATGGCGCTGTCATACTCGCACAAACCTTGAGTTACTTGTGACTGGTGACCGAGTTAAATGGCAGGCTGACCCAAACACGGGTTTAGGCATTATTACTGCTATTCATCCACGTAACTCGTTGCTTACCCGTCCAGACCGTTATCACAAAGTTAAACCAGTTGCAGCAAATATCAGTTTGATTGTAATTGTATTTTCTCCCCTTCCTGAGCCAGCCCCAACATTAATCGATCGTTATTTAGTCGCTTGTGCAGACGCTAACATTCCCGCACTTTTAGTTTTAAATAAATCGGATTTGCTCACTGAAAATGACCCAATTCTTACCCTATTAGAAGAATATAAAACTTTGGGTTATGAGGTGATAATTTGTCAGTCTAAAAAGGGTGATATCTCTGCTTTATCTGAACGTTTAGATGGCGAAACTGTGGCTTTCGTTGGTCAATCGGGTGTAGGAAAAAGCTCTTTAATTAATGTGCTTATTCCAGATGCAGAGCAGAAAACAAATATTATTTCTGAAAACTCTGCACTCGGTCAGCACACAACAACCTCTACACGTTTAATGAATTTCGGTAAAAATGGTGCGTTAATCGATTCACCGGGAATTCGTGAGTTTGGACTTTGGCATCTTGATTTAGAAAAAATTCGTATGGGCTTTCCAGAAATTGAAGCACATTTGGGTTCTTGCCAATTCCGTAATTGCACCCATACTCATGAAAAGAACTGTGGGTTAAAACACGCTGTAGAATCTGGTGAAATTTTACCACGGCGCCTAGATAGCTTTTTGCGTTTAAATGATGAGATTCAAGAAGCACAGCAAAAAAACTAATTTTCTGTCTGCTTTGCCCTTGAAGTGGTGATTTTGATCACCATCTATATACGCTATACTCTAGGTCAATTTTGTTTTTAATTTTTTTTAGGTGACTTGTGGAACGCTGGTTAGAGTTTATGGGGAATCACCCCATTTTGTTTGGTACGCTCGGAGTCTTGGTCGTGTTGTTCTTCATTTTTGAAGGTCAACGTAACGGTCGTAAAATTTCACCACAGTCGCTTGGTATTTTAGTGAAAGCGAAAAATGCCATACTGATCGACTTGCGCGATAGTAAAGACTTCCGTGAAGGTCATATTAGTGGCAGCCGCAATATTCCTTTCAGCCAAATTGCAAGTCATGCTGATGAATTAAAAGCAAGTGAGCGTCCATTAGTATTTATTTGCAACCTCGGACAAGTTGCTGGTAGTGCTTTGCAAAAAGTTGCTCACCACGACAGCTATCGTCTTGATGGTGGTATTAGTAACTGGAAAGCACAAGGCTTACCTCTTGTTAAAAGCAAACCAAAAGCTTAAGGAGAATTATTATGACTGCAAATGTCATTGTTTACTCAACTTCTGTATGTCCGTATTGCGTTCGTGCTAAACAGTTACTTGAGCGTAAAGGTGTTGCTTACAAAGAAGTAAATCTTTCTGTTGAAGCACCAGAAGTACGTGTTGAATTAATGCAACGTACTAATCATCGTACTGTCCCACAAATTTTTATTAACGATCAGTTTATTGGCGGTTTTGACCAACTTTATGCTTTAGAGCGTGAAGGTAAACTTGACGAATTATTGGCTTAATCTCGCATCCATATTAAGGAAAAAACAATGAGCGAAGAACAACAAGTTCAACCACAATTAGCTTTAGAGCGTATTTATACAAAAGATATTTCTTTTGAGGTTCCTGGGGCGCAGGTTTTTACTAAACAATGGCAACCTGAACTCAATATCAATCTTTCTTCTGCTGCAGAAAAAATTGATCCAACTCATTTTGAAGTTTCTTTAAAAGTTGTGGTACAAGCCGATAACGACAACGAAACAGCGTTCATTGTAGATATCACTCAATCAGGTATTTTCTTGATTGATAACGTTGAAGAAGATCGTTTACCTTATATTTTAGGCGCTTATTGCCCAAATATTTTGTTCCCGTTCTTACGTGAAGCGGTAAATGATTTAGTGACTAAAGGTAGCTTCCCACAGTTACTTCTTACACCAATCAACTTTGATGCAGAGTTCGAAGCGAATATGCAACGTGCTCAAGCTGTTGAAGGTCAAGCTTAATTTTATAGCTTGCTCTAAACTAAAAAACCGCGTAATTCGCGGTTTTTTTATGTGTGCTATTTGGTGAATTCACCATCCAGTGAATGAAGCTGAATTGTAGGAAACTGAAAACCACGGCAAGATAATTCTGAACGCCATGCTAACGTTAGAATCATATTGCCTACAACGAAGTTTTGATAAGCAAATGTCCCAATAAGTTCATGCGAGCATATTCCGCCACAGTCTGTAGGATGTGCTTGAGTATTTAAAGTATTTAAATCTAAACGTATACCAAGGCCTGAAGCTTTTAGAACAGCCTCTTTAGTCGTCCAGACTTTAAACCAATATTCTCTATCTTGTTCTAGACTTTGCCATGTTGCATATTCATCAGGATGAAATGCATGCTGGGCTAAAGCTTCCAAACGAACTTTACGGTCTAATTCTTCAACGTCTACGCCTATATCTTTAACCTGTTGACTCATCGCCAAAGCATAATATTGTTGGCTATGAGAATGATTAAAATCTAAATCGTGACTCAATAAATATGGCTTGCCATGCTCATGCTTTGCAAACTCCAAATCCGTTATTGTAATTTGTAATTTCTGTGCTATTAGCTCGTTTCTAATATTATGTATTTGCTGTTTTTTATAATGATTAAATGTACGAAAGTCTGGAAAATCTTGTTTAGATTTTAAAAGAAGCTGAGATAATGCCTGTGTGTAGACTTCAATATTACGTTTAGACATTATCCCGACCTTATTTAAAATTAATTAGAATTTAACCACGTCGCCTTTTAAGGTAACACCCGCCATCATGGCACCTTTATAGCAATCGTAAGTTGTCATACTCGTAGTTTCATTGGCTTTAAAATAGCTCACAATATTGGTAACTGCATTTGCACCTTGTGCTTTCGCATTATTTTGCATTTGGATCAGTGCTGAACGTAAAACCCAGTCACAAGACGTTGCTGCGGACTTACCAAAACCATTGGTCTTTTTATTGGTTACCGCATCTTTTTGAATGATTTTACCGCCAGACTTTGTACCCTTTAAATAAAACTTTACTGAACCATCTAAAGTACCATCTGCAACTGCACGGTCTACAGCTTCTTTAAAATTTAACTGATGTACTTCATCTCCAGCCTGAACAGTGGCAGTAAAACCCGCACTTAGCATTGCTATAAATAAAAGTTTTTTATTTAACATTGTTGTGTTCCTTATTGTTTAACACGTTTAAAAATAAGCGAAGTATTTATTCCGCCAAAAGCAAAGTTATTGCTCATAATAATGTCAGCATCCAAAGTTCTCGGCTGCTGAACGATATAATCCAAATCACCGCACAGTGGATCAATTTCATCTAAATTTAAAGTGGGAATAAAGCGGTCGCGATTCATCATTTCAATGCTCAACCAAGCTTCAATAGCTCCACACGCCCCTAGCGTATGTCCAAAATAACTCTTTAAAGAGCTAATCGGTTTACGTCCTAAAACTGTTGCTGTCGCCTGACTCTCCGCCACATCACCCTGATCAGTTGAGGTACCGTGCGCATTCACATAAGCAATGTCTTTAGCTTCTACAGATGCATCTCTAAGTGCCAATTGCATACAGCGCCCCATCATTTCTGCATCAGGGCGAGTTACATGTTGACCATCGGTATTGCTACCGTAGCCAATCAACTCTGCATAGATATGAGCACCACGGGCTTTGGCATGTTCGTATTCTTCTAAAATTAAACAGCCTGCCCCTTCACCAATCACTAATCCATCTCGCTTAGCATCAAATGGACGCGGTGTTTTTTCTGGTTGATCATTCATGCCACTGGTCGCGAACAATACATCAAAAACCGCTGCACCTGCCGCACTGAGTTCCTCAGCACCACCTGCAATCATGATCTGTTGTTTGCCATATTTAATGGCTTCATAGGCTTGCCCAATGGCCATAGAACCAGAGGTACATGCACTTGAGGTCGGTAAAGTTAAGCCTTTTAGACCAAAATATACGGTCATGTTCACCGCACTTGTATGCGACATCATACGAATATAAGTCGTTGCATTCATCTTACTCATGCTCTGATGAAGCAGCATGCTGGCAAACTCACCCACGGCCTCTACGCTCCCCGCAGAAGAACCAAAAGCAACCCCTGCTTCGCCACTAGACAAAATTTCATGCCCAAGCAAACCAGCATTTTGTAAGGCAGTTTCGGCACAAACCACGGACATGAGCGCAACGCGTCCCATCCCGCGAGTAACCTTACGGTTAAAATGTTTTGGAACATGAAATGTTTCAACAGGCCCAGCAAGCTTGGTCCGAAGGTCAACATATTGCTCCCACTCCGGCATGTAACGTATACCACTTTTGGCAGCGTCAAATCGAGCAAAGATCTCATCGGAGGTTTCACCTAAAGAGGTAATTCCAGCCATTCCCGTCACAACAACACGTTTCATTAGATGAGTCCTCCATTAACGGAGATAACCTGCCGAGTTACATAAGAGGCTTCATCTGAACACAAGAATTTCACCACGCTCGCCACTTCATCGACCTGTCCCATGCGTTGCAACGGAATCATTTTAAGCGCATGTTCTTTAACTTCATCGGTGACCATTTCAGTTTCAATCAGGCCGGGCGCTACACAGTTCACGGTAATTTTTCGCTTCGCCAATTCGAGTGCCAAAGCCTTGGTCGCACCAATCAATCCTGCTTTTGCAGCACTATAGTTAACCTGACCACGGTTACCCATAATCCCAGAAACCGAAGATAAGGTGACAATACGACCACCTTTACGCAAATGAATCATTGGCATAACTAATGGTTTTAATACGTTATAAAAACCGTCTAGAGAAGTCGAAATAACTTCATCCCAATCTTGATCAGTTAATGCTGGAAAAGCACCATCATGAGTAAGGCCTGCATTCAATACAACGCCATAGAATCCGCCGTGCTTCTCTACATCTTGTTCTAAAATTTGTTGAACGTTTTGGCGTTCAGTGACATCAAACATTAGATAATGGCTATTTTGTCCTAACGCTTGAATCTCTTGTACGACTTGCTCGGCATCTGCCTGACGCGAACGTGCATGCACTGTTACATCAAAACCCGCCTTTGCAAGTTGTAATGCAATCGCTTTCCCAATTCCTCGACTTGAACCCGTTACTAAAATTCGTCTTGTCACAATGTATTCCTAATTATTTGTGGTTATTTAAATGGTGTTTCTGTTGGCTCAAATACACTTAACGTTGCCTGAATGCAGTGCTCAGCATATTGAATTTCACAGGAAAATTGCCCAAGTCCTTCATGAAAATATTGTTGTTCTATTTGAATGATCAATCGTGAACCCAAAGCGAAATAAGGGATCGGTAAATTTAACTTACGTGTTCCCAATAAAAAACCGACTTTTGGTGCTTGTTTTGACTGCTCGCCTTGCCAGCCTGAATAAGCACTAATCGTTTGCGCCATAATTTCAATGCTTGCCCATGTCGGCAAGCCTTCTGCTTCACAAAACATCAGCTCTGGGGTAATCGTGAGTTCTGCTTGTGCGCGCCCTTCTGCAACCCCTGTTAAATGGTCAATAAATACCATCGGTTGCTCATGAGGAATATATTGAATTGCATCGAGTTTCATCAGGGCTTTACTCCAAAAACAAGACTAATATTACTTCCGCCAAAAGCGAAAGAATTACTCATGACATAGCGAATAGGCTGTTTTAACTCAGCATCTTGCACATAGTTTTGGTCAGCTAAATCTGGATCAAGCTCAACATTTTGATGTAATGGCAACCAGCTTTGATCTTTTAGAACTTGTTCACAAATAAAAGCTTCTATAGCGCCAGCAGCACCGAGGCAATGTCCAGTTTTATGTTTGGTACTACTTAACGCAACTGGATGATCACCAAAAACTTGTCGTACAGCCTTAATTTCCATCGCATCATTTTGTGGAGTTGCAGTGCCGTGCAAGTTGATATAACCCACCTCTTGAGCTGAAATATGAGCCATCTCTAATGCACGTTGCATAGCTAAAGCCGCACCTTTACCTTCTGGATGTGGAGCAGAAATGTGCCATGCATCCATAGATTCACCAGCCCCCATTAACATGACAGGTGCTGCTGCTTTACTTAAAACAAAGAATGCAGCAGCTTCACCAATATTAATACCATCACGCTTTACACCGCAGGGTTGGCAAACATGTTCAGATAAACTTTCTAGGCTATTAAATCCATTTAGGGTCAACTTGCACAAGGTATCGACCCCACCGACTAGTACAACATCAGCTAAATCTGCGTGAAGTAATCTCTGCCCAGCGGCTAATGCTTTAGCGCTTGAAGAGCAAGCTGTCGAAATAGTGTAGGCTGGCCCTTCCCATCCTAAGTACTGTTGTAATGCTTTCGCTAAACAACTCATTTCTTGAGGATAATGAGATATCGATAGATCGGTTTGCCCTTGAAAATATTGCTTAAGTAACAATTCATTATCTGCAATACCCGAAGTCGATGTGCCAACGACAATGGCTAAACGTTTATTTTCAAAGGATGCAGTATAGGCTTTTAGCTCTGTTTCAATTTCGGATAATGCGGTTAATGCAAAACGTAAATTACGTGAATCTACAGACTGTAAAGCATCGGATACTTGCGAACATAATGGATGCGTATATTGCCCCACCCAAACATCACGATCAGCAATTAAATCATCTCGCAAACTTAAGGTTTGCTGCGGCTGTTGTAATGCTTGTTTAATTTGATTAAGTTCGCAGCCTAATGCAGATAAACCAACACTAAATTGTATGCCTACTGCCATTGGAGCTGCATTTTCTGAAGGTAGATGTTTCATGGCGTAGGACTTTCTTCTGTCTGCAAGGTGTTCTCAATCGAACTCAGCGTCATGGCATAAGGGACTTGTTCATTAATCAATTCAATGCTTCCTTGTCCCTGTTTCAGCTGCAATACAGGCTGCTTTTCAATATAAACAATTTGCTTGTCTGCTTGTTGTTTCATCTCTACAGCTTGCTGCCCTAAATGCGAAAACTGAGGGTATGTCGCAAACAAAAGGTCACGCACTAGAAACTCAAAAGGCAATAAACGCATTTGATCAATACGTTGTTCAACATGAACCCGATGCCCATCAAACTGTAACTTAAATAATTGCTGGCCTGTCAGGCTTAAAGCCACCATATCCAATACAGCCCCCTTTTGCTGTTGATATAACAAGAAGCTAAAACTTTGCTGCTTCCACTGAACCTCAACCTGATCTTGTCTTTGATAAGTCTGAGCCTGCCATAGAGGACTTTGCAGCCCTTTGGCATGTGGCATGACCTGACAACCATTTAAAAATATAAAGCTACTGAGTAATATCGTTGCCCATTTGCGTTGCATGGTTATCCCTCAAGTACCTGTTCTTGCGCCAATCCTTCACGACAATATTCTGCCAAAGTGGTGAGTCTACGTTTGGCATTTTTATGGATCGGATTTTTTTCATCCCATGCATAACCAGCCAATAATGAAGAAATCATACGGCGAATGCCTTCGTTTTGATTTTGCGAGAACACTACATCTTGAAACTCGCCTTCATACCATGATTCAACATAGGCACGAAACACCTGAATACCACGGCGTAATGGTTTTTCATATTCTTGTAACCAGTCGACTTGCTCACCTTGTAAAACTCGTTCAACCAAAGGAACCGCCAAACTTGAAGATTTAAGCGCAATCGTCACACCGGATGAAAAGACTGGATCAAGGAACTCGCCTGCATTACCTAATAGCGCATAATTGCGGTCTGCCAAATGTTTTACATTCGCTGAGTAGCCTACCAAAGTACGCACTGGTGTATCAAACTTTGCACGGCACAGGACATGTGACAAACTTGGTTCATCAGCTAAAATGCGTTTAAACATTGCATCTGGTTCATTATCTTCAGCATTTTCAACTGTGTATTTATCAAAGAAATTTTGTTCTGCAACGATACCAAAAGAAGCCCGTCCATCTGCAAATGGAATCAACCAATACCATGCACGGTGATCTTTTTCATGCACCGTAATTAGAATTTTATTGCGATCAAACTCTGGGTCATCTGTAATTCCATCTTCAATATGGGTAAACAGCGCACGTCGTACCGGAAAGTTTGATGGACTCTCTAGATCTAATAATTTTGGTAAAATACGCCCAAAGCCACTCGCATCTAATAAAAACTTAGCTTGAATCTGATAACGCTGTTGTTCTTCATCAATTACAGTAAGTACAGGCTCTTCAGATGTAATATCAACATCTAAAACCTCATGTCCGAAACGTATATCGGCACCATAAACTTGAGCCTGCTTTGCTAGCAAATTGTCAAAATCGGCACGGCGAACCTGCCAAGTAGTTCCCGGACCATCGGTAAATTTTTCAGTAAAGTTATAAAAACTGCGTTGTTTACCACGTAAAAAGGCCGCTCCATTTTTAAATTGAAAAGCATATTGTTCAACATGCTCACGGACTGTTTCTAATAAACCAGCTTCTTCTAAAAATGCCATAGATTGTGGTAGCAATGACTCACCAATCGAAAAACGAGGGAAATGCTGCTTTTCAATGACCGTAACGGTATAGCCTTTTTTTCGAAGAAGTGCCGCAGCAGAACTACCTGATGGCCCAGCCCCAATAATCACGATATCAATTTTTTCTAAAGTGCTCATAGCACGACTTCCTTTTTAATTTATTCAAATTATGAATGATCTTGTAAATTCACTATATGTTCTTCATCTGCCGGGGTTAACAACGTCGCATAGATGAATGAGAAAACAACCCCAAATAAAACCGTCAAACCAAAACAGTGAATTGCATAAGTATGGCTAAATGAAAGTAACCCAAAGCCAAGTAAGGTCGACATCATACATAAAAACAATGCCATTCCAACTACTTGTGGATGGTCATGTCCATGTCGGTAGAAAATTGCATAATCAACGCCAATCCCAATAATCAGGAAAGTCGCCATAATACTAAACAAGTTAATTTCTACACCTAACCACGCCTGAACAGCAAAAGTGCTCAATAACGCCAAACTCACAGGCAGAACTAAAGGCACAATCGAACTTAGACCATAAATAACAGCTAAGCCTATTGTTAATCCTATTAATGCATAAATGAGAAGATGTTGAGCCTGAACTCGATGTTCGGCAAACATTTGCGACATGGTTGTAATCGGTTGCTGAAAATGCACGTATTGAGTTTGTAGTGCTTTTAAAGCTTCTGGATGTTTTATTCCTGTCACCATCACTAATCGTTCATTGGCTTGAGGCTGCAAGAAAGCTAAAGGATGATCTTTAAATACCGCAAAATCTAATAGTGGTTGTGTTGCCAGTTGCTGTTGCCACTGTAAAACATCTGCCAGATTTAGCCCCATACTTTGAGCATATTGTTCTAAGGTCGAGCGCGGAATACTTTGTAATAACTGTACATTCTGCTTTTGCTCTACCAATGGTGGAATCCACTGTCCCAGAGCTTGAAAGGCACTAATTTCACCTTGAGTCTGTAACCTTTGCAACTGCCCGATGAGTTGTTGTTCTTGTTGCTGCATTTCATTTACAGAAGCTGCTTTTACCACAAAATAATCACTACTCTGTTGCTGACCAAATTGTTCGCGTACTGCTTGATCTTGCTGCTTTAAACTCGCGTCCATACCTTGCAAATTACGAATATCATCGTTTGTCTTAAGGTAGAAAAGACTAACTGTACCCGCAACTAAAATAGTCGCAATCAAACCATAGCGTATTTTTGCACGTTGCTGAAACCACAGCCGTGTTTGCCCAATCCATGACAAGGTGCGTATAGCTGGTTGGGCATTGAGTGCAGGTAGTCTTGGCAATAAAAGCACACTACTAATCCAAGCTGCAATTAATCCAACAATTGAAAAGACTGCAATCTGTCTAAACCCTGGAAATGGTGTAAAACTCAAAAAGACATAAGCAACCAACGTAGTCATTAAGCCCATAAATAGACTAGGTAATAGAGGTCGTAGAATCTGGAAACCACCTAGCTTGCGATGCTGTGATTGCATGGCCATAAAGTAAAAAGAAAAATCGACACAAACACCAATCAGACTGGCGCCAAATACCAAAGTGATGAGATGAATTTCTCCAAACATCCAATGAGTCACTGCAAATGCCACAAAACTGCCAGTAGAAACAGCAATAAATTCTGTCGCCATAGGGCGTAATGAGCGGAAGCCGAACCACACCAGAAAAATTAAACCTAATGTAGAGCCAACCCCAATGGTTGAGATTTCCTCTTTAGCTGATTGGGTTCCAAAATTTGTAAATAAGATCGTCCCCGTCCAATGAGAATTTAGTCCCATTCCTGCTAGTTTTTGCTTAGTCTGCTCAATCCAGTTCGATACTTGTTCTTGATAGTCAATATTGTATGGGCTTTGGGTCAACTGCAATACGAAAAGCCGAGAAAGACCTTGCTCATGATGAATGGTGGCAAAACCCTGCTCCATTTCAATATTTTGCTGTGATGGCTTTGCCAACTGCATAGCATAGCGAGGGAATAATAATAGCGGATCTTGCTTGAGTAATTCGGCAGTGACAGGCATACCTGGGCTCATCATCTGCATTAAGCTTTGTTCACTCAATACCTCGTAATCTTGCTTTTTCAATAAAGATTGATCTTGCGCACTCAATAAACCTGCTCGATGTTGATAAAGTTGCTTTGCAAACTGATCAAAATCAAGTTGTGGTTTGAGTGGTTGCCATAATGCACTTTGCTTAGCTTGTGTGGTTAAAAACTCGGTCGCATTTTGTATCGCAGTCTCATCTTTAGCATCTACAACGACAAATACTTTATTGTTGAGTTGCTCATTCATGTACTGCTGAGTACGTGCAAGTTCTGGGTCTTGTTGAACTTTAGGCAATAACGCAAAAATGTTGGTCTGAATATGAATGTCTTTTTTCAGCCAAGTCACACCCAACCCCACCGCAATAAGCAGGAGAGCAATTAACCAAAGTACAGTGAACTTATTTTGCCAGTTGGAAAATCGCATGCTCGGCAGCCGTTAGAATCGTCGGTTGAGAAGTCTGGTGACTAAATCGAATGGTCGTCAAATTATTCGCTTTCTCGGTAATCACGATTTGGTTGACATACTGTTGGCCTTGAGCATCAATTCGTACAAATAGCTTTTTAAACAGGCTACTTTTGGGGGTTAAGCTCATGCTCCAACCCGCTGGACCATAGTTCGCACTCACCACATTAAAGTTCTTTGCCAAAGCTTGTTCATTACCTGACATGAGCTGCAAAAATAAAGTCGCGACCGAACTATATGGCGATTGATCAACTTGTATTTGGCTAAATGTACGCTGGGTCTTTTGTACCAGTTTGGTTGGGGTAACAATCAAATCTGCCTGTACTGGGCGTTTGATTTGCCATGCTACACCATAAGATTTTGCAAATAGCAAAGACCCGTTCGATACAAAAGTTTTATTCAACGATGGTAATTTTTTCTGCTGTTCGAAATCAGCACGAACCGTTGGAGACTGTGACAATTGCTGAAAAATTTGCGTGATCTGTGTTGGCGCTGCATAGACCGCACTTAAACTACTCACCCAAACAGCAGCACCTAAACCTAAAGTTTTGATGAATCTAGTCATCACACATTCCTCTTCGGTTGAAACTCAGACCATGCATTTAAGCGATCAAACAAAACTTGAGGAGACTGGAAACACATTTCACGAGCTTCAATATTCACCGCTACTTGTGTGGTATAACCCTTGGTTAAACGCTTCCCAGACTCAGCATCAAAAATCAGATAATCAATTTTTAAGCGGTTTTCCCATTCTTTTAAAATGGCCCGAACCCGAATCTTTTGTTCGAACTCAATACCGTATGCATAGCGAACATGGCTTTCAATCACAGGCCATGCATAGCCTGATTCTTTCATCTGCATATAGTTGTAATGAAATTGATCGAGCAATTTACAGCGCGCAATCTCAAAATACTTTAAATAATGACCGTGCCAAACCACATTCATGGTATCGACATCATGAAATGGAATTTCAATGATTACATCTGCATGCATTGGCTCACCTTATCCCATAAATTCTGGTTGATTAAACAATTCAAGTTGGTCTAAACGATCAACAATCTGTTGTAATTCGGTTTGTAATGGTCGGTCTTCTTCGACAAATGCAAAGCTTTGTAAGGTCCATTGCATAAACGCCTGCAATGTTGGACTTAACTGTGTGGTTAAACCTTTCAAATGAATCGCCTGCACACTCGCGCAGCAAAGTGCTGCAATGACTTGCTGTGTTAAGGTAATTACGCGGCTCGCATCACGGGCAGCAATGGTTCCCATACTGACTTTGTCTTGGTTATGACATTCGGTTGAGCGTGAAAAAATTGAAGCTGCCAAAGTATTTTTCAAGGCTTCAGCCGTCCACGCCGACACCCCAATTTGTACCGCTTTAAAACCATGATTCAGTGGTAAACGTTCAGCTGTCGCACCTGTTAAATTACGTGGCAAACCATGATTCATTTTGTGATCAACCAACTGTGCAATCTGTCTATCCATCAAGTCAGCAATATTGGCAATCATAATTTTTAAGCTATCCATTGCTTGTGCAATATGTCCACCGTAAAAATGACCACCATGCAACACACGCATACCTACTGGATCAATCAAGGGATTGTCATTACTTGAGTTCAGTTCATTTTCAATAAACTGACGCAACCATACTTTTGAGTCTTCAAACACACCAATAATATGCGGCGCACAGCGTAACGAATAACGATCTTGCAAGCGTGGACTTTGATGTGCTGTTTGTACTTCACTGCCCAGCCATTCACGTAATTGCTTGGCAATCTGTTGCTGCCCCGGATGGGGCTTTTGTGCAAACAGTACTTCATCAAAATGACTAGGATTACCTTCTAATGCCAATACATTTAGAGCGGTAATTAAAGTACTCGCAAGTGCAATCTGCTCTGCTTTTTTATAGTTTAAACAAGCAATAGCCGTCATCACCGCCGTACCGTTCATGAGCGCCAAACCTTCTTTAGGTCTGAGCGTTAAAGGCAGCATGTTCTTTTCAGCATAAACTTGAGCAACTGGAACAATTTGTCCATCGACATAGACATCACGCTCGCCGACTAAAGTTCCCGCAATGTAAGATAACGGCGTTAAGTCCCCACTTGCTCCAACTGAACCTTCAGATGGAATGACTGGAATTACATTTTCATTCAGCAACCAAACCAAGCGCTCAAGTAGTGCTATCGACACACCTGAATAACCGCGAGCCAATGAACATAAACGTGTCACCACTACTGCACGTGCAGTGATCACATCTAAATTTTCACCTAAACCACAACCATGAAAACGTGAAAGATGCAGTGGTAGTTCATTGACCTGATGTAATGGCACTTCAACCAAACATGAGTCACCATAACCTGTGGTCACACCATAGATAACCCCTTCTTCTTCAAGTAACTGATCGAGAAAATCAGCCCCTTTTTGAATCAGTTCACGCCACGAAGATGATTCAGGTAAAGTAACCTGACATTCGCCTCTTGCTACAGAAACGACATCTTCAATACTCAGTGGCTGTTCACCTACGGTTAACACACGCATGTTATTTCGTCCAAAAATTATAAAAATTAAACCATTGATAAGGAGCACGTAGACAATGCTGTTCTAGTACGGCAACGTACGTTTTAGTGATGGTTTGCATACTTTCAATACGGTTAGCACGAGGTAAACTCACCTGCTCAGCAATTGAATGAATATGCACTTGAAACTGCTGTTGCACCCGATAGCAAAACACCGCAATAACAGGCACTTTGAGTAAATTTGCTAAAATCCATGCACCCTGAGGGAAGGATGCTGGCTCTCCTAAAAACTCAATCTGCTGTACACGATCTGACTGCACAGGCACTCGGTCTGCCGCAACAATGACCCACTCACCTTGCTGCATTTTGTCTTGCAACAACATGGCCGTTTCAATACCCAGCTCATCGACAGATAAGAGACACACATCTGCCTTATCATTTAGTTTTTTCAAAAACTCATTAAATTTTGTTGCGTGCTTTTGGTAAACCAGCACATTAATTTTCTGTGGATGCTCAGACTTAATGGCACGAAGTAATTCAATATTGCCAAAGTGAGAGACAATAATCAGAGCACCTTTTTGATAATGCTGCGAGAAGTTTTCATGTCCAAAAACTTCTAGATTTTGCTCGGAGATATGCCCTAGCCAACCCTCAATCTTATCTAAAATACATTCGCCAAATTGCATAAAATGCGCATAGCTATTTGCCCATGTTGGCTGATGGGTGAAAGGTGACTGTGTTCCAGCGAAATGATGCAATTTATTTAAATAAAGTAAGGAAGCCTGTCTTGCTGTAGCTGCAAATAGCCAATACCACATAATGACAAAGTACATCATCACCTTGCATAACCAACGTCCACCAAAACGGTAAAACCACAATACGAGCATGAGGGGCAACATACCGCCTCGCTCTTTAATGTCGTTCCATTTTGGAGAAGCTGAATCTGTCATAATTAACCTTGCAGCTTTTGCTTTAACAGCTTCGGTAAGCGAATTAGCATGCCCATAAACAAAGTTGCGTGTGCTTTACTCAGTCCTAAGTTATCTTGCCAAACATGAAAATGGGAGATGCCCTGCTCTGGATAAACCACAGGTGTCGGGACATTAATAAAAGGGATATTTTCCCATTTTAAACGCACTAAAATTTCACTATCAAAGCCCATACGTGGCTGGAATTTAGCACTATTCAATACATTTATCGTGCTCTCGAGCGGATACACTCGAAACCCACACATACTGTCTTTAATTTCAAAAGACAAACTATTCAGCCATACCCAAAAATGGGTAATGTAACGACCATATAAGCGCTTTTTAGGAATAGATTCATCGAAGTATGGCTGACCAATTACCATCGCATCTGGATGTTGCCGAGATTGCTCAATAAATTTAGGAATGTCATCCCAGCAATGTTGCCCATCGGCATCAAGTTGTAGTGCATGGCTTAAACCAAGCTGATGAGCCGCACGTAATCCAGTCATCACGGCTTGGCCTTTGCCCTTATTCACTTCATGTTCAATTAAATGAATTTGGGAATATTGTTCTGCCAATGCTCTTAAAATTTGGCTACAAGCATCCTCACTTCCATCATTTACCAACACAATCGGTAGATGGAAACTGTCCAGATAAGCAATTAAGTCTGCTAAATAATGTGGATGATTATAAACCGGGATAACAAAGCCATAGTTGGTCTGCATTTTTAACCCTCTACTTCCGTTTGCAAAGCGAATAATAAACGCCCAGAAGCCAAAATCTGTTCTGAATCGCGTAGCTCAAAACTTACTTTATGCTCTTTTCGAGAAAGCTTAAGTTGTACTATTGCATAAGGACTGATCAGGTTTTGAAATTTTAGCTGCTCATAACCCTGACACCAATTTAAGTCCGACCAAATTAATTTAGCAAAATGTTGTAAAAAACCTATTTGGCCGACCCCAGGATAAATCGGTTGTGTTGGGAAATGCCCTTTAAAACACGCTAACTCTGGTGGAAACTCAAGGCTAAAAATATGGTCATCTGAACTTTGAGACTGCGACAACACCACAGGTTGTAACATAGGCTTAAATAGAGTCTGCAAATAGCTTTTATTGAGTTTAGACTGCGAGTTTTGCGGTAGCTGACTTAAGAACCGCCACTGACGTGGAATTGCTATCGTTTCCAAGTGATCTTTCAACTGTTGTTTTAAATGGCCACCAAAAGCTGACTTACCCTGCTGTTGTAACTGTTCCCGAGCGAGCTCTGTTAAAACAACAATACATCCTAATATTTGACGCTGCTCATGTTCAAGTACCAGTAAATGACATTGTTGAACCGCATCCAAAGCTCGAATGCTTTGCTCGATCGCATCTAGACTCAAACGCTTTTCTTCAAGTTTTACAATTCGATCTGTACGTCCCATCAGCTTAAAGGTCTGACACGTTTCATCTGACCATGCTGCGCCATCACCTGTGGTAATCCAGTCATCCTCATAGGCATGATTACTCTTCACCATGAGCTGTTGATCTTCAATACGAATAGCCACATTACTAAAAGCAGTCCAAGCATCCTCATCTTTAAAGCGATGGGCAATACCACCAGTTTCAGAACTTCCTAAAACTTCAATAATTGGACGATTTAATAAAGGACGAACACCACTTTCCAGTTTGCCACCAGAACTAAAAACCATCTGGCAGTTTTGTAAAATAACATCGGTTGTCCAGCGTTTTAATAATGCAGGACTTGAGATCAAATAATTTCTTAAACCTAGTGTCTGTAGTTGTTTTTGAGCTTGCACAACATCTTCAGGAAATGCCATTTGAGGCACATAAAAACTTCGACCTGTAGCAAGTGGTAGCAGTAATTTAAACAGTAATCCATAAATATGTTGATGACTGACCGTTGCAATCGCAATTGCATGTTCATCAAAACTAAAGCTTTGGCTTAACCCTTGAACTTCGTTGAGTAATTGTTTTAATGTTCTTGGGATTTTTTTAGGTTCACCAGTTGAACCCGACGTATAAAAATAGAGTTGAGCCTTCTCTAAAAAAGCATCGTCTAACATTAAAGATAAAGGAACAACTTTTTCAGTATTTTGGCGCTTTAAAAAATAAATCTGCTGTGCTGCAAAATCTTGTTCTAGTTCACGTACTCGATTTGGTGGTAAAAGTACTTGTTTTTTCGCTAGCAAAGCAGCAAAGAATAAAACCAGAAATTCATAGCTATCTGCTTCCCATAATGCCCAAGTTAAATTTTCCATTTGAGCAATTGCAGCAGCTTGTAAAGCAACGTCCTGCCAAAATTGAGTAAAACTGGTCGAATGCAAAGCACTATCTATACAAAGTGGCTGAGCTGAATCAATGAACTTCTGAAAATGACAATACATAGTGTTTAATTAATGATTTGAAGAATGTAAACGCTGATGTCGCTTACGCAAAATAAATTCACCAAGGAACAAAATGCCCATCAGCACATAAGAAATGAAGCCATTATAAATGACCCACACCTGAGTTGAGGTAAAAAGTACAGTGGTCAACGCAATCAATGCATTACACAAAAAGAAAATACACCAGACCTTAGTGACCTGCCTGGTCCACTGCACGCCAGATGCAGGTAAATCAGGCTCAACGATTCGGGCAAAGCGCTCAATCATAGAAGGCGGTTTGATGAGTGTCAGCGAAAAAATAATTAATGCACCTAAACTCATACCGACTGGATATAACTTTAACCAAGCATGATTATGTGACAGCACACTCAGACTGCCACAAACAATGGCAAAACCAGTTAAAGGCCATAATAGTGAATTGCCTTTACCAAAAAGTCTGACTACACCCAATCCGATAAGTAATAGGCTCACCCAAACAAATTGACCATGTGTCAAACTCCAGCCCACAATAAAGGGATACAGCACAAAAAGTGCTGCAATTATCCCTTTAAGAATAAACTTCATTCAGCAGTCATATTCCGGATTACTGTCACAACATCAAGCACGGTTCTCACATTTTTAAAGTCTTCAGGTTTTACTTGTTTCCCTGTTAACTCTTTAATTTTTACAACCAAATCAATTGCATCAATACTGTCGACATCAAGGTCTGAATAAAGGTTCGAATCAAGTTGAACAGACTCCGGTTCAATTTCAAACAAATCTTCCATCCATTCACGGAGTTTAGTTAATACTTGTTCTTGAGATAACATCATCACGCTCCTTATGACTTCTGTTGAGCTTCAACTAAAGCAACTAAACTCTGGATTGATTTAAAATGCTGTTTGGTTTCATCCGACTCTGCATTTAAATGAATGTTGTAACGCTTTTTCAAAGCTAGTCCCAACTCAAGGGCATCAATCGAGTCTAATCCTAAACCTTCTCCAAATAATGGAGCTTCTGTATCAATATCGGCAATAGTGATATCTTCTAGTGCCAAAACATCAATAATCATTTGCTTTAGTTCATCAGCAAGATTGCTCATTTCAAGATAACTCTTCATCAAAAATTTTGTAAAAACTACGACTTAACTGACGAACTTGTTTAGGTCCTACTGTTAAATCATCTAACAGATCTGATACCTGTACGGCATCGAGTACTTTCACTTCAATATGAAATGGTTGAGATGGCACGTGGTACCATTTTTCATTCTTGGTTAATGTCGATGGTGTACAGGTAATAATTACTGGGCGAATTGGTACATTTGCACGAATGGCAATGTTAGCTGCGCCGCGCTGAAATTCGTTTAGGGTCATCCCTTTTTCAGTGCGCGTTCCTTCCGGAAAAATTAAAAGAGAAGCTGCATTATTTTCTTTCAAACGTGTCACACAGTCTTCAACAAACTGCTGAGAACCCGCATTTAAAATATAACCTGCGCTTTGTACCGGTCCTTTGGTAAATGGGTTCGACCAAAGAGACTGCTTCACGACACAATTAGCCTGCTGCATCATACCAATTAGTACTACAACATCAATCAAACTCGGATGATTGGCAATGACTAGCTCTTGGCGACTATTCTGTAGCTTTTCCAAACCATCTACCGAATAAGTCATAATGCCAAGTTTAACCATCATTTCAGTAAAGCCTTTAAAGCTATACTTAATCACATTCTGTGCACGCTGCTGACGCTTTTCAGAATCAGAGGTTGTGGCATTCAGTACTGGTGCAATGACGGTGGCAATTGCCATACCACCCAGGCCAAAACTGGCAAAACTAAAACCAGTTGCAGCTACACGCCAGCAATAATTACCTTTTTGTTTCAGATTTTTAAGATTTAGCATTTGTTCCACCCAAATGCAGATATTAACTGGTCAGTATCCTGCCAAAAATGAGCAAAAGTAGGACCATCTGCTTCATCTGTATGCATCCACGCAGTAATTTGTAAATTAGGTTGCTCTAGAGTAACGACCGCAGCCATAGCATAAGCAGGGAAATCGACTGCTTCAGCATAAATTGAGGGTAAAGGCTCATCATAGGCAACGACTAATACTCGCTGGATATCTTTCATTGACTTTAAAAGAGCATAGGCTTCAATCAAGCTCTCAGTCCATGAACAGCTTAAGCTGGTAGATGGGGTATCATCCTGACATAAAATAGAATAAAGCCCAGAAATTGCATTATGAACAGATGTTGAAAATTGTGTGGGTGATGGAGTTTGCTCACTTAAAACGTCTTTCAATATATTCAACGTTTTAGACTCGTCACCATATCGTGACACCCAAACAATATAATCGACTTTACTACCATTTAATGCACCAAGCGCGCTGTTCAAAGCAAGTTTAGCTAATGGCGATAACCGTCTACGCTGCATAGCTGGAATACAGTCAAGGGCTGTATATGAGGGCTGAGCATGTGCAAATGTAAGCTGAGCAAGATGTAATGTTACCATGCTAAAAGTGAACCCTAAGCAGCATTATTCTGTCGGAATATAAATTATTTTATAAAGATGCTGATTATAGCATTCGTTATGAAATTTACAAAAAATTACGTTTATCATTCACATTTTTTCATAACTCTTGGCACATGCTCATTTATTTGCAATAAAAAACCCAAAGAAAACTTTGGGTTTTTGAACTTTAAAAAGCTTAACGTTTAAACTTTTTCTCAGCTTTTTTGAATTTCTGTACATAACGACGTTTACGTGCTGCAACGCGTTCGTCCACTTGTGACTTACGTCCTTCAAATGGGTTTTCCGACGTTTTAAAATCAACACGTACTGGCGTTCCTTCCAGTTTGTAAACTTTACGGAACACATTCTCAAGGTAACGACGATAATCCGCTGGGGTTTTGTCGACCTTATTACCGTGAATTACGATCGTTGGTGGATTTTGTCCACCCATATGCGCATAACGCATTTTAATACGTTTACCACCCACCATTGGTGGCTGATGTGCATCTGTAGCATCATTCAAAATTTGAGTTAATTTTGCAGGTGAAACTTTTAAATGTGATGAATCATAAGCACGATGGATGGTTGGGTACATTTCACCTACGCCAGTGCCATGCAATGCCGAGATTAAATGGACTTTCGCCCAAGGAATAAAGTCAAAACGACGATCAACATCCAACTTACACTGTTTACGATCGTATTCAGTCATGTTATCCCATTTGTTAATGGCGATCACCATGGCACGACCAGCTTCAAGCGCGTAACCAATCAAATGTAGATCTTGTTCAACTACGCCTTCACGGGCATCCAACACCACTACAATCACATGTGCATCTTTAATTGCTTGTAGTGTTTTCACGATTGAGAATTTCTCAATCATTTCATCAACTTTACCTTTACGACGCACACCCGCTGTATCAATGAGGGTATATTGACGACCATCACGTTCAAATGGAATGTAAATCGAGTCACGCGTTGTGCCTGGTTGGTCAAATGCAACTACACGGTCTTCGCCCAGTAAACGATTGACCAAAGTCGATTTACCCACATTCGGACGACCAATAATCGCTAAACGTAAGCCTGTTGCTTTGTCATGTTCTTCTGGATTTTCATCTTCAGGTACGTCTACTAAGACATCCTCAAGCATTTGCTGTACACCACGACCATGGCTGGCAGCAACTTGTAAGGGTTCACCCATACCAAGTTTGTAGAACTCAACCAACGCAGCTTCTGCATGAACACCATCAACTTTATTGGCAACCAAGTAAACTTTTTTACCCAAAGTACGTAGTTCACGTGCAATTTGTTCATCTGAAGCCAATAAGCCAGCACGCGCATCAACTACAAAAATGATGATATCCGCTTCATTGATCGCCGTTTTTGACTGCTCGGCCATGTAGTTATCAATACCGCCTTCATTTTCACCAATACCACCAGTATCAACAACAATGAAAGACTTATTCTGATAAGTCGCATCACCATATTTACGGTCACGAGTCAGGCCCGCAAAGTCGGCTACAAGTGCATCACGACTCTTGGTAATCTGGTTAAATAACGTTGATTTTCCGACATTCGGACGACCAATGAGCGCAATAACGGGTTTCATACAATAACCTTAATTCAAGACCTGCCATATCTCATGGCATGAGCATTAAAAACAGTACAGGAGATATATTTTAAGGTCAGAGATGACCATAATAAAAGACGGGGCTTTGAACTGATTTAATTCAAACACCCCGATATTTTAACAGCATAATTTGTTAAGCGCTTATTTTAGCACAAGCGAACGAAATTAACGATTCTGCCAAATACTTAAATCGCCTTTTCTGGTCGAAACATAAAGTTGATTCTCGATAACACGCAATGTATTAACTTCACCACTTGTTTTTGAACGACCAATTAATTTACCTGTTGCTGGTTCAACAAGATGTAATACGCCATCTAAATCACCTACAACAAGATCTTGTCCTAGCACAACCGGATTACTTAAATGACGGTTTAACAAACTATCATTTTCCCAGATTTTTTCACCCGACGCTAAATTATAAGCTGTTAACTTACCATCTGCTGAAGAGACAAATACTTTATTGTCATAAACTTCTGGACGTTTGGTACTGCTCGAATCTTCACTCCAAACGACACGTTGAGAAGCAAGATCGGTAACAGTCACTTGACCTTGGAAACTGGTCGTTACCATAAACTGTCCAGCGACAACTGGATCACCATCGATATCAACTAAACGTTGAATATCAGAACGGCCTTCGCTGACTGCAACACGACGTTGGAAACGTGGAATACCACTAATCGTATCAATTGCATAAACATATGCATTCGCAGATGCAATTAATACAGTACGAGGATCAAGACTGACTGGTGATGCCTGACCACGCAAACTAAACTGGACATTTGGTAATTTATAAGTCCAGACTTGTTGCCCCGAAGTAGCATCATGTGCAAATACAGTACCATCATTCGCAATGGTAATAACACGTCCAGATTGAACTAATGACGGGCTTAACAACGCGCCCGATAACTGTGCAGTCCACTTCTGTTCGCCTGTTGCCTGATCTAGCGCAAAGAGTTGACCTTTACTGTTACCAACAACAACAATTCCTTCAGCAGCTTCAACACCAGAGGTTAAGCCTAATTTGCTGACTTTTTTCTCCCAAATGCGTTGTTTACCACGATATGCAGCGACTTCGCCTTTTGGATCAAGAGTGAAAACTACACCGTCGTTTGCATCAAGTTGCAAACGTAATGGATCAGCCTTATCAGTAGAAGAAACACTACGCGAAAACACTGGCGTTAAGGTCTTTTTCGACTCGGTCAATTTCGGTAGTGGATTAGGTTTTACTTCTTTTACTTTATTACTCGAACATCCCACCAGTACAGCCGATGCGATTGCAATTGCCAAAGGCAGTTTGAATTTCTGATTCATTAAGACTCTTCCACCTGTGTTTCCAAAATTGGGCGCTCAATCTGTGGATCTTCAACTAAAACGCCAACACTTTCGAGTTTAATTTGTAAAATTTGTCGCTCTTGTTTACGTTCTAGTAACGAATTCCAAGCTGCCTGATACGCTTTTTTAGCAGAATCAACATCTTTCTTAGCAACAAAGATATCGCCACGTAACTCTTCTACCGTTGCTTTAAATGCAGGATCGACGTTACCAGACAAGGTTTTTAATGCTTCATCATATTTGTTTTGTGCCAATTGTGCATCTGCTAAACGCAATTTCACAACCTGAATCAAACCTTCATCTTTTACTTTTGAATTTTCAACTTTCTTTAATGCTTTTTCAGCAGCAGCATAATCCTGTTTTTCATAGGCTAATTTTGCTAATACAAACTGAGTCTGTATGGCCTGAACAGAATCGATATCATCTTTTACAATTTTATCTGCTGATGCAGTTACTGAACTTAAGGCATTCGGATTATCAGCACTCGCATTCGCCTCATCCATTAACTGCTGTACTTTTGCAGTTTCTACCTGACTAGTTGCCAGATTCTTTTTTTGCCAATATGTCCACCCAAAAAAGGCAATCAACGCAATGAGAATTCCGCTAATCATGGCAGAACCATATTTTTTGGCGAACGACTTTAAGCTGTCGAATTGTTCTTCATCACTTACGCTCATGTGATTGTCCTTTTCCAGATGTTCAGTTTATTTTGTAAATTTTTGGATTAAAAATGGTACGAGGTCAGCAATTGCGACTTGTGACTGTTCAGCTGTTGCTAGCTCTTTTATTGCAAGCTGCTGTGCATCCCACTCTCGTTCCCCTAAAATCAAAGCAAAGATTGCTCCAGCCTGATCAGCTTTTTTCATCTGGCTTTTCATGCTGCCTTGCGAACCTGTTTTGATTCGAATGCTGCTATTTGCAGCTTCTAACTGGTCACGTAATTGTTCCGCTAAAATCAAAGCATTCGTTTGATAAGCAGGTTCTGCAACCAAGAAGACTTCACAATCGCGAATAACTTCAGCTTTTTCAACTTGCTCAACTAAAAGCAATAAGCGCTCCATTCCCATACCAAAGCCAACAGCAGGTACAGATTGATCTGGCTTACCTTTTAACTGGCCAACTAAACCATCGTAGCGTCCACCCCCACACACAGTACCTTGCGAACCAAGTGCAGTTGTTGTCCATTCAAAAACGGTCTTGTTGTAATAGTCCAGACCACGTACCAATTTTTGATTAATGACAAATTTAACGCCCGCAGCAGTCAAATAATCTTGCAATTGTTGGAAGTGACTTAAACTATCTTCTTTTAAAAAGTCATATAACTTCGGCGCATTTTCCAGAATTTTCTGAGTCGATTCAATTTTAGAATCTAAAATACGTAACGGGTTAGTCGTTAAACGGCGCTGTGAATCTTCATCCAAAGCTTCTTTATGTTCATTTAAGAACGCAACTAAAGCATTACGGTATTCTGTACGCTCATCAGCCTCACCTAAAGTATTCAACTCAAGTTGAACCATGTGATCAACGCCCATACGCTTCCATAACCGAGCTGTCATCAAGATAACTTCAGCTTCAATATCAGGAGTGGCAACACCAAAAGTTTCCACGCCAAACTGGTGGAACTGACGGTAACGGCCTTTTTGTGGCTTTTCATAACGGAACATAGGTCCCATATACCACACACGTGGCGTAGCACCGCGCAACAAATTATGTTCAACCAACGCGCGGACACAACCCGCTGTTCCTTCCGGACGTAAGGTTAATGACTCTGGTGGATTACCTTTGTCAAAAAAGGTATACATTTCTTTTTCAACAATATCGGTTGCATCACCAATAGCACGTTTAAATAAGCCCGTTTGTTCAACGATCGGTAAACGAATTTGTTGATAACCATAAGCATCCATTAAAGATGCTAAATGTTGCTCAAGACGTCTCCACGCTACTGTTTGCGTTGGCAAGACGTCATTAAAACCTTTGATTGCGACAATTGAACTCATGATGAACTACGAATAATTTCTTTAGATTTAGCTTCTTCAAGCTCTTGGACACGTTGACGAACCATTGTTTCGATTTCATCAACCAATTGATCGGTATCGATTAAATGGCTTTTTTCACCATTACGATAAACCAATGAGCGAGGCGCTGCCCCGACCACCCCGATATCTGCTTCTTTCGCTTCACCTGGGCCATTTACTTTACAGCCAATCACTGACACATCCATTGGAGTACGAATATCTTCTAAACGTTTTTCCAAGGATTGCATCACCTGAATAACGTTAAACTCTTGGCGTGAACAGCTTGGGCATGCAATGAAGTTAATACCATTAGAACGCAAACCAAGTGATTTCAAAATATCAAAACCAATCTTGATTTCATCTTCTGGTTCGGCAGCAAGCGAAATACGCATCGTATCGCCAATACCTTCCATCAGTAATCCGCCAAGGGCGATCGCTGATTTCACAGTACCCGTACGATAAATACCCGCTTCGGTTACGCCAAGATGTAATGGATTGTCAATTTGTTGAGAGAGTAACCGATAAGCGTCCATTGTTAAAAACACATTAGATGCTTTTACGCTTACTTTAAATTCATGAAAATCAAGACGGTCTAAAATATCAATATGGCGTAACGCTGATTCAAGTAATGCCTGACCTGTAGGCTCACCATATTTTTTTTGTAAATCTTTTTCTAAAGAACCCGCATTAACACCAATACGTATAGAAATGCCGTGATGACGTGCCGCCGCAACGACTTCGCGAACTTTCTGGTCTGAACCGATATTACCCGGATTAATACGTAAACAGTCTGCACCATAATCTGCAACTGCCAAGGCAATTCTATGGTCAAAATGAATATCGGCAACTAATGGTACTGAAACGCGCTTACGAATTGCGCCAAATGCCTCAGCAGCTTCCATAGATGGGACCGAAACACGCATAATATCAGCACCTGCATCAACGCAACGCTCAATCTGAGCAACGGTTGCATCAACATCGCAAGTTTCAGTGTTTGTCATACTTTGCACACTAATAGGTGCATCGCCACCGACATACACCGACCCAACACGAATTTTACGTGTTGGTCGACGTTTAATTGGGTTCTCTATCATTGTATCGCTCAACTCATGGTATTAGCGGGATAAACGGAATTCAGCTTTACCGTTTACCGTATATGGAGACAATGAAATCTGTTCTTGGTTTAAACTTAATGACACAGCAGTTGCATCATCAAGACGAATCTGAAATGGAGACTCACCATTTAAGTTTAAAGTTGATGACTGACGACCTGTCGCCAAAACTTTACCGGTTGCATCAACAATATGAACAGAAGTTGGTCGGTTAAAGTTTAGCACCAATTGATCACCCACTGTTGAGGTGGCATTTCCTTTCATAGGTAAAACTTCAACATTAGATTGATTTACTTTAGGTAAATCAGCACCCTCTTTCTTTGAAGTCCACTTTTGAATACCCATAACAATCAATGACACAACAGCAATAACTACAATTGCAAGAAGTGCACGCTTCAACCATTTTTTATTACGGTCACTATTAGAACCAGGGAGTTTACCCATAATTTTAATCGGCGAGTTATTTAAGGCATGGTTTGGTAAAAGCCCAGTATCGTTTGCATAAATTTCATCAAAGCGCTGAATAATTGCAGTCGCATCTGTATTTAGATATTTTGCATACGAACGGTAATAACCCTTGATAAAAGTCGCTTGTGGCAATGATTTATAATCATCTTGCTCTAAAGCAGTTAGAGTCTTAACCGGCATGTTTAAATCTGAAGAAACTTGCCCTAACTCTTTATTCTGAGCAACTCGAATTTGACGTAAATACTCACCAGGACGTTGAATATTTCCTAAAGCAGAAGTCGGTAAGCTTGAGCCAGTTGGCTGCTGTGAATTAGGATTTATTTCCATACGGCCTCAGTACTATACTGTAATTGCAAATAACGTTGATATTCTGGACTTTCCGGGAACAAAGCACGTAACTGGTTTACTAAGACTTGCATTCCCATTTTATCCGCATTGGCTCGAGCCACTCTTACACCAATCCAAAGTGCTCTTGCACCCTGATTTTTCTGCCCCACTGTATGAACATATTGCTCATACATTTGTGTAGCAGCCGGAATCTGCTGCTGCAAATAAAAAATTTCCGCTAACTCTAACATTGAAATATAAGAGTCGCGGTTAGCAAGGAGTGCTTGTTTGAATGTTTTTTCAGCATTCGTAACATCACCCAATTTTAAATAAATACGCCCCAGATTTTCTAATGCCTGATAGCGTTGGTCATAACCTAATGTTGTGCCAGCAATTCGAAATTGCTCGATCGCATCATTATAGCGTTCCATTTGATACAAATACGTACCATAATTATTATGTGCTTGAGCATTATCTGGTTCAGATGAAATTGCCCGTTTAAAATAATGTTCTGCTTTTTCTAAGTTCGGCTTACTACCTTCTTGCTGTAGTAAAATACCCATCATCATATTTGCCGTTGCATCACGGCTATCTACACTTAAAGCTTGATCAAGAGCTCGCTTTGCCGAATCCAAGTCACCCGAACGGATATGTTCAGCAGCAAGTTGTGTACGCACCTTTACCGCTTTTTCTGGGTCTTTTTTTTGCACATTCGTTGTCTGGCAACCACTTACCAGCAGTGCAACTACAACCCCTGTACATAATACCGTTTTTAACTTTGGAGTACTCAAAGCCTGTCCTCAATTTATCCTTGTGTACGCAAAATCTCTTGGCGCTGTGTGACTTTTTTCTGCCACTGTTCAGCACGACGAGTTCTATCAGCCACTTGGCCAACTAACTGTCCACATGCAGCATCAATATCATCACCACGTGTTTGACGAATCGTACACACAAATCCAGCATCAGACAAAGTTTTTTGGAACGAGATAATTCGATTTCGGCTTGAGCGACCATATGGTGCATGCGGGAACGGATTAAATGGAATCAAATTAATTTTACTTGGTAAGTTTTTTAATAATTTAATCATTTGCTGTGCATGTTCAGGATGATCATTTACACCCTCTAACATCACATATTCAATAGTCACATGTTTACGCGAACTTTCATTACCATCTTTGGCAATATAACGCTGACATGCAGCAATTAACTGAGCCAATGGATATTTCTTATTAATTGGCACTAATTCGTTACGTAATTCATCGTTTGGCGCATGTAAAGAAATTGCTAAAGCAACATCAATGTCTTTTGCAAGTTGATCAATTTTTGGCACAACACCTGATGTTGATAAAGTCACACGGCGCTTAGACATGCCATAGGCGAAGTCATCAAGCATAATCTGCATTGAGCTTAATACGGCATCATAGTTGAGCAATGGTTCGCCCATACCCATCATCACGACATTGGTCACGGAACGCTCACGCTCGGCAACTGGCACTTCTTCCATATAAGAATAGTTTGCCATCCAAAGTTGTCCAATGATTTCATCTGGCGTTAAATCACGTTGGAAACCTTGCTTACCTGTTGAACAAAATGAACAGTCCAATGCACAACCGACTTGTGAAGAAATACACAAAGTTTTGCGCAAGCCTGTTTTATCTTCAGCAGGAATTAATACAGTTTCAACCAAAGAACCTGCACCATCGCCCACACGAAAAACCCACTTACGTGTACCGTCTTTTGAATAGTGACGGTGAACAACTTCAGGAGCCTTAACTTCACAAATCTGTTCAAGCTTCGCACGTAATTTGCCTGAAATATTGGTCATTTCAGCAAAATCAGTAATAAAGTATTGATGTATCCATTTCATGACCTGACCAGCACGAAACTTTTTCTCGCCAATATCTTCAAAGAATTTTTCTAATTCAGTACGAGACATGCCGAGTAAATTCACTTTATTTTCGGCAGCAGGCATGACCAGCGTGGACGAAGATTGCTGCTGTCCATCAAGATTTTCAGATGAAACGACCTCTGCAGAACTCATGTGTATTTACCTAAACCATGTCAAAAAACTGAAGATATTGTTCAAGAATCAAACAACATTCTCTTGAGAGAATAAAAAAACCAGATAAGTAGTATACCACTTATCTGGTTTGAATGCTTTCGATTAACGAGTGCGTGGGCAGATCTCGTTGTCAGCAAAGAAGTAAGCAATTTCACGCTCTGCAGAAGCAACTGAGTCA
This sequence comes from Acinetobacter sp. 161(2023), assembly GCF_037027805.1. NCBI lineage: Bacteria > Pseudomonadati > Pseudomonadota > Gammaproteobacteria > Moraxellales > Moraxellaceae > Acinetobacter > Acinetobacter sp. 161(2023). Next base: position 231,390 of record NZ_JAZEYD010000001.1, on the reverse strand, counting down.
GAACCGTGAGCAGCGTTTTCATCGATGCTTACAGCGAAGTCAGCACGGATAGTGCCAGGAGCCGCTTCTTTAGGGTTTGTAGCGCCTAAGATTTCACGGTGTGCAAGAACTGCATTTTCGCCTTCAAGAACAGATACTACAACTGGACCAGAAGTCATGAATGCAACTAAGTCACCAAAGAAACCACGTTCTTTATGCTCAGCATAGAAACCTTCAGCATCAGCTTGAGAAAGGTGTTTCATTTTAGTCGCAACAATTTTTAAACCCGCTTTTTCAAAACGAGCAAAAATATCACCGATGTGGTTTTTAGACACTGCATCAGGTTTTACGATAGACAAAGTACGTTCAATAGCCATGAGTGGCTCCTTTATTTTAAGATTTAAACTTTAAAAAATTTGCCGCATTATACCGATGTCATAGGCAATAATCAGCTTTGAATGTGTAAAAGTTGCGATTTTTTCTACTGTTTTTAGCGAACTTCGTCTATCCAGGCCATTTGAATCCCTTCTAGCAATCCTTCTGTCGATTTATTTGGGTCATCATTGAAGTCTGGTAAAGCACATACCCATGCATGCAAATCAGTAAAACGAATCCATTGCGGATCAACTTCGGGATGTGCTTCTGACAATTCAATCGCAATATCAATCGTATCTGTCCAACGTAAGCCCATAGCGGCTCCTATCTGTTTAATCTGCTAAATCACGAACTGTGTACTTTAGCAAATCCACAAACCTAATCGATAGCTTAAGCTGATAAAAATTACCGATACTTATAAAGCGATGTTCAATAGCGGAGCTGCAAAAATAATCAGACTTGCGACCGCCGCACCAATGAGTGCACCGACAATCACATCACTTGGATAGTGAAGGCCAAGCACCATACGAGACAATGCTACAAGCACCATGAAAGGAAGCATCGCCGCAAGCAGAGCGGGCTGGATATAACCCAAGACAATCGTAACCATGACCGCATGAAGCGTATGACCCGATGGAAAACTGAAATGATCGAGTGGTCTTTCACCGAGCACAATCACCTGATGCACTTGATAAGGCCGAGGTCGCGTTGTTTTATGTTTTAAGAATTTATAGAGTGCTGTCCCAACAGAACCACCTAATAACAAGTAGATGATTTGTAGGCTATAGGTGATACCGTGCATCCCCCATACAATTGCCAGCATTAGATACCAAAATGGACCATCACCCACACGACTGATGATTTTGAAGAATAAAGCCACACGCTGTGAATGGGAAAAATGATTGAGATATAAACAGCCTCTTAAATCTAAATCGAGTATTTTTATTTTTGCATTCTTAAGTTTCATGGTCATTCTCCTATTTTAGGATACTTAAGTGAAGTCCACTGAGGGCGCCTTCACTACCTGATAAAATGCCTGTTCCAATTGCCAAACCGGAAGTTGCCAACCGCTTTGCTGTACTTTATGACAGGCTTGTACGCCCATTTCTCTAAGTTGTTGTACTGAAGGAAGCTGATAAATTTGTTGTATAAAGTGACTTTTTTGTCCAAGTGGGCTTAACCAGCCATTCACACCATGACTTAAATATTGATGTGCACATGCATAATCATACGCGATAACTGGCAAACCGCTTGCCATCGCCTCTAAAACTACGTTACCAAACGTTTCAACTTGACTCGCAAATACGAATACATCTGCACTCGCATAGGCAGCGGCCAAATCTTGACCTCTCAGACTTCCAGTAAAAATAACCCCCTTCGCTTCAGGCAACGACTTTAAGCGAGCAAAATCGGGGCCATCTCCCACAATCACTAACTTCGTTTTATGTGGGTGGGCAGCTTGTAAGTTGGCATAACTTTCAATGAGCACTTGTACTTCTTTTTCTGGAGACAAACGTCCCACATAGAGCATAACGCGAGTATTCTCATCGGCGTTCCATTGCTTTCGCAAATTTTCAGAGCGATGTTTTGGTGAAAATCTCGTTGTATCTACACCGCGCCCAACAACAACTAACGGGCAAGTAATCCCAAAACCACGTAATGCTTCTTGTGTATCTTTGCTCGGCACACAGGTCACTTGAGTATTGTTGTGAAACCAGCACAGGTATTTTTGAATCGGTTTGACTAAAAAAGCCAAATCGAAGAATCGGCTAAAATCTTGAAACGGTGAATGAAATCCGCTAGAAACCGGAATAGCTTTTGCTTTGGCAGCTTGCATGGCGGTTAAACCTAAAGGCCCTTCAGTCACAATGTGAACTACATCTGGCACAAATTTTTCAAAAGCTTTCGATACTTTTAAATATTGTGGCCAACCAAACTGTAATGTTGGATATTTCGGAATCGCTTGCGACATCACCAGACATTCTTGTTCTGGCGTAAAGTCATGGCATATTGCTTTTTGTTCTGGGCGAATCAGTAAAATTTTATGCCCCTGTTTTTGTAAACCTTGGCATAGTTGTAATAATGAAAGTGCCACACCATTAATTTCAGGTGGCCATGTCTCGGTAACAATCGCAATTTTTAAACGTGAGCGGACCAAATCATGCAATGAATGTGGATTGGATAGCTGCTGCTTTTGTTTAAAAAAGAATTGGAAGCTTTCAGGAAGTTGCTGTTGTTTTAATAGTGCTGTCGCGTATGAGCTTTGCATAGCGCCATCCATCAATGTATTTATTTTCATGCTTAAAGATTAAGCAGTTTTTTTGACATTTTGATGATGAATGCATGACAGTTTACTGACATGAAAAATAAAAAAAGCACACTGATAACAGCATGCTTTTTTCTTAAGACCTAGTAATACTTATCGATTTTGCAATTTTGCATAGTCCATAAGTACATTTGCAGCTTCAGTCACAAAAGTTTCTTCTTCTGGCAATGCAGGACGTTGCGATGCTTTCATTTTAGCGCGAGATTCAGCTAGAGCATCTAATGAAGCTTGGTAGCTTTCCCAGTTTGCAAAAGGTTTTTGACCACTTGCTGCACGGCGTTCATTTTCTGCATCTAAAGTTTGTTTCTCTAAAGCAAGTAATTCTGCACGACGTTTATCAATATCAAGTACGACTTGTTTCTGATCACTCGTAACCTTGGCAATCGCAGTACGTTTATTTAGATATTTAAACTGAGCATCATTGCCAACACGTTGTTCAGATAATTGAGACAACTTTGTGACATACGGCTGAACAGAACCTTCACGTTTAAATGGTGCAGTAGGAATTGTGTCCCACTTCAATGCATTTTTCGATTTACGTTCACCAAACTCTTCGTTATAGATATCGACGAGTTTAATGTCTGGTACTACACCTTTATTTTGTGTACTACCACCCGTAATACGGTAGAACTTACGCTGAGTTAAAGTCGCTTGACCATGTGCCAGAGTATCAAGTTGTACCTGAGCTGTACCTTTACCCGTTGTTGTACTACCAATAATAATACCGCGCTCATAGTCTTGGATTGCAGCAGAGTAAATTTCACTTGCAGATGCAGATGCCAAGTTCACCATTACAGCAAGGGGGCCAGTGTAAATTTGTTGACCACCATCATTGTCTTCAAAAACGCTTACGTTGCCATTACCATCACGAATTTGAACTACTGGGCCAGACTTGATTACCTGACCCAGCATACGTGCAACTTCTTCTAATGAACCACCTGGGTCATTACGCAAGTCAATAATAATACCTTCTACTTTCTTCGCTTTTAACGCTTCAAAAGCATTTGCAGTATCTTCAGAAACTGAACGGTATTGTTGGCCCGCACGACGTGAACGATAGTCAAAATAGAATGATGGAATTTCAATTACGCCCAACAGGTGCTTTTTACCATCACGGTTAACTTCAACTGTACGTGAACGAACACCTGCATCTTCTTCTTGAATCACATCACGTACTAAGGTCACATTACGTGCCTGACTCATTGATGCGCCAGCACCAAGAAGTTTTAATGTGACTTTCGTTCCGCGTTTACCACGAATGAGTCCAACAATTTCAGAACTTGACCAGCCAACCACATCAATCATTTTCTCGCCTTCTTGGGCGACGCCAACAATTCGATCTCCGGATTTCACTTGGCCAGACTTACTTGCAGGACCACCTTCTACAATGGTTTCAATCTTGGTGTAATCTTCATTGCCACGCTCTGGACGAATCGACACCCCAATACCTTCCAATTGCAAAGTCGTTTGGCGATTCAGTTCTATCGCATCAATTGGCGGGTAATAGTTACTATGTGGATCATAGGTTGCCAACATTGCATTTAATGTTTTGTCCAACACATCATCGCTTTTCACACGACTAATTCTTTCCAGCTGACGTGTATAACGTTTAGTCAACGTCTGAGCTGGCGTTAAATCTTCTGGGCCTGTTAGGTCTTGACCATCAGCAAGTGAAGGATTTTCTTTAAGCGCTTTTTGTTTCGCCTGCTCTTCTTCACGGCTAATGGTTAAGTTGATTAACTGCGAAACCAACATTTTGCGCCAGTGATTTTGTTGCTCAGCCGTCGTTTTGAAATACGGTGCTTTTTCACGATCAACTTCAATATAGCTATTCGGCTGTTTTAAATTTTGCTGCTGTTTTAACTCGGCTAACATAAACTCATAAAATTGTTTTAAGCGTTCACGATATTGCTGATGAATTGCAAATGGACCTGTTAAGTTCCCCGCTTTTAATGAAGCACCAAAATTTGAACCGTATAGTTTTTTATAATTTTGAACTTCAGCGTCTAAAAATAGTGAGTGATCTGGATCAAGACTATCTAAATACATACCGAGAATACGGTTTGATGTCGTCGCATCCAGACGCATATTCAAATAATGTTGGCGATCAACTAAAGTTGCCAGTTGGCGAGCCACCAAAGCCTGTTCTTGCGTTGGCTGGATCGATTGAGAAACCACAGCAGTATTGGTTGCTGCTCTCGCTTCATTCATCGTATGAGAGAAGAATAAACCGCCAGTCGCGATCGCTACTGCACAAGCTATAGTTTGAAGTTTCATAAATTTTTAATACTTCCTTGGATATTCCTATCTTACACGCTCTGTTTTCGATATGAACTAAGCAGATTCAAAATCTTAACCAACTAAATTGTTTATACCGTGTAGTTTTATCATATTCTGTACTGACAAAATGTAGCAAAACATTGCAAAATTCGCTTATTGTTTTTCAATCAAAATTCAAATGGAACCAATATGATTGGCGCATTGATGCTGGATATCGCCGGCACAGAACTTACTCTAGAAGATATTGAACTATTACGCGCTCCGCAAGTCGGTGGCATGATTTTATTTGCACGAAATATTGAATCTCCACAACAAGTCCGTGCGTTAACGGACCATATGCGTCAAATTCGTCCAGATATTTTGATTGCTGTCGATCAAGAAGGTGGTCGAGTTCAGCGCCTAAGATCAGGTTTTACCTTATTACCGGCAATGGGTCGCTTTGGTGAACTCTATATTACCCAGCCTCAAAAAGCACTTGAACTGGCTGAAAAATGTGGTTGGCTCATGGCAACTGAAGTCCTTGCTGTCGGTATCGATTTTAGTTTTGCACCCGTTTTAGACCTTAATGCAATTAGTGATGTGATTGGTGACCGTGGTTTCTCTAAAAATATTGAGGATATCGCACCACTTGCTGGCGCGTTTATGCAGGGTATGAAAAAAGCTGGAATGGCAAACACAGGGAAACACTTCCCAGGCCATGGTTCGGTAAAAGCAGACTCTCATGTCGCAGCCGCAATCGACAGCCGTAGCTATGATGAAATTTACAACCATGACATGCAAAGCTTTATTAAGCTCATGCCACAGCTTGATGCACTCATGCCGGCACATGTGATTTATGATCAGATTGACCCAAATCCAGCAGGCTTCTCACCTTTCTGGATTCAAGAAGTTCTACGCAACCGTTTGAATTTTAATGGTGTACTTTTCTCTGATGACTTAAGCATGCAAGCTGCATGTGTAGCAGGTGGCGCAGATGCACGTATTCAAGCTGCTCTTTCTGCGGGTTGTGATATGGGGCTTGTGTGTAACGACCGTAGTGCGGCATGTACAGCACTTGAAGGTATTGCGAACTTAGAACTACCAAATCAAGAACGCTTAGAACGCATGCGTGGTCAAATTCCACAAATTCAAATTGGTGGGACCTTATCGCTTGGCGAACACTGGCAAGCTGTCAAAACAGCCATTGAAGAGTTTAAGAATTCGATTTAAATTATGAATACGTAGAAGCGTCATCTGCAACCTGCGTAGTCCTTAATAAGTATTGTATTTGCAATATATAAGACAGATGGATACATCTAACAGGTTTTGCAGATGACAATGGTTTTGCCTACTTTTGCCAAAACAAAAGTAGGTCGAACCGAAGGTTAATCTCGATATGAAACATTTAAAATAGTAAAACTCCGTCGTGATGTATTAATCAACTTAAATGACGTAATTTCAATTCAAGATCTTATAGTGCTTAGGCAATGAAGATCACAGAAAAACAATAAATCGAGCTCAGGACGAATGACACAACAACTTTCAAAGCACCGCCACATCTCTTTTACAGCCCACTATACGGGTTATATCTGGTATCAAATGGGGATCTCTCATGAAGCACTTGCCACAACCAAAGGAAAATCACTGGCGTATTTGGTTCACCCTATAGAATCATGGGCAGAGAAATATGTGGGTGGCAGCATGCGAACCACACTCAAACAACGCCACACCATGCTTGATCATCATTTAGAACAACTCATTCAAGAAAATCCCGATCTACAAGTTTTAGAAATAGCATGTGGCCTATCACCTCGGGGATGGTGGTTTAGACAGCATTACCCTTCAATTACCTATCGGGAGCTTGATTTACCCGATATGGCACGAACCAAACAAAAGGCATTACAACAAATTGAAAAAAATGCACCTGAAATTTTATCGGTTGATTTATTTACAGAAGCTTTTGCACAAGCATTTGAAGTGTTTGACCCGAACCACCCATTGGTTGTGATCAGTGAAGGTTTAATTAATTATTTTGATAAAGACTTATTAAAACAGCTAATTCAATCGATTGCTCGCTATGGCGCTTCTTTTAAAAAGCTTCACTATTTAACAGATCTGTACCCTGAACCTGTTAAAAATAAACTTGCGAGTATTATCTGGAACAGTAGTAAATTATTGAAATTAATGTCTCGAAGCTCGTTTAGTTTTCACTTCAAAAGCCCCAAAGAAGTTGAAGGCTTTTTTAAAGATACAGAGTTTGATCAAGTTAGCGTGGAACAACCACAAATTTTCTTTGGACAAGCTTCTCAAGATCGTCGTGAGCAACATTTAGGTGACTTGGTCTGGACCATACACGCGCAAACAAAATAACCAATATAAAAAATGGAAGCTCGAAATAAACGAGCTTCTATCTATAACTATATTATTAAGCCGCTTGTTTTTGACGAGCAATAAAACGGCTTAAACGATCAGCAAGCTCAAAGCTACCATGTTTAAATAAAGCTCGAACACCCTGCTCTGTACTTTCAAAAATTAAGCACTCAATTGCAAAAGTACCTTCCTCATCTTCTAAATGCAGTGCCAAGTCACGCGGATGAGCGTTCACAAAACCAAGCTGCGAAACATCATCCATTTTTAAATACATGCCGAAGAAAGTAACATCAACAATCTGCACAGATACCTGTACATCAGACTCTCGATGAGTAAGTTGAGTTTTTGGCTGCAAAACCCGAACTCGCTCTTCACCACGGCGTTCCATGTTTTGCATTTGTTCACGTGTCATGGGAATAATACCATCCAGATTTTGGATAGATTCACCTTTCAAAAATGAAGTGAACAAACTCATGGTTTCTTTACGGCGCTGCAACTGAGGTACATGGTCTGCGTTAGCAATAAGTGCAAATTCCATGTCTGGGCATTGCAAGGCAAAGTTCGCATTTTCATGAGGCAGAGTAAAACTGTCGTACTGTCCTGCTGCAACCAGCGTTTTACACTCTGGAATGGGTACATCAGTTAAACGCAAAAGACGATTACAGTTAATTTCATAACGTTCTCGCTCAGTACCCGTAAACTCAGCCATTTGCCTAAAAAATAACTTTTTAGCTGTTGGTGACATGCGAGTTTTATCTAATTTTGCATGATTAACTAAATATAAAATTACAGCTTGCCCAAACTCTTCCATGCGGTTTTCTTGCATGAGCTTGAGCGACTCTTCCAGAATCATTCGCCAACTTTTTCGGGTCTTTTGCATAACCCCCATTAAAATCATGCGATCCATTAATTCTGGACGATGATAAGCGAAGCAAGATGCAATTACGGACCCCAAAGACATTCCCATCACAGAAACTTTTTGTAGCCCAACAATATCTAACCAGCGTCCCAACATTTTAGACAAATCAGGTAGCTCTAAAGTACCCGCAGATATTCCTGTGTCCCGATTGGTAATTTGCTGATTTGCGCCCATAGAAGGTAAATCAATTAATATAACAGGACCGCTTTCAAATAATTGTTCAACACAATATTTATAAGAATTAAAATTCTGGAAAGCACCACCCACAATCACAATTGGCGTATTGTGAATCGTTTTTGGATCGGCAATCGCCATATATTCAATTTTCCAACCGTCAATCCATGTTGTCCGAGCAGGTTGTTTAAAACTATCTCTATGGTAGATATCGAAAAAGCCAAAACCGGCATAAGCTTGGTTGATCTCCGAATCCATTTGAATAATGGAATTCATATCCTTGCTTCCTCCTTGCTGTAATTTTTTTATGCTGCAAGAGTTCCTTCTTGAACACGTAACCTTTTATGCACAAAACTTTAAAATTTGTATTCGTTTGTATTGCACAATAACATTCTAAACAATTGTGTGAAATATACGCAATCGCTCAAATGACCGCTCATCTTGTTTAAGTCGCTAATAGTTTGCAAAATATTTAAATGTTTTTTTTATAGCGGTCACATTTTTCAAAAAAAGCCATTCATTGTTCCGCATTTGACTGCTACTATCTTAGTCATTGGTAAATGATTAAAAAATGCTATGCAAGACTCAATTGAACAATATATGCAAAAAGTTGGGCAACAAGCACGTCAGGCCTCTCGTGTCCTCACAAGTGCTTCAACCTCACTAAAAAATCATGCGCTCTCTGCTATTTATACTGCTTTAGAAAATAATCAGGCAGAAATTTTGGCAGCGAATCAAATCGACATGGATAAAGGTCGTAGCAATCAGCTCGACAGCGCATTACTTGATCGTCTTGAACTTACGCCCGCACGCTTTAAAGGCATGTTGCAAGGTTTAAAAGATGTGATCGCACTTGTCGATCCAATTGGGGAAATTACTGATCTTGCATATCGCCCCACAGGCATTCAAATTGGCAAAATGCGTGTTCCTCTAGGTGTTGTTGGGATGATTTACGAATCACGTCCAAACGTAACACTTGAAGCTGCATCTTTAGCGATTAAATCGGGCAATGCCATTATTTTGCGTGGTGGCTCAGAAGCACTCGAGTCAAATAAAGCAATCGCTGAAGCAATTAAGCATGGCTTAAAAGTTGCAGGCTTACCTGAACATTCAGTGCAAGTGATTAACACTTCTGACCGTGCGGCTGTTGGTCATCTCATTACCATGACTGAATATGTAGATGTAATCGTTCCTCGTGGCGGCAAAAGCTTAATTGAACGTGTAACGAATGAAGCTCGCATCCCTGTCATTAAGCATCTAGATGGTAACTGCCATGTATTCGTTGAAGCACAAGCAGACTTGCAAAAAGCCTTACCGATTACTTTAAATGCAAAAACACATCGTTATGGCGTTTGTAATGCGATGGAAACTCTGCTCGTTGATGAAAAAATTGCAGATGTTTTCTTACCTCGCATTGCTGAACTGTATGCTGAAAAACAAGTTGAACTCCGTGGCTGTCCAGAAACACGCCGTATTTTGGGTGCATCTGTAAAACCAGCAACAGAAGAAGATTGGTATACCGAATATTTAGGGCCAATTCTTGCTGTTAAAGTTGTTAGCGGTATTGATGAAGCAATTGACCATATCAACAAATATGGTTCACATCACACCGATGCAATCGTGACTGAAAACTATACATTGGCTCGTCAGTTCTTGGCTCGCGTAGATTCAAGTTCCGTCGTGATTAATGCTTCAACTCGTTTTGCTGATGGTTTTGAATATGGCTTAGGCGCAGAAATTGGTATTTCTACAGATAAAATTCATGCCCGTGGTCCAGTTGGTTTAGAAGGTTTAACTTCTCAGAAATGGATTGTGTTAGGTGACGGTCAAATTCGTCAATAATTGATCTCTTTAAAAAAAACGCCTGATATTGATCAGGCGTTTTTTTATTATTATTCAAATTTTAATATCATAAAAAAAGTCAGCCCAAAGGCTGACTTTTTTAATCGTATAACACTTAGAAAATAAAGTCGGTATTTACAAATTTAGAATAGTGCTCAGATACCATAGAGGCCAGCATGCCTTTGCTGTCATCAGTCTGTTTAGCAGCAATCATAGAACGAATGGAGAATGCACGTAACGCATCATGTACAGATAGTGTGCCCTCTGCAGAATCTTTACGGCCGCCGAATGGAAACACATCTGGACCACGTTGACACTGACAATTGATGTTTACACGACAAACCTGATGCACAAGTGTATCGACCAAATGACCAATTTGCTCAGGGTCACTACCAAAAATACTCACCTGCTGACCATGATCAGAAGTCGCAACATATTCCAGCACAGTTTCAATGTCATCATAAACAGAGACAGGCACTACTGGACCAAACTGTTCTTCGCGATACAGTCTCATGCCCTCAGTCACTGGATAAACTACGGCCGGATAGAACATCGTTTTGCAGAATGCACCACCTTCTGGATTAACGACTTTGGCTCCTTTAGCCAAGGCATCTTCAATAACTTCAGTCATGTAGGCAGTACGGTGCATACCTGGCAACGGAGTAATAAATACTCCTTTTTCCCATGGCATACCCACTTTCAGTTTGGCCAATTCAGCCGTTAAGCGCTTAACAAATTCGTCAGCTATTGACCGATGTACCATCAGCATTTTGAGCGCAGTACAACGCTGACCATTAAACGACAATGCCCCCAGCAAGCATTCTTTCACTGTCAAATCCAAATCGGCATCTGGCAGAATAATGGCTGCATTCTTCGCATCCAGTCCCAAAATTGCACGCAGACGGTGAGATTTAGGATGTTGCTTTTTCAAGTGATCGGCCACTTTGCTAGAACCAATCAATGCCAATACATTGATTTTTCCAGAGGCCAACAGATGTGGCACCACCAATGAACCTGGTGCATAAATGGTATTGATCACACCTTTCGGGAATGAATCACGGAATGCTTCCAGCAACGGTTCAAACAATAAGGTACCAAATTGAGGCGGTTTAAAGATAATCGTGTTGCCCATCAGCATAGCTGGAATTAAGGTAGCAAAGGTTTCATTCAATGGGTAGTTATATGGTCCCATACACAACACTACGCCCAAGGGGGTACGACGGATTTGACCAATGGTACCTTCAGCAATCACAAAGCGGGAGTTGGCATTATCCAGATCTTTCAGGGCATCAATAGTTTGACGCATATAGGTCACAGTGCGGTCGAACTCTTTCTCGGAGTCCGCCAAACTCTTACCAATTTCCCACATGATCAGTTTAACAATGAGGCCTCGCTGTTCCACCATACGCTGAATGAAATTCTGCATACAGGCGATGCGCTCACCAACTTTCATCATTGGCCATTCACCACGACCATTATTGTAGGCACGTACTGCCGCTTCTAACGCTTCATCACTTTCTTTCTCACCCATGACTGGATAACTGCCAAGTTCAACTTGCTTCAAGCTACCGTCAGGCTGCTGAATCCAGATTGGGGATAATGTCTTCTTGGTTAAACCAGCCCATAACTTTAACTCGCCATCTACTAATGAAATACGCTGATGAATCTGGGATGGCAGACGTACGTTGTAAGGAATACCGTCTACTACAGGAAATTTCTGCTGCAAATTATTTGAATAACTCATTCTTCTTATCTCCGGTTATTTATAATTTATGTATTTATATATTTGAAGCTAGCCCGTTGTGATCGGGCTTTTTTCTGTAAATACCAGTACCATTACTGGTATTCACTTTTTTGATTTATAAGCCATCAAGACTTTATGTTTGTTTCTAACTTAAGTTAACCACGACACACACTGTCAGTTACCCCTAGTTTCTGCATGACTTGCACAACGATTTGTTCAGGTGTCAAAGCAATATCAATCGTAATTGCCTCATGAACATCAGGTTCTTCTAAAGTATCAAGTTGAGTCTGCAATAACGAAGGATCAAAAAAATGACCCGATCGCTCAGCAAGTCGTTGCTGCAACAGCTCATACGACCCTTTTAAATAGACAAACTGCACATTTTGGTCATGCCTACGTAAAATATCGCGGTAGACTCGTTTTAGTGAAGAACAAGTAAATACAGCCGTTTCACCTGCTTGTTGTTTTTCTTCAATTGCCTTACGAATAGCTTGCAACCAAGGCAAACGGTCTTCATCAGTTAAAGGAATACCTTGGCTCATCTTACTTTTATTTTCAGCCGAATGAAGCGTATCACCATCGAGAAACTCACAAGCCAAACGCTCTGATAACAACTCACCAATCAGGGTTTTACCTGTTCCACAGACACCCATTGCAATCACAATCATGGATTACTCACCTTTAATTATAAAATAGTGCTAAGCAGTAGAGTGAAAGATAGACCCAACACCGAAATGATCGTTTCCAATACTGACCAAGTTTTGAGTGTCTGTCCGACCGTCATACCGAAATATTCTTTGATTAACCAGAATCCTGCATCATTCACATGTGAGAAAACCAGCGAACCTGAACCTGTGGCAAGTACAAGAAGTTCAGGTCTAACCGCGACTCCAGCCGTGGCTGCAATCGGAGCGACAATACTACAAGCAGTAGCCATAGCGACTGTTGCCGATCCTGTTGCCAAACGAATCAATGCTGCAACTAACCAGCCCAACAATAACGGTGACAAATTTGCCTTCAAGGCTGTAGAAACGATTTCATTAGAAATACCACTGTCACGCAAAATACCGCCAAAACCGCCACCAGCACCGACAATCAACATGATTCCGGCAATAGAAGCCAAACAACCGCCACAGAATTTTTCGATCTGTTCACGGTTAAAGCCCTGCATCGTACCAAAGGTAATAAAGCTGACCAGTACGGCTATAAGCAATGCGATATCAGAAGTACCAATGAAACGTAGTAAGTCATTTGCGAAAGTTTTCGGGGCAAAGAAAAGATCAGCCCAACTTCCGATCAACATTAATACGACAGGCAACATAATCGTAAATAAGGTAATTCCAAAGCTTGGTAGCTCACGAGTTTCTTTTGTATCTGCCTCAACAAACTGCTTAAACAATGGATTGTTCTCAGGCAATTTGACATATTTATTGATCCATAGCGCATACAATGGCCCTGCCACAATCGCAGTTGGTATGCCAACCAACAAGCTGTAAGCAATCGTTTTACCAATATCCGCATGATAGGCCTGTACTGCCAACAATGCCGCTGGATGCGGTGGAATTAAACCATGCACTACAGACAAACCTGCGACCATTGGCAAGCCCACAACCAGTAAAGATTTACCAGTTCGTTTAGCAATGTTAAACGCGATTGGAATGAGTAGAACGAAACCGACTTCGAAAAATACGGGAAGACCAACAATAAGGGCAATAAACATCATGGCCCAGTGAATATTTTTCTCACCAAACCATTTAATTAAAGTAATTGCTATTCGCTCAGCACCACCAGACTCGGCCATCATTTTGCCGAGCATCGTTCCGAGTGCGATTACAATCGCAAGGTGGCCCAAGGTTTTACCAGTACCAGCTTCATATGACTTAACAATATCGCCCATTGGCATGCCAACAGCTAAAGCCAAACCGAGTGAAACAATAATAAGAACAAGAAATGGATAAATTCTAAACTTCGCGATCATGACAACCAATGCAATAATCGCGATTACAGTGTAGATAAGCAACATGCCACCCTGAACGGTCTCCATGTGGTACTTCTCCTTGGAATAATGCTATTTAGGCACACTGCCCAAACAAAGGTCTTCAACCACAGTAATTCCTACTGTTAAGACACTAAATTTTTATATTTAGGTGTGACCAGCACAAACTGGCCACCTCAATACAGCCTTAAAGCACATAGAATGCACTTCATTTTTTATAAATATTGACTACATTTACAATGCTCTCAACTGACTCGCAATTTGCGCTAAGCGAGTAATTTCAGCCCAGTGTTGTGCAGCTACAGCAGCTTTAGGCGTCAACCATGAACCACCTACACACACTACGTTTGGTTGTTTTAAGAAATCTGGCGCTGACTCTGCCGTAATTCCGCCTGTAGGGCAAAAACGTAAGTTTGGAAATGGACCATAAAATGCTTTTAGCATCTCGACTCCACCTGCCTGTTGAGCTGGAAAGAACTTCACAATCTCATAACCCAACTCAATCGCCTGAATCAGATCACTTGGTGTCATCACACCCGGCAATAGAGGTAAGCCAGCATCTTGTGCAGCTAAATGCAAATCTTTGGTCAAACCAGGAGAAACACCAAATTGAGCACCTGCTTTTTTAGCTTGGGCACAATGTTCTGGTTTAGTAATTGTTCCTACACCCACCACAATGTCATCAGCCAATTGACTAGCACGCTCAATAGCAGCAAGACCAGCAGCGGTACGCAGCGTAATTTCAAGCACTTTTACACCACCAGCATGTAAAGCACGTGATACATCTTCACCTTGCTCGGCAGAATCAAATGCCAATACTGGAATGACTGGGCCTAATTTGACGATATCTTCAATTTTAATCATTATTTTTCAGTTCCTTTGACTCAAATCTGCTCTGGTGAAGTTTCACCAACTAATGCACCAAATACAGATGCTCCATGTTCAGCTGGCGCAGCAGCAGCACGGAAAACACCAAATAATTCACGGCCAAAGCCAACTTCGTTTTCTGCCTGATGTTCTGGCTGAGCAACAGGACGCGACTGCCAAACAGCTTCATCTAGCTCAATATCGAGTACGCCAGCTTCAGCATCAATGACCAACATATCTCCAGTTTGAACTTTAGCAATCGGCCCATTTAATAAGGCTTCTGGAGATAAATGAATTACCGCAGGAACTTTGCCTGATGCACCAGACATACGCCCATCAGTCACTAAAGCAACATGAAAACCTTGATCTTGTAAAACACCCAACACAGGCGTTAAGCGATGCAATTCAGGCATACCATTCGCACGTGCACCTTGGAAGCGAACAACAGCAATGAAATCTCGGTGTAACTCACCACGATCAAATGCAGCTTGCACTGCTTCTTGAGAATCAAACACAATTGCTGGTGCTTTAACCTTACGATGTTCAGGCGCAACAGCAGAAATCTTGATAACACCACGGCCAAGGCGACCTTGCATTAAACGCAAGCCGCCATCTGGTTGAAACGGCTCATCAATACTACGTAGAACCTTGTCATCAAGGCTTTGAACCACACCATCAACCCAAGTGAGCTTGCCATCAATCAGTTTTGGTTCTTTGGTGTAATGCTGCAAACCTTTACCAGCCACTGTCGTTACATCGTTATGCAACAAACCAGCTTCAAGTAAGTTACGAATGAGGAATGCAACCCCACCCGCAGCCTGAAAGTGGTTTACATCGGCTTTACCATTTGGATAGATTTTTGCAAGCAATGGAACAACAGCCGACAATTCATCAAAGTCATCCCAGTCAATCAAGACGCCAGCGGCGCGAGCAATCGCAATCAAATGCAAAGTATGATTCGTTGAACCGCCTGTAGCGAGTAACGCCACAATGCCGTTTATAATTGCTTTTTCATCGACAACATGACCAATCGGCGTGTAATTGCCGCGCTCAACTGTTAAATCAAGTACACGAATCGCAGCTTCTGCGGTAAGTGCATCACGTAATGGTGTGTGAGGATGAACAAATGCAGCACTTGGCAAATGTAAACCCATCACTTCCATTAGCATCTGATTACTGTTAGCTGTCCCGTAAAATGTACAAGTCCCTTGTCCGTGATAAGCAGCTGACTCAGCTTCTAGCAAAGCATCTCGTCCAACCTGACCCGTTGCAAATTGTTGACGAATTTTGGCTTTCTCATCATTAGATAAGCCACTACTCATTGGGCCAGCAGGCACAAAAATAGTAGGTAAATAGCCAAACTGCAGAGCACCAATCAGTAAGCCCGGTACAATCTTGTCGCAAACACCCAAACACAATGCCGCGTCAAACATGTTATGAGACAATGCAATCGCTGTACTCATTGCAATCGTTTCACGAGAGAACAATGACAGTTCCATGCCGGCATTACCTTGGGTAATACCATCACACATTGCGGGTACACCACCAGCAAATTGTGCTACTCCCCCATTTTCACGAGCGGCTGTTTTAATTAAATCTGGAAATGTTTTATAGGGTGCATGAGCCGAGAGCATTTCGTTATATGAAGATACAATCCCAATATTTGGCTCACGACCTACTTTAATAATTAATTTTTCATTATCTTCCATGCTGGCAAAACCATGAGCCAGATTGGCACATGAAAGTGCTCCACGAGCAGGAAATTTGCCTTGTGCATGTTCAATACGCTGTAAATATGCAGAACGAGTTTTTTGACTACGTGCGATGACACGTTCGGTCACTTTTGCCAGTATTGGGTTCGGCAAGTCCATGCAGGACGCTCCTGTACAACCGGATAAGCCGGAAAATAAAAATAGACCAAATGATATATTTTTTATGATCATTTGAAAAAGGATGAATAATATTATTCAGGCAAAAAGCGACATGCAAGCCCTTATAACTCTAAGTAGTACTCTAGGCCTTAGCATTAAAGACAAATAATGTTTAAGTTTCACACAAGAGACTGGTTTTATTTTTGACTATATTTACGGGCGCATTAAACCCTAATAACTATGAGAAATTTCTCATAATATCAAAGCAATAAAACATCTTTATAAATATATAGGCACTGACTTTTTTATACTTAGTTTTATATTAAAAATGTTTATAATTTATTCTTTTTGTCCTATATATTAACTATTAAAAATTAATTTCAATTACGTATATTATTTGTAATACATTCCTCAAGTTTGATTAAAATAAAAGCACCTATTTTTCCCTAATAATTTATACCAAATATTTGAAAATTCCATTAAATAGAAATTTAGTTTTCATAAATATATACAAAAAACTGTTTAATTCTTCTACAAAAAAACAATGAATACAGTGGTTAAGATTTATACTGAACCAATATTAGTTATAAAAAATTTGATGGTCGATAGTGCTTAAGTCTAATGGGCTAAAGTCTATCTTGGACAGAAAAACAACACATGTTAAAACATCACAACCTGCTCTTTGTACATATTGAAATTAATGTATTTTGATCAGGAAGTTAGGAAAACTATTTTTATATCAGGACTTGGGTATTTCAACGTGGCTACATCAGTATTAGTTATTAATTGCGGTTCCTCATCTATCAAATACGCACTGGTTTCAGATCGTCGTGAAGATCGTATTTATGGTTTAGCAGAAAACTTAGGGGCAGCTGATGCTCGTATTAAAGGAATTACAGTCGGTGGAGAACCACTAGAGCTTTCGATTCCCTATGCTGACCACGCCAAAGCTTTAGAAACTTTACTTGCACGTCTTGCAAATTATAAACCTCAAGCAATCGGTCACCGTGTTGTACATGGTGGAAGCCTCACCAAAGCTGAATTACTTACCCCTGAAATTATAGATCGTATTCGTGCAGCCACACCTCTTGCACCGCTTCACAACCCAGCCCACTTAATCGGGATTGAAGCAACGATGCGCCTATTTCCTGAATTACCTCAAGTTGCCGTATTTGACACTGCATTCCATCAAACCATGCCACCGCATGCCTACCGTTATGCAATTCCTAAGTTTTTATATACTGACCACAATGTTCGCCGTTATGGCTTCCATGGTACAAGCCACGCCTATGTATCTGACAAAGCAAGTGAGCTCGCAGGCAACCTGAAAAAAGGTGGATGGTTAACAGCTCATTTAGGAAACGGCAGTTCAACTTGTGCAGTATGGAACGGAGAAAGTGTTGATACGTCTATGGGCCTTACTCCACTTGAAGGTGTGGTGATGGGAACGCGTAGTGGTGACGTTGACCCAAGCTTACATAGCTTCCTTGCTAAAAATCTTGGTTGGGACTTGGCTAAAATTGATAAAGTTTTAAATAACGAAAGTGGCTTACTTGGCTTATCGCAATTGTCTAATGACATGCGTACCGTCATTGAGGCGGCAGAAAATGGCAATGAAGATGCTAGTCTTGCAATAGAAGTCTTTAGTTATCGCCTTGCAAAATCACTTGCAGCATTAAGCTGTGGCTTACCAAGTCTGGACGGTTTAATTTTCACAGGCGGTATTGGTGAGAACTCAGCTTATATTCGTGAAAAAACTTTAGCGTATTTACCTCATTTTGGTTTGCAGCTCGACAAAGATCAAAACAACAACTTAAAACGTGGTACTGAAGGCCGAATCGACAATGGAACAGGTCCGCAAATTTGGGTCATTCCAACAGATGAAGAAGGCCGTATTGCCAAAGAAACTCGTCAAGTTGTAGAAGCGGCAGAAAATATAGCATCTGTAGCAAGCCTTGCTTAATCAGATCTTAGCGAAAACTCGATATTCATTTATTTATAGGTTTATATGAATACAATTTTATTGATTCCTACAGGTGAAGGGGTTGGCTTAACCTCTGCCTGTTTAGGCATGATTTACGCACTTGATTGCAACGGGATTAAAGCCGGCTTTTTAAAACCATTTTCTCAAGAAGACCAAGAGCAGCTTGACCGAACAACTTCATTATTCGGTCATTTATTTCAAGGTAAAACAGTTCAATCTATTTCGCATGAAAAGTTAACTCAGCTTATTGCCGCTGGCGAAGTAGATGAATTACTTGAAGAAGCTGTGAGTCTACATCGCAGTGTTGCAGCAGACCATGATGTCATTATTGTGGAAGGCTTATTACCAAACGGACAAGACCACTTCGCAAGTGAACTTAACGCGAGTCTTGCACAAGCACTTGATGCAGAAGTCGTATTAGTCAGTACAGCAGATATTCAAAACCCGAAAAAAGCAGCAGAAAAAGTTGATGCTCATTTACGCCAGTTTGGCGGTGCAGCGTCAAATCGTACTGCTGGTGTACTCTTTATGCGTACCCGTGGATTAACCGAAGAAACAGCACAAATTCCTGTTGCGTTTGATCCATCGTTACGACCAACCGAAGACATCGCAAAATTTACGACCGAATTGCAAAAATATAATCGTTATTTTGGATCGAAAGATTTACCAATTATTGGTTTAGTTCCATTTAGTAATACGCTGAGCGTACCGAGAACCCTAGATATTGCGAATGTGATTGATGGGCAATGGGTACATCAAGGTGAAGCTAAAACACGTCGTATTTTGCATTCGAGTTTAATTGCGTCAAGCATTGAATATGAACTAAATAAGTTTATTGCAGGCGAGCTGATTATTAGTGCCTCTGAACGTACCGACGTATTACTGGCAAGTAGTCTGGCCACCAGTAATGGTATTCCACTGGCAGGCTTGGTACTGACTGAACGTGAAGCCCCTGCTCCTGAGCTTTTAGAGTTTTGCCAAAATGCGATCAAGCAAGGCTTACCAATTTTACATACACGTCTCAATACATTAGAAACTGCTCAGCGTTTATCTGACTTTGGTAATGAAATTCCCGTCGATGATACTGAACGTGCAGAACAAGTGACTCGTTTTGTTTCAAGTCATATTGATGTCGAGTGGCTTAAGCAGCACAGTAACAATGCAGCTACCCCTCGCCTGTCACCATCGGCTTTTCGTCATGAACTTGTACAAAAATCGATTGCAGCGAAAAAACGGATTGTACTACCTGAAGGTGATGAACCACGCACCATTCAAGCTGCGGCAATTTGTCAGGCACGCGGTATTGCTGACTGTATTTTGCTGGCTAAACCAGATGTGGTACAAGATGTTGCAAAAGCACGTGGTATTGAATTACCTGCCGGATTGGCAATTGTCGACCCTGACAGTATTCGCGATCAATATGTGGGGCCAATGGTTGAGCTACGTAAAGGTAAACTCAACGAGCTTCAAGCAAAAGAACAACTTCAAGATACCGTAGTTCTTGGCACCATGATGCTGGCGCTAGATCATGTAGATGGTTTGGTTTCTGGCGCAGTTCACACAACCGCCAACACGGTACGCCCTGCCTTCCAGCTGATTAAAACCGCACCTTCTTATTCACTGGTTTCTTCCATATTCTTCATGCTTTTACCAGATGAAGTCTATGTGTACGGTGACTGTGCAATTAACCCAGACCCTACAGCCGATCAGCTTGCTGAAATTGCAATTCAGTCTGCTGACTCAGCTAAAGCGTTTGGAATTGACCCACGTATTGCTATGATCAGCTATTCAACTGGTACGTCTGGTACTGGTGCTGATGTTGAAAAAGTGCAACAAGCAACTCAAATTGCACAGCAACGCCGCCCTGATTTACTGATTGATGGTCCACTTCAATACGATGCAGCTTCAGTTGAAAGTGTGGGACGTCAAAAAGCACCAGACTCACGCGTTGCTGGCCGTGCCAATGTATTTATTTTCCCAGATTTAAATACGGGTAATACCACTTACAAAGCGGTACAACGTGCTGCCAATGTGGTAAGCGTTGGACCAATGCTGCAAGGCTTGAACAAGCCAGTTAATGACTTGTCTCGTGGAGCATTAGTAGATGACATCGTCTTTACCATTGCATTAACAGCAATTCAGGCAGAGCAACAAGCAGCTGCCAAATAATTAATATAATTTTATCTAGTTCTACCTCTCGCCATTTGATGTCCGCTCAAATGGCTTTTTTTATTTTAATGGTGCAAAAACAAATAATTTCCCTATTTTTCACTTTTTAAATCACTTCAAATCTTCTTATGCGACTTTCGGTCAAAAGATCAACCAATCTCCCACAACACGGTATTTTTGTCATATAATTTAGCCCGCTAGCTAACAGCCCGCTCAAGAGATTTTCTGGTATGACAACGATTATCAAACAAGATGACTTGATTACATCGATCAAGGACGCCCTACAGTTTATTTCGTACTATCACCCGCAAGACTTTATCCAAGCGATGAGCCGTGCTTATGATCGCGAAGAAAACCAAGCTGCAAAGGATGCAATTGCACAGATTCTAATTAACTCTCGCATGTGTGCGGAAGGTCATCGTCCAATTTGCCAAGATACTGGTATTGTTAACGTTTTCCTTGAAGTGGGCTTAGATGTTAAATTTGATTTAACAATGAGCTTAGACGATGCAGTAAATGAGGGTGTTCGCCAAGGTTACCTTGAAAACAGCAACGTTCTTCGTGCATCTGTACTTGCTGACCCTGCATTTGGTCGCAAAAATACAAAAGATAATACCCCTGCTGTAATTCATTACAAACTCGTTCCGGGTAACAAAGTAGATATTACTGTTGCTGCTAAAGGTGGCGGTTCAGAAAACAAATCTAAACTTGCAATGCTTAACCCATCTGACTCGATTGTTGATTGGGTACTTAAAACTGTACCAACAATGGGTGCTGGCTGGTGTCCTCCAGGTATGCTCGGTATTGGTATTGGTGGTACTGCTGAAAAAGCCATGATGCTTGCTAAAGAAGCGCTCATGGAAGAAATCAACATGGACGAATTACTTCGCCGTGGACCAGAAAACAAAATCGAAGAACTTCGTATCGAAATCTTTGAAAAAGTAAACGCACTTGGTATTGGTGCTCAAGGTCTTGGCGGTTTAACCACTGTTCTTGATATTAAAATTAAAGATTACCCATGTCACGCTGCTGGTAAACCAGTAGGTATGATTCCTAACTGTGCTGCTACTCGTCATGCTCACTTCCAGCTTGATGGTTCAGGTGTAGCTCATATTCACGCACCAAAACTTGAAGATTACCCATCTGTAACTTGGGATTCTTCAAAGTCTAAACGTGTAAACCTTGATACCATTACTCAAGAAGAAATGGATTCTTGGAAACCAGGTGATACATTACTTCTTAGCGGAACAATGTACACAGGTCGTGATGCTGCTCACAAACGTATGGTTGAAATGATCGACAATGGTGAAGAGTTACCAGTTGATCTTAAAGGTAAATTCATTTACTACGTTGGCCCTGTTGATCCAGTGGGTGATGAAGTCGTTGGTCCTGCTGGTCCTACAACTGCAACACGTATGGACAAATTCACACGTAAAGTATTAGAGCATACTGGTCTATTCGGTATGATTGGTAAAGCTGATCGTGGCCCAACAGCAATTGAAGCAATCAAAGATAACAAAGCAACTTACTTAATGGCAGTTGGTGGCGCAGCGTACCTAGTTTCTAAAGCTGTGCGCGAAGCTGAAGTTGTTGCGTTTGCAGACTTAGGTATGGAAGCCATCTACAAATTCGTAGTTGAAGATATGCCTGTTTCTGTTGCAGTTGATGTAAACGGTACATCAATTCATGCAATTGCTCCAAAAATCTGGCAAGCAAAAATTGGTAAAATCCCAGTAGTCGACGCTGCGGCAGGCTAATCAAGAAAAGCACCGAATTCGGTGCTTTTTTTATGCATTCTTTTTTTATTTTAAAATCCGAAAAGAATTGTAACAATTACTTCTTCAATCTGTGCTATTAATAAATGCACTCTCTCGCCATATATTGAATATAGGTCATTTCATGACTATTCGCCCTATTCTTAAAAATCTTTCAATCAGCCTCTGCCTAAGCTGCATTACGACAAGCTTATTTGCTTCTCCTGCCAAATTAAGTTCAGTCAAAGAACTCATGCAAATGAGCCAAATTGATTACCTGCTTAAAGAATCAATTAATGAATTAACACCTTACTATGATCAACAGGCGGAACAGATCGTTAGTAATATCACGGGCATCAAAACTTTAGGTCCAAAAGAAAAAGAAGCTGCGAAAAAGCTTGGTTTACTCTTAAAAGATTCAAGTAACCAGCTCATCAGCAACCCTAAAACTGCACAAGCCTTACAAGATATTTACTTAAAGACATATTCTGAAGAAGAGATTCAAGCGAATCTTAAGTTCTTAAAAACCCCGGAAGGCCAATCGATTACGCGTAAAAACGTACAGATTATGGGGCAAATTTCAGAATATATGATGGAGTTGGGACAGCAGACATTTAATGATCCTAAAGCACGAGATCATATGCAAGAAGAGATGCTTAAAATTATTGCCCCACTCATGAAAGATAAAGAAAAGTCTTAACTTTTCTTTATCTTTTGTAGGCCATTACCAAGTTAAAGGATTCCATAATTTAAATGGCTTAATCAGATGTACCTCTGACTTTTCATCATATTTGGCAGGTTTTAATTCTTGTGGCTTATGTCGAATCTTACCCGAAGCATCTTCTGCCACGAAATTGTAGCTTGAAGATTTCAATTCGGTAAAAGTAATTTCTCTACGGCCAATATTGTCCTGCATTAACGTAAATGGGCCAATGTGTTCGCCACGGTCCATTTTGTTCTCTTCATCATATTTCAAATAATAAGACGTTCCAGCATTCACTGTTATATCGATATATTTTGGTTCTTGAAAATGAATACCCAATAAAGGCCGACTTGCAGAAATACGATAACTTCCTGCTGGCAATTCAATCCAATAATAATGATTATGTAGCAGACTAGGAATTCGTTTGCCATTTACAAATAGATTAATCGCCGCAATCTCCTGACGATTCCATTTTGTATCTAATCGATAAAGATACACTATTGCAGCTTGTTCATTTTGTGGTTTAACGGGAGCAAAGGTCTGACCTAGTTTCTGGTTTACCCACCCACCCATACTAAAACCACCGACATGGTATTGATCAAATACACCAGGTGCTTTATCTACATCAACTTTAGGTAAGGTTGCAGTCAGCTCACCTGATTTTTTTGCTAAGTGTGATGAACTTTGGCAACCGGCGAGTAATGCGGTACAACTTAAGGTAATAATTAAATAACGCATGACATCCCTCAAAGCGTTTTCTTTTGATTTTTCTATATCGCAAAACTATGCGTATTTTGTATTTTTAAGATTAACACCACATACATAAATTGAAAACAAAAAAAGCATGAATCACCGGAGCGATTCATGCTTTTTAGATGAATGAAATCTATGCAGACTTCGAATCAATAACCTTTAAATCTGCCTTTGCAACACTTTCGTGTGTTACAGCTTCTTTAGGTTGGCGCTCTGCCTTATAAACAGGTTCCGCTTCACCATTAATTACTGCCTCATTAATAATGACTGTTCCGACATCATTACGGCTTGGTAAATCGTACATAGTTTCAAGCAGTACGTTTTCCATAATAGAACGTAAACCACGCGCACCCGTATTACGCTCAAGTGCTTTCTTCGCGATAGCACGCAATGCAGAATCTTCAAAGATCAGATCAACATTTTCCATAGTGAAAAGATATTGATACTGGCGAGTTAATGCATTTTTTGGCTCAGTCAAAATTTGCATTAATGCTTCTTCATCCAACTCTTCAAGCGTCGCAATGACTGGTAAACGACCAATGAATTCTGGAATTAAACCAAATTTCACTAAATCGGTCGGCTCAACCTGACGGAACAATTCAGCAAGTTTTTTGGTTTCATCTTTGTTTTTAACATCAGCTGTAAAACCAATACCGCCTTTCTCTTGACGCTGCTGTACAATTTTTTCCAAACCAGAAAATGCACCACCACAAATAAACAAGATATTCGAAGTGTCAATTTGGATAAACTCTTGCTGCGGATGCTTACGTCCACCTTGCGGAGGAATAGAAGCTACTGTACCTTCAATCATTTTTAACAATGCTTGTTGTACACCTTCACCAGAAACATCACGCGTAATTGACGGGTTTTCAGATTTACGAGTAATCTTGTCAATCTCGTCAATATAGATAATGCCCTTCTGAGCTTTTTCTACATCGTAGTCCGCTTTTTGCAAAAGCTTTTGTACAATATTTTCAACATCTTCGCCCACATAACCAGCTTCGGTTAATGTCGTTGCATCTGCCATTGCAAATGGAACATCTAAAAGGCGAGCCAATGTTTGCGCAAGTAAAGTTTTACCCGAACCTGTAGGTCCAATCAGTAGAATATTACTTTTAGCAATTTCTACTTCTTTAGACACATGGCCATTATGACCAACTTTCAGGCGTTTATAATGGTTATAAACCGCAACAGATAATGTCTTTTTGGCAAGATCTTGACCAATCACATATTGATCAAGCGCAGCACGTATTTCATGTGGTTTTGGCAATGCCTTACTCGCCCAGTCCCCTGCTTCAACCTGTTGGCTGGTTTGTACAAGGTCTAAGCAGACATCCACACATTCATTACAAATATATGCGTCCTCACCTGCAATCAGTTTCCCGACTTCAGACTGCGTTTTACCGCAAAATGAACAATGTTTTTGTCCTTGAGGATGTTCGGACATATTCACTCCACAAATAGAATCTTAAATATTAGGGCAAGATGCACTGCATAAATAACTAAATGGAGATCTTTTTCAACATCTCAAGTTATTTATATAAGAAGGTCCTTATGGACGCTTACTTAGCACCTGATCAACCAAACCATATTCTTTAGCAGACTGTGCTGTCATAAAGTTATCACGGTCGGTATCACGAGCAACAGTTTCGTAGTCTTGACCACTATGCTCTGCCATTAAGCGGTTTAAACGTTCTTTAATAAATAGAATTTCACGCGCATGAATTTCAATATCAGATGCTTGACCGCGGAAACCACCCAATGGTTGGTGAATCATGACACGGGCATTTTCTAGACAATAGCGTTTGCCTTTAGCACCAGCATTTAACAAGAATGCACCCATTGAAGCAGCTTGACCCATACAATATGTCACGACATCAGGTTTAATAAACTGCATCGTGTCATAAATAGCCATGCCCGCTGTCACAGAACCACCTGGAGAATTGATATAAAGGTGGATATCTTTATCAGGGTTTTCAGCTTCTAAAAACAACATTTGGGCAACAATTAGGTTTGCCATGTTGTCTTCAACTTCACCTGTTAAAAAAATGACGCGCTCACGTAAAAGTCGTGAATAAATATCAAAAGAACGTTCGCCGCGAGAAGATTGTTCAACCACAACAGGAACTAAAGCATTTTCAATTGTTGGAACATACATACGTTATTTATTCCTAAATTTTTTGTGACTTAACCTATGGCAACAATATGCGGGATAATTTCTCAAATTGCAAAAGGTTCGCACTGAAATATTATATTATTTATACCTAAGTACTTAATGTCGCACTCAAATTAACCACATATCGAAAAACGAAAAAGGCGCCTAAAGCGCCTTTTTCTGACTTCTTAAAAGATTAGCCCATACGGCGAGCTTGTTGTTCTTTCAATAAGTCATCATAAGATACAGGTTTGTCAGTCACTTTAGCTGCAGCTAAGATGTGATCAACAACTTGATCTTCTAATACAACTGCTTCGATTTGAGCACGTTGTTGAGCATCATTTTTGAAGTATTCAATTACTTCAGTTGGATCTTCGTAAGAAGAAGCCATGTCGTCAATGTAAGCATCAACGCGAGTTTGATCAACTTCAAGTTTAGCGTCAGCTAAAACTTTGCTCACTAATACGCCAAGCTTAACAGAACGTTCTGCTTGCTCTTTGAACAATTCGTCAGGAAGCATGCTCTTGTCAAAAGATTGCGCGCCTGCACCACCGA
The DNA here is from genome assembly GCF_037027805.1 of Acinetobacter sp. 161(2023). Lineage (NCBI taxonomy): Bacteria > Pseudomonadati > Pseudomonadota > Gammaproteobacteria > Moraxellales > Moraxellaceae > Acinetobacter > Acinetobacter sp. 161(2023). Next base: position 204,595 of record NZ_JAZEYD010000001.1, on the reverse strand, counting down.
ACTGTTGAGTGAACTGTTGAACCATTTGTTGACGTTGACGGTCAATTTCTTGAGCAACCATTGCAGTTGGAACTTCAACTTCGTTCGCAGCAACAAGTGCATCAAAAGCAGCTTGTTTAACTTGGTTACGTAAACCATTGCGAACTTCACGTTCCATATTCTTACGAACGTCAGCTTTTAATTTCTCAACGCCTTCTTCTTCAGTTACACCGAAGATTTTCAAGAATTCAGCATCAATTTCTGGAAGTTTTGATTTTTCAACTTGCTTCACAGTGATTTTGAACTGAGCTGCTTTACCAGCTAAGTTTTCAGCTTGGTAGTCTTCAGGGAAAGTAACATCAATTACTTTCTCTTCACCAGCTTTCATGCCAACGATGCCGTCTTCAAAGCCAGGAATCATACGACCTGCGCCTAATACGAGTTTAAAGTCTTCAGCAGAACCGCCTTCAAACTTTTCACCGTCGATAGTGCCTTCAAAGTCAAAAGTCACTTGCATGTCTTTTTTCGCCATGCCCTTGGTAACAGCCCAAGTTTGACGTTGCTTTTGCAAGTTTTCGATCATAGCATCAACGTCAGCATCTTTAATTTCAGCTGTTTTACGTTCAACTTCTAAACCATCGAATGCTTGTACTGCAACTTCTGGATAAACTTCTACAGTCGCTTCGAAAACTAAAGCATCTTCTTTATGTTCAACTTTATCAATGTTCGGCATACCTACCGCATTGATTTTTTCTTGTTGAATTGCTTCAAAAACGCTATCACGAATGATGTCATTTACAACTTCTTGATAAATGCCCGCACCGTATTCGCGGCGAACAACGTTTTCAGGCACTTTACCTGGACGGAAGCCGTTGATCTTCACAGTTTTGGCAGTGCGTTTCAAACGAGCTTCAAATTGCTCGTTAATACGGCTCGTCGGTACAGAAACATTTAAACGACGGGCAACGCCCGAAACCGCTTCAGTCGTTACTTGCATGGCTTCCTCGATAAAAATTAGTGAGTAGGAACAGTTTTTTTAAAAGTGCTGTATTATATGACAACTTTCCAGATATACAAAATTAACCGACCACTTCATTTAAGTTAAGGTCGTTATTCTCGTAAATTTCACAGTAATTTTATGATTCTTTAAATATTTTTCATAAAGCCTTAAGTAAAACTAATTTTTTAGTTATTCTTCATAAATCTAAAATTACAATCAAAATCCAAATTTAATCGCTTTTATAAACACTTACTAAGAATCAGTAGATTAGCTACATAAAAGTACAATTACCCATTCAATCATTCACTTTATCTTCACAATTCGATTGGCAAATCCAATTAACACAAACTGTACATATAAATAAGAATTATTATTATTCGCATAACCTTTTAGTTTTAGAGTCCTGAAGTCATGTCTTTGATTAGAACACGTAAAAAAATTGTTTCATCGGCGATAGCTTCATCGTTATCAATGATCGCAACAACAGCCATGGCACAAGAAGCAATTTCACAATTACCAACGATTCATGCTCAAGCGACTCAAGAAGAATCTTTAAAAGTAGATCAGTCAGCAAATTCTAAATTCGTAGCTCCCCTTTTAGATACTCCAAAATCAGTTTCAGTTATTTCAAAACAACTTATTGAAGATACGAAAGTAACAACTTTAGCAGATGCATTACGTACAGTTCCTGGCATTACTTTAGGTGCAGGTGAAGGTGGCAACCCAAATGGTGACCGTCCTTTCATTCGCGGCTACAATTCAGAAAGTTCGATGTATGTAGATGGCGTTCGTAATGCAACTTCTCAAAACCGTGAAATGTTTGCTGTCGACCAAGTTGAAGTCATTAAAGGTTCTGCATCTGCTTTGGGTGGTGCAGGTACTTCAGGCGGTAGCATTAACCTGATTACTAAAGTCGCTAAAAAAGGTGATTCACTTGAGGGTTCTGTTGCTGGAGGCACAGATAACTACGCTCGTGTCACTTTAGATGGCAATAAAGATTTTGGTAATGGAGTTGCTGCCCGTGTTGTAGTAATGGGACACCAAAATGACAAAGCTGGACAAAGTAATGGTGCTGAATATAAACGTGCTGGTATCGCACCAAGTATTAGTTTCGGTTTAGATAGCGCTACCCGCGGAACACTGAGCTACTACTATTTAAAAACTGATGATACACCTGATTCAGGTGTGCCTTACCAATATGATGCAGTGAAAAAAGCAACTGCCGGTAAACCAGTTGATGTTAAACAAGGTACCTATTACGGTTGGAAAAATCGTGATTTTCAAAAACAAGAGAACCAGATTGGTACAATTAAGCTTGAGCATGATCTAAATGATAATTTGACGCTTAGCAATACAGCTGTTTATGGCAAATCTAAAAATAATTATTTATGGACTCAACCAGATGACAGCCAAGGTAATATCGTAAATGGTAAGGTTTGGCGTCGTGCAAACACAAATATTACCGATACGAGCAGTTTTACTGACCAGTTATCATTAAAAGGTAAGTTCAACACAGGTTTTCTTAAACATAAATTTAATGTTGGTGCTGAATATAGCAAGCAAGATTCAGACCGTGGCACAAACATCGTAACTGATCCAAATACCCCAAATATTACAGGTAGTGGCTCAACCAATGCTTGTTCACTTGCTAATTCAAATGGCTGGTGTACTGACCTAAACAACCCTAATCCAAATGATCCATGGTTAGGAAATATTCAAGCAAATCCAAATGTTTCTAATATTACATCAAAGACCCAGTCAATTTACGCATTAAACAATATTGAAATTACACCTCAATGGTTGATCGATCTTGGTCTACGTTGGGATAAATTTGAAACAGATCAAAAATATAATAAAGATTCAGGATCTATTAAAGCTGGCACAAAGTACAGCTCAAGCAATGACTTCTTTAACTATCAAGCAGGTGTGACATTTAAACCTGTTGAGAATGGCTCTATTTATTTGAGTTATGCAACTTCAGCTAATCCGGTAGGCGTAGATGCTGGTGATGGTTCAGAAGGAATTAGTGTTCCAGGTCGTAACACAACCGATGAACAAGCAAGAGCGATTAACAATCTTAAGCCAGAAGAAGTTAAAACTTATGAGTTAGGTACTAAATGGGATGTATTAAATGACCGTTTAAACTTAACTGCTGCGATCTTCCGTACTGAAAAAACCAATACTCGTGCTTTAGGCACAGACGGTTTCACAAGAAATATTGGTGAAACACGTGTTGACGGTATTGAACTAGGTGCGAATGGTAATATTACTGAAAAGTGGGCAGTCTCTGCTGGTTACACTTATTTAGATAGTGAAATCGTTGATGGTGGATATGCTAAAGATAGTAACGGCAACTATGTTCCAAGCCCAACAAACGGTAATCAAGTACAAAATGTAGCTAAAAATTCAGCAACTCTTTGGACAACATATAAAGTATTACCAGAATTTACATTAGGTGCTGGCGCAGTCGCTATGGATAAAGTATATGGTGATGCTGCAAATACCAAATATGTTCCAGGCTATGTTCGTTACGATGCTATGGCTCGTTATGACGTAAATAAAAATGTTAATTTACAGCTTAACCTAAACAATTTATCTGACAAACGTTACTTCCCAAAAGCTTATGCTTCACATTATGTAACCGAAGCAGAAGGTCGTAGTGCCGTGCTAGCGATTAACTTTAAATACTAAGTTAAATTAGAATCCCATAATATTTTTATGGGTTCTGATATAAAATAGCCTCTATTGTTAGAGGCTATTTTAATTTTCTACTATTATTACTCGCAGGTATCACCGTGATCCACCATATTCCTAACGTATTGAGTAAAGAACAGGTCCAATATTTTCGTGATGAAATGGAGAAGATCGAATGGGTCAATGGCAAAGTAACCGCTGGTACACTTTCTGCAACGGTAAAACACAATCAGCAATTACCTGAAGATCATCCTCTTACCCACCATCTCAGCAATATTATTCTTGAAGCACTAGGCAAGCACCCATTATTTTTATCTGCCGCAATTCCACTTGATATCATTCCTCCACTTTTTAATCGTTATGAAAATCAGGAATCTTTTGGTTTTCATGTAGATAATTCTATTCGTCGCATACGGGGTACGAATGAGCGACTTAGAACTGATTTGTCATGCACTTTATTTTTAAGTGAACCTGATGAATATGAAGGTGGTGATCTTGTCGTAGAAGATACTTATGGCTATCACGAAGTAAAGCTACCAGCAGGAGATATGATTTTATATCCCTCTACGAGTTTACATGAAGTGACTGCGATTACTGCTGGCTGTCGTATCGCTTCTTTTTTCTGGGTACAAAGTATGGTGCGTGATGAGGCTGAACGTCACATGCTCTTTAATTTAGATCAAACTGTACAAAACCTTAGAATACAGTTGGGTGATAACCATAGCGAAGTGATTAAGCTCACTAATATTTACCATAATCTAATGCGAAAGTGGGCAGAGTTATAACTACATTTATTTTTGCCTTATTGAGATCATGCAATTCCTTTTACCTTAATATGGCAAAAATATGAAAATTATTTTCTCAAAAATATAAAACTATGCAAAATTAGAAAATTATTTCCTAATTTCTAGGATTAAAATTACTATAAGAATTTTGCACAAGGTGTAATCGTTGTTTAGATGTGATATATCTAAATATCAAGATTACCAGCAAACCATCAAACTTATTATTTCACGGTCTAGAGATGAAAACGAATTACTTGTTTGCCCAGCCTACTCAAGCAAGACATCATCCGCAACTCCTGATGCTGCGCCAAGCGCGCGTATAAAAATTTTGTCTGCTTTCTAAAGCAGCACTTTTAAATTCCCTTTAATTTTTCTTAATTAGATACCATATATAACTGTAGAGACGTTGCCTTTTAAATATATCCAGAGCAACTGCGCTACGAGACAAGGAGTTTTCTCATGATGTTGGCTGACCCAAGCAAAAAATACCGCCGTATGTACCAACGAGTGGATTTACCAGATCGCCAATGGCCAAATAACGAAATTACAAAAGCGCCAATCTGGATGAGCACCGATTTACGTGATGGTAACCAAGCAATTTTTGAACCAATGGACATGGAACAAAAATTCAAAATGTTCAATATGCTTGTGAAAATCGGTTTCAAACATATTGAAATCGGCTTCCCTTCTGCATCTCAAATCGATTTCGATTTTACTCGCATGTTGATTGAAGAAAATCACATTCCTGATGACGTATACATTGAGGTTTTGGTTCAAGCACGTGATCATTTAATTGAACGTACATTTGAATCATTGGCAGGTGCTAAACGTGCAATTGTGCATATTTATAACTCTAACTCTCCAACCTTCCGTCAAAAGGTGTTGAATGTAGATGTTAATGGTGCAAAACAGTTAGCAATTAATGCTGCTCAAAAAGTTAAAGAATATGCTGCGCAATATCCTCAAACTGACTGGATTTTCCAGTACAGCCCAGAGTGTTTCTCTGCAACTGAATTAGAAGTCGCTAAAGATGTCTGTGATGCCGTCACAGAAATTTGGGATGCACGTCCTGAACATAAAGTGATTTTAAACTTACCTGCGACTGTAGAAGTTTCTACACCAAATGTTTATGCAGACCAAATTGAATGGATGCATCGTAATTTGGCACGTCGTGATGGTGTAATCATTTCTGTTCACTGCCACAATGACCGCGGCTGTGGTATTGCTGCATCAGAACTTGCAATTATGGCAGGTGCTGACCGTGTTGAAGGATGTGTGTTTGGTAACGGCGAACGTACAGGTAACGTTGACGTTGCAGCTATTGCATTGAACATGTACACCCAAGGCGTAGCGCCAGAGTTAGATTTCTCTAACATTAATGAAGTGATTGCAACAGTTGAAGAATGTACTGGTTTACCTGTACATCCTCGTCATCCATATGCAGGTGACTTGGTATTTACTGCATTCTCTGGTTCACATCAGGATGCAATCAAAAAAGGCTTCGAGTACCAGAAAAACGAAGAAATCTGGGATATGCCTTACTTGCCAATCGATCCGAAAGATTTGGGCCGCGACTATGACGCAGTTATTCGTGTAAATAGTCAGTCTGGTAAAGGCGGTATCGCTTACTTATTAGAAGCGAACTACAACGTTGTATTGCCTCGCCGTTTACAAATCGAATTCAGCCAAGTTGTTCAACAATATGCTGATGATAATGGTACAGAAATTAACGCAAAAGAAATCTGGACCTTATTTAAAGACACTTATGTTGATGTGAAAAACCACCATTACACAGTCAAAAACTACAGATTATCTGACATTAACGGCACTCAAATCATCGAACTTGATGTTGATGTCGAAGGTGAAACACAACAACTTCGCGGTGAAGGTAATGGACCAATCTCTGCATTCTTAAATGCACTTCAATTACCAATTGACGTATTGAACTATGAAGAACGTAGTATTAGTTCAGGTGCAAATGCGAAAGCGTTAACCTTGATTGAACTTCAAGTCAAAGGTACAGGTAAAGGTTCATTTGGTGCAGGTGTCCATGACAATACAGTCACCTCATCGATTGAAGCAATTATTGCATGTACTAACCGTTTGATTGATCAAGGCGTTTTAAGTACAGATCAGGTGGTTGCCGCCGCTGTTTAATTTAAAAAAACTCTTTTGAAAGGATACCTAGCTTGGTATCCTTTCTTTTTATTCCTGAAAGATTTAAAAGGCGAAATGTTCCCGTGTCTTTTCCAGCTGATTCAGTGGGGTTAGTCACTCCGCAAAAGTTCCAATTTGAAGAACCATTACATCTTGAATGTGGACGTGTTTTGCCACGTTTTGAATTAATGGTCGAAACTTACGGCACTTTAAATGCAGATAAATCAAATGCCATTTTAATCTGTCACGCGCTTTCCGGACATCATCATGCAGCGGGTTATCACCATGAAGATGATAAAAAAGCTGGATGGTGGGATGGCTGTATTGGCCCGGGTAAAGCAATCGACACGAATAAGTTCTTTGTAGTTTCACTCAATAATATTGGCGGATGTAGCGGCTCAACTGGCCCAACGTCACCAAATCCTGAAAATGATAATCGCCCTTATGGACCAGATTTCCCATTAGTTACAGTACGTGACTGGGTCAAAACGCAAGCCATGCTTTCAGACCTTTTGGGTGTAAATGTCTGGTATGCAGTTGTTGGTGGATCATTAGGGGGCATGCAAGCACTACAATGGTCAGTAGATTATCCTGACCGCTTACAAAAGTGTGTGATTATTGCCAGCGCACCAAAGCTTTCAGCACAAAATATTGCATTTAACGAGGTTGCGCGTCAGTCGATCTTGTCTGATCCAGACTTCCATCATGGTCGTTATTTAGAAAATGATAGTTACCCGAAACGCGGTCTGATTTTGGCTCGCATGGTCGGCCATATTACCTATCTTTCAGAAGAAGCCATGAAACAAAAATTTGGCCGTGATTTAAAATCTGGCAAATTTATGTATGGTTTTGATGTCGAGTTTCAAGTCGAAAGCTATCTTCGTTATCAAGGCGAACAGTTTAGCCGTAACTTTGATGCCAATACTTATCTCATCATGACCAAAGCTTTGGATTATTTTGATCCATCACGTGAATACAATCATTCGTTAACAGAAGCGATGGGTAAAACCAAATGTCAGTTCCTGATTGTCTCTTTTACCACAGACTGGCGTTTTGCCCCTAGTCGCTCTCAAGAAATTGTAGATGCACTTATTACCAATCATAAGCCAGTAAGTTATCTCGATATTGATGCTGAGCAAGGCCATGACTCGTTCTTATTCCCGATTCCACTGTATGTCAAAACCATGCGCGCTTTCTTAGGCGGTGAAGAACACTTAAAATCGACATCACTGGAGGCAAGTTAATGCGTATTGATCAACAACTGGCAGAAAAGTGGATTAAACCAGGCTCAAGCGTACTCGATTTGGGGTGTGGTGATGGTGAATTACTCGCTCATATGAGCCAAAAGCATCAAATTCGTGCTTATGGTTTAGAAATTGATCAAGAAAAGATTGCAATTGCCGTCAGTCGCGGGTTAAATATTATTCAACAAGATTTGAATCTCGGTTTGAGCCGTTTTGCTGACCAGTCTTTTGACTATGTGGTTATGGCACAGGCTTTGCAAGCTGTAGATGCACCGGATGTTTTATTAAGAGACATGGTGCGTGTGGGTAAACAGGCAATTATTACTTTTCCAAACTTTGCGCATTGGAAGACTCGCTCTTTTCTTGCATTAAAAGGTATGATGCCTGTATCGGATGCTCTACCATATATGTGGTATAACACCCCCAATATTCATTTATGTACATTTAAAGATTTCGAAGCACTTTGTGCGGAAAATCAGATACAAATTATTAATCGACTCGCCGTCAATGGAAATCAGCAGGGAAGCCTGTTAAGCAAACATGTTCCTAATTTGTTTGGTGAAGTCGCTATTTATCGAGTGAGTGCACTATGAAAAAGACATTATTTAGCACACTATTTGCAGGACTGCTAAGTATGCAGGCTCATGCAGATTATATCGCCCAGCCACAATCGGTTGCGAGCCAGGCTGCACGCTTTTCAACAATGGGGGTTAATGACCTTCAAAAAGCTGCAAAAGCTGGTCAAGCTGGCGCACAATTTTATCTTGGAGCGCATTACCAACACGGCAAAGATGTAGCAAAAGACGACAAACAAGCATTTACTTGGTTCAAAGCAGCTGCTGACCAAGGTCTTTCACCAGCCCAACTCAATGTCGGCCGTATGTATGCTGACGGTATTGGCGTTAAGAAAGATGAGTCTATGGCTCGTAAATACTTTGAAAAAGCAGCAAGCAATGGTGATAACCGTGCAAGCTATAACCTCGCGATGATGGAAGAGCAAAAGAAAAACTACGTAGGTGCATACCAGTGGTATGAGCTTTCAACTCGTGATGGCATGCTCGACAACAAAGTAATCAGCCTATCAGAAGGTAAGAAAACTGCTCTTGCGGCGAACTTAACTCAAGAACAAATCCGTACCGCACGTGACCGTGCAGACAAATGGATTCAAGCACAATAATAACGGTTCATCCGTAAAAAACCTTACTCGACTAAAACCACCTTGTATACTTTACAAGGTGGTTTTAGTTTAGGTTATCCCATTTTATATTCTATTTGTTTACCTCTATATCCCCTCTTAAAAAACACGTAACATAACTCACGTTCGATATTAGCTATAAAGTTTGGTTTTATTATGTCTACCCCACATTGGTTTGATCAGGGCAGTTTAGTTCTTGCCAGCAATAACAAAGGTAAAGTCGCTGAGTTTGAAAAACTTTTTGAACAGCTTAAGTTACCTGTAGAAATTATTCCTCAAGGTCGCCTTAATATTCCTGATGCAATTGAAGATGGTTTAAGCTTTATTGAAAATGCGATTATTAAAGCTCGTCATGCCTCTCAAATTTCAGGTAAACCTGCTATGGCTGACGACTCTGGTATTTGCGTTCCGGTATTAGGCGGTGCACCTGGTATTTACTCAGCACGCTATGGTGGAGAACACGGCGATGATGCAGCAAATAATGCCAAGTTACTTAATGATTTATTACCATTTCGTAAAAATGGTGAAGTGATTGAAGGCATGTTTGTGTGTGTACTTGCTTTAGTAACGCATGCTGAAGACCCTTTGCCACAAATTTTCCAAGGCATCTGGCACGGCGAAATTTTAGAAGCGCCACGTGGTGAAAATGGCTTTGGCTATGACCCACTGTTCTGGTTGCCTGAGCTACAAGTTTCTAGCGCTGAACTATCTAAAGAAGATAAGAATAAGATTAGTCATCGTGGACAAGCGATGCAGTTATTTAGAGAGAGTTTGCAGAAGTAAAACTTTATATCGGTTTTAGTTTAACTTTAAAGCCATTTGCTATCGTGCTAGGCGACATGGATGTCGCCCGTCGAACTGCGACATCAAGGATGTGTCGTCAGTTCGACAAATGGTTTTGTTACTTTTGACGAAACAAAAGTAAATATTGCCTACATACACGAAATAAGCATATAACCACTATTCAAAGGCCGTCTGGTCTAACCATCTTCCTTAGAAATAAAAATGTAAAAACACCGCATAAATCGCAATACACACACAACTCACAATCGTCCCTGATGCGATATAAGCGGCAGATCTTCCCGTTCCTTGATAATGTGTTTCTAACGCTACAATATTGGCTGCTGGTGGCAGGCAGAACATTAAAAACATAACACCAATCTGCTGACTTATATTTGGAATAGGTAAAAACTTATAAGTTAGGCCACACAAAATAAAACCACAGGCCACTTTAAACGCTTGAGCTTTGGTACTGTAAATCAAATCTTTGGCATAAACTCTGGTACGGCGTAGCCACATTCCGAGCACACACATCCCGGCAAAAGTCATTGCAAATTTAGCGATATCATAAACCCAGTGTATGGCTGGATGTTCAATATGTTGAGCACCTAAAAGTCTGAGTACAAGCGCACAGAATATTGAAATACACGGTGGAGAAGACAGAACTTTTTTTAAGATATTTAACTTACTTTGTGGAGCAGTCGTTACAGCAGTCACAGCCCACGCATTTCCAAAAATAGACATCCCTATATATAAAGCGACGATCGGAGCAGTCGCCTTAGGGCCAAATAAAGCCATCGCAAAAGGGAAACCAAGCCATCCAATATTGGTATAACTTACACAAAGGGCCAATAAGCGGTCTTTAAATAAAGCCAAATAGGCAAAGAAAATAAGAAATGCCGAACCGAAGCTAAAGAGCATCAAGCTCAAGCTTCCCGATTGATAAAAGACCATGTTATAAATAATCACAATCGGAATCAGAAGTCGCGCAAGCCAAGCTGACAGGATAGGTTTTATAGTTTCTGAAATAGAAGTCTGGGCAAGCAGAAGTCCGACAATAAAAGCAAATATTGGGAGCAATAATGCCACGTTTTCTCCTATCACCCTTCAAAATCAGTTTGTTATGCTACACCTTTTCAAAAAGAAATGTACTCTCCTTTTCAAGTAATTTAAGCTTCTCTTTTTGAACTCTTTCTAAAAGAAAAAACCACATACATCCTTTATAGCCCCCTCTTTTTAGATTTTGACTAACGGCTATTGTCTTAAAAATGACATATAAATGTCACATTGTTGTCATGGCAACCTGTTGAGATAAAGCAAACTGAAAAGAGGTATAAGATCATGGCCGGTTTATCTATTTGGCACGTCGTTATTTTTGCAATTGTCGTTATTTTATTATTTGGTACATCTAAATTAAAAAATATCGGTAAAGACGTAGGTGGCGCAGTAAAAGACTTTAAAAAATCAGTTCGTGAAGAAGACGAAGCTACTGCTCTTAATACTCCACGTACAATTGATGCCCAAGTCAAAACCCCTGACAGCACATCAGTGAAAAGCTAAAGGTTTTCCACCATGCTTGATGTAGGAATGACAGAGCTACTCTGTTTTGCAATTATTGCAATTTTAGTTTTAGGCCCCGATAAACTTCCAGAAGCTGCACGCTTTGCTGGTCGTTGGTATGTTCGCCTAAAACGTTATATTACCAATTTGCAAAATGAGATTGATCAAGAGTTGCGTCTTTCTGAATTTCGAAAAGAAATGCAAGAAGAACTCAACCGCATTGAAGCACTAGAACGCAAAGTACAACAACAACTTGAAGAAATACAAAAACAGACTACTTCAGACAACACAGAAAAAACTGAGGTAGCTGAAACGATCTCTCAGGCTACAATGTACTCCCCTGTATCGGGCCATTATGAAGTGCCCTTTCTTGCCAAATTTACACCTTTGGCATCTCAAAGCGACACTTTAGAAACACCCCCCGTTAAATTGAAGATTGCCGTATGAACCAACTGCCTTCAACGACTGTAAATACGCAAGAAAATCTAGACCAAATGCCAATCATGAACCATTTGGTGGTTTTAAGACGTCATTTATTTAGGATTGTCGGGGTAACATTATTTTTATTTTTTTGCTTATTACCCTTTCGAAATAATACTTACCAATTATTATCCGAACCTTTAAGGCTGCAACTTCCTGCATCATCTTCAATGATTGCAACAGATGTAACTGCAACCTTTATGGCACCTTTTAAACTCAATTTATTTGTCGCGCTTGTGCTGGCAATGCCATTTATTCTTTATGAAATATGGACTTTTGTCCGCCCAGCGTTATATCAAAAAGAACGTCATTTAGCGCTGCCATTACTCGTTGGTAGTATTGTTTTGTTCTATGCTGGAGTTGCTTTTGCATACTACATTACCCTTCCTGCAATTTTACATTTCTTTATTAGCGTATCGCCTGAAACCGTCGCACCTATGACGGATATTAATAGCTATCTAAGCTTTTGTTTAAAGTTATTTTTAGTTTTTGGTGTGACTTTTGAAATTCCAATCGCGACCTTGTTACTGATTTTAATAGGTGTGGTAAACACAAAAAGTCTTGCTGAAAAAAGACGTTTTATCATTGTGGGATGTTTTTTTGTAGCAATGTTTATGACCCCACCAGACGCTATTTCAATGGTGATGTTAGCTATCCCAATGTGGCTACTTTTCGAAATAGGTTTGCTTTTTGGCAAGATTCTTGAAAAAAGAAAAAGCCAGACTACTGAATAAATTAAAAATTTTATCTGGAAAGCCCAAATTTTGTATTTGGGCTTTTTATTTCTGAATATTCTTTTAATTAACCAAACTATAAACTGTCTTCAAAGTGACTTAAAATTGTAAGAAAAGTGTCATTCCCAATCCATAGAATCGACTCAACAAATATACCCACAAAAGTTATGGATTTATTATGACAAATGCTTCTAGCCACCCAACACGTCGCGATATTTTAAAATGGTTTACGGGGATCCCTTTTCTTCCATTAGGTGCGATGGCTACAGCAGCCACGTTAGCAGGTTGTAATGATAGTAATAACGACTCGAACGTTATTACTCCACCACCAACAGTTAACTTTAAAACTGCAACATTTACTCCAATGGCTGCACCATCGTTATCGAATCCAGCAGCGATGGCAACGACAACAGTTGCATCAAGCCTTTCAATTAACTGGGAAGATGGTTCAAAAACTGACTACACATTAGCTTATAAGCCTTTCTTCACAACAGGTGACCTTGTTGCAGACGGTAAAGGTGGGAAAATTTTAGCTGGTGGTTATGTTGATATTAATAATCAGCCAATTATTGATAAGTCAAAATCTGGGCAAGAACGCCAATTCTTCTCTGACTGTCCAGATGGAAGCTCTTTAATTAGCTTCAAACAAGCAACTGGCCGAGATTTTACTGATGCAGACAAGCAAGCTCTAGGTGTAACAGGTAGTCCAGTTTTTCACGTAGTTCAATTTGAATATACAACTCGTGACCAAAGCTTGACATCGATGTATGGTCTATTACCGTCTCCAATTGCAATTTTAACTTTAGATCAAGATCCTAAAACTGGCCATTTAACGTTTGTTAAGTACCATAATGTTGACACTTCTAAAGTAAATGGTTTATGGATCACTTGTGGTGCAAGTTTATCGCCATGGGGAACTCACCTTTCTAGTGAAGAATATGAACCAGATGCAAATAATGTTGCTGGAAGCTACTTACCAGTATTTAGCAAAAATTTGTTTGGTGACAGCAGCAAAGGTAACCCATACCACTATGGTCATTTACCAGAAGTGACTGTAAATACAGATGGTACAGGTTCAATCAAAAAGCATTATTGTTTAGGCCGTATCTCGCACGAGCTTGTTCAAGTCATGCCAGATAACCGCACTGCATTAATGGGTGATGATGCAACTAATGGTGGCTTATTCATGTTTGTTGCAGATAAAGAAAAAGATTTATCTGCTGGCACATTATATGTCGGTAAATGGAAACAAACTTCAGGTGTAGGCGCAGGTGCGGGTGATATCTCTTGGATTAATCTGGGTCATGCGACAAGCGCAGAAGTGAAGGGTTGGGCAGATCAATATAAAATTTCAGATCTTATGGATGTGAAAACCTCTGACCCTAAAGATGCAAGCTACACCAAAATCCGTTTTAGCGGCAAAGATAACTGGATAAAACTCGTACCTGGTAAAGAACGTGAAGCGGCTTTCTTAGAAACGCATCGTTATGCTGCCTTAGTTGGTGCAAGCATGGGCTTTACGAAGATGGAAGGAACAACTGTAAACATTAAAGATAAAATCGCATACTCTGCGATGTCTTATGTACAGTCTTCTATGGTTGATAAAACAACTGATATTCAAGTACAAGGTCCAAAAGCTGGCGCAGTTTACGCGCACACTTTAAAAGGCAGTCAAGTCGATAACAAAGGCCAGCTGATTAATAGTGAGTGGGTATCGACTCATATGGAACCACCGGCAGCTTTAGTCGGTGAAGACCTAACAACTCCCGATGCTTTAGGTAATACTGCAAATGCAGATAAAGTTGCCAATCCAGATAACCTTAAGTTCTCTGAAAACTTACGTACTCTATTCATTGGTGAAGACAGTGGTATGCACGTAAATAACTTCTTATGGGCATATAACGTAGATACCAAACAATTAAGCCGTATCTTATCAACACCTGCTGGTGCTGAATCAACAGGTCTACATGCTGTAGATGCGGTGAATGGTTGGACTTACATTATGAGTAACTTCCAGCACCCTGGTGACTGGGAATCTCCATTACACGATAAAGTAAAAGCGACTCTTGATCCTCTTGTTCGTGCAAACTTCAAAGACCGTTTTGCTGCTGCGGTAGGTTATATTACTGCTGACCCTGTAGCTCCATCTGTTGTGAAGAAATAATTCCTCCATCAACATAAAAGAAATTATTAACATACAGATGCCGACATAATGTCGGCATTTGTATGTCTTGATTATCCAATCATTCAATCGCCATTCAGTAAAAATTTTGGCGTATATAAAAACAATCAAAAGCTCGCTTTATTTTTATTTAAATGCTTTTAACAACTTGTAGCTGTCACTGGTTTTTCTATTTTTATTATTTTTCGATTCACTCAAACGCCTTTAAAAAAGGAGCTGGCTCGCCCCTCAACCTTGACTCAATTAGTCCCCAAAATCAGAATAATCTTTAGTGGTAAATTTACTGTATTTTTTCCAAGGTTCAGCAATATTTACTTGTTGAATATTGGCTTTTAGAATGTCATAGCGCAAACCATCTAAACTACGAATTTCAACACGTTTAGCAATATTATTGCGATGATCCCACTCAATACTCATTTTATTTTTCTTATTCTGGCTTTCATACCATGTGCTATTGCTGTCCTTTTTCTTAACAGTCATTCCCTTTAAGCTTTTAGGGTCGATCAATGAATAAACACATGACCAGCAATTGCTTAAGCCCAGCATATCGACATCAGCATCCTGCAAATGCACAACTGTTTTGTCTTCCATCAAAACTAAATTGAGTTTTGGCTGTTTTTTTTGATTAATAAAATAATGTTGAGCCGCCTCAGATAAGTCTAAATGCTTATGGCCCCCTTTCTCCAGACCATGCTGATGATGTCTAGGCAATACACGCTCAATCCAGATATTCTGAGGATCACGATACATACGCTCCTGAAACACACTGGTACGTGTCACACCATCATTACCAATCGTTTGAGTCTCGCGCATAATACTGGCACTTAATAAGGGTGCAGCATGCAAAGAGGTCATTCCCAAACTTAGTAATACTGAACTAATCACAAGACGCATGTTTTTTCCTACATAAAAAAAACCTCAATCACTATGACTGAGGTTTTTTGCAATATGATGAAAATACTCAATAAAAGGCTTATTTAAATCCAAACGCTTCTTTTAATTTACTGAACACCCATGCATTTTCTCGCGTACCTTTAAATGCTTGTGAGCCAGCTCCTTCAGCAAATAATAAGACATCGCCACCACCATGTGTTTCAGAACCAGGGCTACCAAGTTTCACCCCTACTTCTTGTAAATAATCATCAGCCGCTGCTTCATTATCAGTAATATCAATACGTGAGGTTGGACGCGGCCCACCACCGTTACCAAAGACTAAAGTCGTTGATGTTTTACCCTTTGTATCTAAGTTAGGTGCATGCTTCTTGCCATTTTCAAATACACGTGTACGTGCATCTGATGCTTTCGCCTCTTGATAACTATAGCTTAAGCCTAAAATACCAGGATTCGTTGTAGTCGTTTTTCCAGTACGCGCCGTATATCCATTAAAAGTCATGGTATGGTCATGGTCAGCTGTGACTACAATTAAGGTATTTTTTAACTCAGGATCAGTTTTCTTGATTTTATCAAGTGCGGTCTTGATTGCATTATCAAAAGCAATGGTGTCTTGTAATGCACGTTTAGCATTAGTTCCATGCAACGCATGGTCAATACGTCCACCCTCAACCATCAAGAAAAAACCTTTACCGGTGGTATCTTGTGCCTGTAGTAAATCAATCGATTTGGCTGTCATTTCAGCTAAACTTGGTTGATTTGGTGCAGTTCTAGGGCGATCTAAATCATATTCAAGATGTGAAGTTGCTGAATAAAGGCCAATATATTTTTTATTCAATGGTGCTGCATCCATTTCTGCTTTGGTTGCCCCCACGGTATAATTCTTCGCTTTCAGCTCATTAAGCAAATTACGCCCATCTATACGACCCTTTTTATTGTCAGTTGCATTATACGGGGTGAAATGGTTGCGTCCTCCGCCCATTAAAACGTCAACACCATCTAGTAGTTTAGGATTATAACCTACACCACCCGGAATAACTTGGCGGGCAATCTCATATTGGGCATTACGATTACACACATGAGCAAAAGTTGCGGCTGGGGTTGCGTGGGTCAATTCTGTAGTGGTAATCGACCCCACCTTTTTGCCGTTGGCTTTAGCTAATTCGAGAATAGTCTCAGCAGGGCTGCCAGCAGCAACACTTGAGCCTGGTGTTGGACAGTTATTGACTGCATTCGACACTTTTGTTCCATCTGGTGCCGTACCTGCACTTGGCTCAACAGCGATAGTTCCTGGCGTCATACCAATCACTTCATTACGGGTTTTCTTCCCCGTCATATAAGCAGCCATTGAAGGGGCACTATCTGTGGTTTGACCATCTTCCGAATAGGTCTTGATTCGCACAGTACGGCGCAAGGTATCCATGGTTAATTTACCCGCCTCACCATAACCGTAAATACGGCTTGCCGTAACCGTAGTTGGCCCCATACCATCGCCTAAAAAGAAAATAATATTCTTGGCTTCGCCTGCCGCCTGCACACCTGTACTTGCAGCCAGTAATGCAACTGTTAAAGCAGGCGCTTTCATACCAAACTGACCTAATTTAAATTGTTTTAACATCATCGTTCTCCAGTCTGTTGTTATTTATCTAGGCCAATGGCTTTACGAACCAAGTTAAATACTTCGATATTTTCTAAGCTGCCGTGGAAGTTGTCTGAACCCACACCAATTGCACCGAGGAACACATCTGTGCCACCATGTGTTTCACTATCAGCAAAACCTGTTTGCACCACAGCTTCTTGCTGGAAATCATCTGCTGCTGTACCTGTACACCAACCCTCTTTATCAATATCAGTACCACGACTATCGGTATATTTACCTGCTGGGCCTACGGCTGGATTACAACTATCATTATCTGCTAAGGCACCACGTGCTTCGATACGATCGTTGTCTAAACGCTTTTTACCCGTACCAAAGCCAATAATTGGGTATGGGTTTCCATTTACGTCGGTTGAATAGCCAGCTTTGTTATAGTTCTTCACCAGACCTAAGATACTGGTTTCCGCACCTTTTACATATTTACCTGTACGCTTCGCATAACCGTTCAGGACCATGGTATGGTCATGATCCGCTGTCACCACGATCAAGGTATTTTTTAACTCTGGATCAGTTTGTTTCACTTTATCAATGGCTGCTTTAATCGCATTATCAAAAGCCACAGTATCTTGTAAGGCGCGTTTTGCATTAGTGTCATGTAAGGCATGGTCAATACGCCCCCCCTCAACCATCAAGAAAAAGCTTTTGTTTTTTGCTTGTAAAACATCAATTGCCTTAGTCGTCATATCAGCAAGACTTGGCTCATCAATTTTCTTATTGGTACGATCCAAATCGTAATTCATATGGCTAGCATTGAATAAGCCCAAGAGTTTTTTGGTTTTACTTGGATCAATTTTTGCGAGATCAGTACCGCTTGAGACGAAGTTATAGCCTTGATCTTGCATTTCTTTAACCAGATCACGACCATCAGCACGTTTACCACCCGCCACAGTCGTTGGTTTAAATTGACGCAATCCGCCACCCAATACAACATCTACACCATCTTTTAATTTGGTGTTATACGCCCCCCAACCAGCCCCTTTCCCCGCAGGAACAAGTTGTGCAGCAATATCATTTTCTGCATCACGATGACATACATGTGCATAGGTTGTTGCTGGCGTTGCATGGGTAATACGCGTCGTCGTCACTACACCTGTCCCCATGCCTTGTGCTTTTGCAAGTTCAAGCAATGTTTCTACCGGCTTTTTACCTTTATTCTCTGCGAGATCATCACAGGTACTGGTGCCATCTGCTTTTGGTGCTGATGCAATAGTTCCCGTCTGCATGGAAATGACTTCATTTTTCATTTTCACGCCAGTCATATAAGCAGCCATAGACGGTGCACTATCAGTCACCTGACCATCTTCAGAAAAGGTCCGAACAAATGCCGTTTCTGGAAGCGTATCAATGGTCAAATCACCATCTTCTCCAACAGAATAAATTCGTGATGCTGTTAAAGTGGTAATCCCCATACCATCGCCCAAGAAGAAAATGACATTTTTAGCGGTAGGTGTTTTAGGTACTTCTGTTTTTTCATTTTTATCATTATCGTTACAAGCAATCATTCCAGCTGATAAAACGGCTATTAAACTGCCCACTAATAGCTTTTTGGAAAAACCCGCCTTTGATAAGAACATAGAATATCCCCAGATTTATTGTTTAGACATAACTTGATTGGCTAAACCATAACAATGCGGGGTGACCCTTTTATGTCACCTTAATGACAATATCATTTCATCTTGTTGTTTTATATAAATAATGATGTTATAACATACCACCTAAATAGTTAAATCAATACAAAGATTAGTAATTTGTCCTTGCTGGCCTCCTTGTTGGGTCTTTTCCAACCATATCCATTCATTATTAGTCATTCTTAGAAAATTTGAACAGCGTGTTCCGTACACGGGGCTTTGAATAAAGGTGGATGATAATAACTCTTCCATTTCTGCTTGAATGCCAGTATTCGGTAATAGTGCCGTTGTGACCTTACGCTCATCTTCCAGAATATCCCATGCCGTATGTTGCAAGGTTAACTCTTCTGTCTGGTGCTGAAGCATAGGCAAAAACTCTTGCGTAAAACGTGTTCGTAAATGTTTAGTTTTTTCCCAATGTTCAGACATCAAGCCATTCGAAACCACATACACACCGTTAGCCAATACTTGCGGAGCTTCACCACGGTTACTCATATAAACCGCTTGATCAGCATTTCCCATAAACAAGTTAAAGCCTGCAAAATTCTGTTGCTGCTGTTCTAATTGTTGAGCAAATCGAATCGGCAATAAATCAGATTCTAAAAAAGCCTGAACCAAATGCCCCCGAGAAGTCTCATAAGACTTTTGATCTCGCCCATCACGGAAGTTAGTCAAAACAGCCCATCGACCTTGAGGCGTAATGCCCATCCATGTGCCACCCGACTGTAAATCTTGTCCTGCAATAATCGGTGTGTGTTCCCATTGATGCAATAAAGCTGTGGGGCGATGATAAAACTCATCTCGATTTGACATAAGACACAAAGGCATATCATCCAGAACATGCCATGCTAAAGCCACAATACACATTGATTTTAGTTCCCTATCTTTACACATTGAATGTACAACATTTTTCGCATCATTCCGCTACAATCTGTCAAAACTTAAGATCAAGGAGCAGCAATGCTGACCTATCCTAATATCGATCCGGTCGCAATACACTTAGGACCTCTTCAAGTCCATTGGTATGGACTCATGTATTTACTGGCATTTTTATGTGCTTGGGGACTTGCATCCTACCGTGCCAAACAACGTGATGGCTGGACATCAGACATGGTTTCCGACCTAGTGTTCTATGGTGCTCTAGGCGTTGTTCTGGGCGGTCGTGTCGGCTATGTCCTTTTCTATGAGTTTGATAAATTTCTCGAAAACCCAATCTGGCTATTTCAAGTCTGGACCGGTGGCATGAGTTTCCACGGTGGCTTTTTAGGCGTTATGGTTGCGATGTTATTTTGGTGTAAAAAATACCAAAAAACATGGTTCCAAACCCTCGACTTTATTGCCCCTTGTGTACCGACTGGCTTAATGTTCGGACGTATTGGTAACTTTATTGGTGGAGAGTTATATGGTCGTGCGGTAACAGATCCAAATTATGCATTTGGTATGATCTTCCCGACAGATCCATTACATCTGGTCCGCCATCCATCACAAATCTATCAAGCGCTTTGTGAAGGTTTAATTCTGTTCATTATCTTGTGGTGGTTTAGTTCAAAACCGCGTCCACGTATGGCTGTCTCTGCCCTATTCTTAATGGGATATGGCGTTGCCCGCTTTGTTATGGAATTCTTCCGCCAACCAGATGCCGACCAAGGTTTCATTCTATTTGGCTGGATGACAAAAGGACAGATTCTAACAATTCCAATGTTGCTGATTGGCCTTTGGATGATGTGGTACGCCTACCAAAAGAAAATTTATGACTGGGGTCCACAAAAGAATAGTTAACATCTAAATCAGAGGAGTTTCGGCTCCTCTTTTCTTTTTTGTGCTACAGTTTTTACTCTCCCAAGATGAAGATATGCCATGCTGGAATTCTGGTTTAACACGCAAGTCCCAACATTTAAAAAACTAGTGATTTTGATTATTACGCTGCTTATTTGTATTGCTCTATATCAATACCAACCACTGCCTTTAGATACGATTCTCATGTTTACTGGAACTGGGGTAATTTTTTTAATCTGTCGTTACTTTAAATTGCATTTCGCTCAAAGCAACCCGACGGGTTTACTCTACCGCCTGTTGACTTGGATACCTATCGCACTGTTATTTGCCCTTATTTTTGTTAAAGCGATGCCGAACTTGCTGATCTGGGGCGTTCAAGGAATCGCGTTTATGGCACTTGCAGCTTTCATTTTTTCACCTCAATCGCTTTTTAAGAAATAGGTTTGGTTTTCATGTTGGCTTATTGGTACAACGCTCCGCGCCATATCAAACTCATCTTTATTATTACCGTTTGTGTGGCAGTTTACGTCGCTAATCAAGTTCAGCCCTTATCTCCTATTTATACTGTACTCAGCCTTATTTTCGGTTTTGGTTTACAGGTTGGACATTATTTAAATAGCAAAATTTCAAATAACAAATCATATAAATCGAGCTTTGGCCTTTTAAGCAAAATCTACCCTATTTTTATCGTTGTTATTTTAATGTATTTGCTTCCTGCTCAGCAGAAATGGATTCTTGTCATACAAGCTTTGGGCTTTGTACTTGTTGGCTTTTTTCTTGTTTCGATTCATCAAAATCGTGCCAAGCGTTTTGAATAATTACGCCTCTTGAAATGCCATAGAACTATTTTTAGATTTTCATCTTGAGCTACAACAGGTATCATCTTCAATGGTTCACGATGAAGCAGCTCTATTGCGTAATTATTTATCATTGAGCTATCTCCCCCCTTATTTTATGGAATTAATCCGAACTCGAGAGTGTTATGCGTGCATATTTAGACCTTCTACAACATATCCTTGATAATGGCGGTGACAAAGGCGACCGTACAGGCACAGGAACCCGTTCTGTATTTGGTCATCAAATGCGTTTTGATCTCTCTAAAGGTTTTCCTTTACTCACCACAAAAAAAGTTCACTTCCGTTCTATTGTGATTGAGTTACTTTGGTTTTTAAAAGGCGACACCAACGTCCAATATCTAAAAGACAATAAAGTTTCAATTTGGGATGAATGGGCAACAGCAGATCAAACTGCTCGTTTTGGCCGCCCAGAGCATGAGCTTGGCCCTGTCTATGGTCATCAATGGCGTAATTTCGGTGCAACCAAAAACGCTGACGGTACTTACAACCAAGATGGTTTTGACCAGATTAAATGGTTAATTAATGAAATTAAAACCAACCCAAACTCACGTCGTTTAATTATTTCTGGTTGGAACCCGAACGAAGCTGGACAAGTAGCCTTACCACCTTGCCACACGCTTTTTCAATTTTTCGTACAAGATAACAAATTGTCATGCCAACTTTATCAACGTAGTGCAGATGTGTTCTTAGGTGTGCCTTTTAACATTGCGAGCTATGCTCTACTCACCCATATGATTGCTCAAGTGTGCGGTTTGGGAGTCGGTGATTTTGTATGGACTGGTGGTGATACACATCTTTATGTCAACCATTTTGAGCAGGCACAACTTCAATTGACACGTGAACCTTTACCGCTCTGCCAATTGAAACTAAATCCAGAAGTAAAAGACTTATTTGATTTCAAATTTGAAGATGTTGAAATTGTAGGTTATGAGTCACACCCTGCAATTAAAGCACCAGTTGCAGTATAACAATGACTCAAATTTCATTAGGTTACGGTTTAGAGAATAAGATTATGGCATGGCAAAATGTAGAAGTTGTTCACGTTGTGGCAATGGATAAAAACCACTGTATTGGTAAAGGCAATGCGTTGCCATGGCATATTTCTGCCGACTTAAAACACTTTAAAGAAATCACACAAGGCGGTGTGGTCGTGATGGGGCGTAAAACCCTTGAGTCTATGGGCCGTGCTCTACCAAACCGTGTGAACTGGGTCATTACCCGTGACATTAACTGGCAATTTGACGGTGTAAAAATTGCGTATTCAATTGAAGATGCTTTAAATGCAGCTTTAGAAGATGTAAAAAACACCGAAAAACAAGCATTGTTCATCATTGGTGGCGGTGAGATATTCAAGCAAACATTGTCAATTGCAGACCGTCTTGAACTTACTCATGTTGACTTAGATGTGCAAGGTGATGCACATTATCCAACAATACCGAGCGAATTTCATAAAACTGCGAGTGAACAGCAAGTTGATGAAAAATCAGGAACTTCATTCGAATTTGCCACTTATAAAAAATAATTCTATGGATGCCTATGCACAATATCGGAACACGTGAATTTATTATTGCTCTACTTTCTGGGCTGTTACATAGTCTATTCACGCTGTTTATTGTGTTCTCTAGCATTTGGGTATGTGTAGCACTCTGGGTTCAACAACCTTTTGGCTGGTTATGTAGTCGCATACTCATTGGCATTTGGATCGCTTTTGCGCTGAGTATGGCAGGCTTATATTTCAATGGTCATATTATTAGCCGTCGTACAGATATCCTGATTTATCTTTTAGCATTTGCCTGCTCTCTCATTTGGTATTTTTCGATTACTGCACGGCAAGATCGTGACTGGAGCCCTGAAGTTGCCAATATGCTGAGCTATGAAAAGCACGGCGATGTGGTCACTCTACATAATGTACGTAACTTCAACTGGCATCCTGATGGAACCTATGATGTTCGCTGGGAAACTCGAACTTTTGACCTAAGCCAGTTAAATGGAATAAACATCATTACCTCTTACTGGATGGGGCCACAAATTGCCCATACACTGGTCAGCTTCGAATTTGCACACCAACAACCTATAGTCTTCTCAATCGAGATTCGCAAAGAAAAGAGCGAAGAGTTTTCGGCAATCGGTGGTTTTTTTAGAAAATATGAACTTAGCTTAATTGCTTCTGATGAAAAAGATATTGTCTATACGCGCAGCAACGTCCGCAAAGAACAAGTTTATAATTTTCCTATCAATATGCCCCGGTCTGAACAAAAAGCTCTATTTTTACAATACCTAAAAAAATCAGATGAACTTCGTGCAGAACCGAAGTGGTACAACACTCTCACAAGTAACTGTACAACCTTGATTTTTGATATGGTTCAAGCGATTAACCCCTATCAGCTTCCTAAAGATTATCGTTTAATTGCCTCTGGTTATTTACCTAATTATTTATATGATCTTAAAGCACTTAATCAAAACATCAGTTTAAAAGATTGGTATCAAATTGCGCATATCAATCCACGCACTGAAAATTTTGAACAACTTTCAGATCAGAGTAGTGAACACTTCTCTCAAATCGTTCGACAGGGTTTACCCAAAGCTGACTAGAATCTATTTGATATTTTATAGACTCATTTCGCCAACTATCAGAAAATCGCTTTAATTGTCTTGAAAACTATCTGCAAGAATTACAAAGTAATTCCATAACTTCTCCAAATTTAGAATTAACCAATTTTCTAATTAAAGGAAAATAATCATGAAAGAACCGATTACACCATTTAGTATTTCTAGAGTATTTAATGCACCTCGTGATCTTGTATTCAAGGTATATACTGATATTCATCACTTACAAAATTGGATGAGTCCAAAAAATTTCAAAGTCATTCATACCTCAATGGATTTTAAAGTGGGTGGCACTTATCACTATGGTTTAGAAGGACCCGATGGAACTCAAATGTGGGGAAAACAGGTGTTCCGTGAGATCGTACCCAATGAGCGATTAACGTTTATTCAATCTTTTTCAGATAAAGCTGGTAACAACACACGACACCCAATGTCACCAACATGGCCCTTAGAAATGTTAGCAACCACAACTTTTGAAGATATTGATAATATAAAAACAAAAGTCACAATTACTTGGCAGCCATGGAACTCTGACGATGTTGGGAACTCAACTTTTGATTCTGCTCGCGATGGAATGGTACAAGGATTTAATGGAACATTCTCCAACTTAGAAGCTTATCTAAAAAGCCTTTAAATATAGAAGATCTGTTAGTGGCTATCGAAAACTGAATAAGTTATTCTCTTTTTCTTTACTTTTTTATACATGCTTTACTTTGTATTTTAAATACATAACCCCTATTGTAATAGGCAGGAAATAGAGGAAAAAACAATGCAACAGGCCTTATTTGGCGGCGGCTGCTTTTGGTGCGTCGAAGCCGTTTTTTTACAAATTCGTGGTGTAGAAAAAGTAACTAGTGGTTATGCGGGTGGGCATACAACTCATCCAACTTACGAGCAAGTGTGCCAAGGTGATACTCAGCATGCTGAGGTGATCTTGGTAGATTTTGATGAAGAGCAAGTAACCTACTCCCAGTTACTCGATGTGTTCTTTGCGACTCATGATCCAACAACTTTAAATCGCCAAGGTAATGATATCGGCACGCAATACCGCTCTGTTATTTACTATTATAATGAAGAGCAAAAACAAGCAGCAGAACATACGATTCAAACGCTAAAAGATGATGATCTTGATATTGTGACTGAATTGTCTCCTGTTCCAACGTTCTATTCAGCCGAAGAATATCATCAGAATTACTATGCAAAGAATCCTTCACAAGGTTATTGCAACTTTGCGATTCCACCTAAGTTGCTCAAGCTATATAGTAAATTCCAGCATCTTATGAAAGATCAATAAATCAGAACAATAAAAAAGCAACCGATTTGGTTGCTTTTTTATTGAGTAAACTAAATTTTAGTTTTCACTGACAAAGGCAATATCGCTCAGTCCGGCTTCACTGGCGCGAGACATTACCTGTGCAACAGTATCGTACTTCGACTCTTTATCTGCACGAAGTTGAACTGTTGGTTTAACATCACCTTGACCTGCTTCTTGAAAACGTTTTTGAAGCTCATCAAGGCTAATTACTTGAGTATCCCAAGCCACTTCACCATTTGCATTAATACTAATCGTAATTGCTTTTGGTGGTGGATCAATAATTTCAGCAGTTGTTTTAGGAAGCGTTAATGGAATCGATGGGTTGGCAACTGTTGCTGTGACCAAAAAGATGATCATTAACACCAACATAATGTCGATTAGCGGAATGAGGTTCATCTCATTTATGCCACTATCGTGGTCTTCACCCAATTGAAAAGCCATTAAGCTTGACCTCCAACATAACTTTGCTCTGCAGTTTTAACATCAGACTTTACAGTTGAGTCTTGCTGCAACATGGTGTCAATTAACAAACTGTGTGCTTGATCTTGTAAGTCATGAGCAAGACCACGGTTAGCACGTACACAAATGTTATAAGCCAATACCGCAGGAATCGCAACTGCAAGACCAAGACCCGTCATAATAAGTGCTTCACCTACTGGTGTAGCCACTTGAGCCAAACCTGCTTGTCCACTTTTACCTACTGCAACAAGTGCATGGAAAATACCCCATACCGTACCAAACAAACCAACGAATGGTGCGATTGAAGCAATAGTTCCTAAAACAGAAATACCTTTTTCAGCATTGACTTTTTCAGCAGAAATTTGACGAAGTAGAGCCTGCTCTGCAACCGCTTTACGCTGCTCAAAAGTCAAAGGTTGTAACTTTGCTTTTAGCGAAGTGATAGCCTGAGAAAGTTGAGCATAAGCTTGTTGCTTTAATTGGCGAGTCCCCATCAAACGTAAGATGAAAACTGTCCAGGTAGCAATCGACATTGCCAATAAGATGAAATACAGGGTTTTACTCACTGCATCTGCATGTTGCCAATAGATTGAAAAGTTCATATTGAACTCCTGATTAAGGTTAGCCGTTAGGACTCAAATTCATTTAAGGGGTTAAATCAAAGGGTTGCTCTGCTTTAATTGGATAAGCAACACCATTTTCCATATAAGGTTTAAACTTCGCACCGCGAACAGCACGGACAACTTTGTCATCTAGACTTGCAATACCACTACTTCTGGTCACTCGTACATTAATAATCTTGCCTTTTTCATCGGCTTCAATCAGTACCATGACAGAGCGTGCTTCGCCTTGTAAATCTTTTGGAGAAACTGTTAAACGTGGTGAACGACTCCACTGCACACCCGAACCACCAATTGAAACTCGTTTTGGTGATGGATCTGGAGCAGGTTGAGCTTTAGGTGCTTCTTGTACTACTGGCTTTGGTTTTTCAACGACTTTTTCAGTAACAGTTGTTGTCGTTGTCACCACTTTGGTTTCAACTTTAGGTTCTGTCTTTACTGTTTGTTTTGGTGTTTCAGCCTTTTTCACCTGTTGAATCTTTTCCACTTTTTTCGGTGGTGTTACAGGTTTTTCAACAACTTTAACTTCTTTTACCTCTTTTTTAGGTTCCGGTTTTTTTGGCGGTTCCTTTGGTTTAGGAGGTAGTGGTTTTGGCTGATCTTGAATTTTTACGAAACGTACCTGTAAAGGTTTTTTCTCGATTGGCTTTAATTCAGCAGGCTTAATATGGCTAACTGCCCATAAGACCCCGATATGACCAATTGCAACTGCAATTAGTGCTGTGATGACTTTCTTTTTCATCGGATTGGGAGCGTTTAAGGCTGCGGAAGATTGACTCATAAGAATCTAATTACCTAATGGATGATGATTTCAGATTTCTATTCATAGAAACGATTTCAAACATCGGATAGAACAATAAAGTGCCATAATAATAAATGAGAAGTGTTTTCATTTGCAACTATTTTTTTGCGAAAACACTGCTCAGGATTGTGCGATCTAACTTAATAAAGTGATATCACCTTACTTTTCTCATGCTTAGACAACACACTGAAATTTGTTAGTTCCACATACTACTTATCAAATCTCACTCAACTTAAAAAAACATTAAGCAGCTCAAATTTGGGGAATCGATAGAATATCAAATTTAAGTTATGTTATAACATTTTAACTTTATTTTAGCCATAAAAAAAGCACACTCAAAAGCATGCTTTAAAAAGATAATGGATAATTAGAAAACAACTGTCTTATTGCCATCTACAATAATTCGGTCTTCCAAATGCCATTTAACAGCACGAGCCAATACATTACGCTCTACATCTTCACCTAGCTCACGTAATTGCTCAACATTATAGTTATGGCTCACACGTTCAACGTCTTGCTCAATAATTGGGCCTTGGTCAAGGTCAGCTGTCACATAGTGAGCTGTCGCACCAATCAACTTCACCCCCTTTTCATAAGCTTGCTTATACGGGTTAGCACCCACAAAAGCTGGCAAGAAAGAATGGTGAATATTGATAATTTTCATTTCCCATTTCGCAACAAAATCTTCGCTTAAAATCTGCATGTAACGTGCAAGAACTAATAAATCATTGCCTTGCATCATTTCATCAATTTGCGCATAAGCTTCAGCTTTATTGTCTTTAGTGACTTTAATTACAGAAAATGGAATACCGAAGTTTTCGACAGATTCACGTAAATCTTCATGATTTGAAATGACATGAGTAATTTCACAAGGTAACGAACCGCGTGCATGACGCCATAACAACTCAAGCAATGCATGGTCAACTTTAGAAACTAAAATACCAACTTTTTTAACATCGCCTACGAAAGCAAGACGCCATTGCATGCTATAACGTTCAGCAACGTTCGCAGCAAAAGTTTGAATTAATGCATCTTTACGCGACTGTAAATGATCAAGTTCAAATTCAACACGCATGAAATAACGTCCGCCCTGAGCTTCCGTCGCATACTGATCAAGCGCGGTAATGTTTGCACCTTGATGATACAAAAAGCTCGATACCGCTTGTACGATCCCAGGCTTGTCTTCACAAGTAATCAGTAAACGGGCTGTATTGGCAGTGGTCATATTCATTTGGTTAATATCGCTTAATTGAGACAAATTTTTTTAATAGGCCGAGTATTCTAGCGCCCTAAATAAGCAAGCACAACTATTCATCTTTTAAGGATGACAAGCTGGCAAATAGATCCGAAGGGCCAAGAGACTCAAGCAACTGCTCATAAGTCGCTCGGCTTTCCCCCATCAAATAAGGACCTTCAAGGAAAACCATTTGGCGTAAAGCTTGCCAAACCCATTTTTCTTCTAAATGGTTATTGTCACTAATATGGCCAGACATATATAAAAAGTTTGTCCAGTTTGTTAATACAATCCACAAGTTAATAATGAGGGCTTCAATTTCTGATGCCGTCATTTTCATAAGACCTGAATCTACAAAGGCTTGATAAATCTTTTGCCCCTGCTGCATCACCTGCCCCGCAAAACGTGGATAAATCTTTTTAAAGTCTTCGTTACTTTCAACTAAATGATAAACATCACGATGAATAAAACGATAACTCCATAACTGACCACTTAGCACTTGAAAATAGTTGATTTTATCATTTGTCGTTAATGGTCTATCTTCAGGCAAAGAAAGCATTTCCAAAGTCTCGGCCTGATATTGATGCATTAATTCCTTAATAATTTCATGCTTATTCCGGAAATGATAATACAAGTTTCCGGGACTAATACCCAACTCCGCAGCAATATGATTGGTTGTAACTGACCGTTCACCTCGCTCGTTAAAAAGCTGCAAACTGATTTGTAAAATCCGGTCTTTTGTCTTCAGAGCTTTAGGTTGAGACATTTTAATAACCTTTAATAATTCACATGGTTAAGACTTGAACACATAAACTGACTTGACTATTTAGAGTATTTACTCTAAAAAATAAACATATCAATGTATTTGGTAAGTACCGATGAACAGTCAAACAAAAACAAATCCAGAGACTCAGCTTCCTTATGATGTTAAGCATTTACATGATTTGCTTGAACAACAAAAGCGTGCTTATTTACGTCATCCGGTACCCACTGCTAAAGAGCGTATTGATCGTTTAGCTCGTCTTAAAAGAGTCTTGGTAAAATATCAAGATCAGATTGCCGACGCAATTAACCTTGATTATGGCAATCGTGCAGTTATGGAAACAAAAATTGGTGAGTTACTCACCAGTTTGGAACAAATCAAATATTACAGTAAACATCTGACAGCGTGGATGAAACCTTCAAAGCGCCATATCAGTGTATTACATCAGCCAGCAAAAGGTTGGGTACAATATCAACCTATGGGTGTAATTGGTATTATTACACCATGGAATTACCCATTACTTCTTTCAGTTGGACCATTAATTTGTGCACTGGCAGCGGGTAACCATGCCATGATCAAAATTTCGAGTGCCTCTCCTAACTTTGGACGAGTTCTTGAAAGTGCATTAGCAGAAGCCTTCCCGCAAGAATTAGTTGCTGTAGTAAATGGTGGTGGCGTTATTTCAGATGCATTTAGTCATTTGCCTTTTGACAAAATGATTTTCACAGGCTCAACTTCTGTTGGTAAAACAGTCATGGCAGCCGCAGCTCAAAATCTGGTTCCTGTTATTCTTGAGTTAGGCGGAAAATCTCCTGCTCTTGTTCATGCATCGATGGATATGAAAGATGTAGCTCAACGTATTGCTGTAGGTAAATTATGGAACGCGGGTCAAACGTGTGTTGCACCTGACCATATTTTCTTACCACGTGGGAAAACTGCCGAGTTCATCGAAAACTTTAAATTGATTGTGGCTGGCATGTATCCACATTTCCGCAACAATCAAGATTACACTTCTATTATTAATAATAAGCAATACAACCGCATTCAGGGCTATCTTGAAAATGCCCGTGATCAAGGTGCTCGTATTATTGAAATTAATCCTCAAAATGAAATTTTAGATGATATCCGTAAAATTGCGCCGACTTTAGTTACAGGCGTAACGACTGCAATGGATATTATGCAAAATGAAATTTTTGGTCCTATCCTGCCAATTTTGGAATATGACCAAATAGAAGAAGTCGTCGAATTCATTAATAGTCGCCCGCGTCCTTTAGCGATGTATTATTTTGACTATGATCAGGCACGTGCTGACTATATTGCACAACATACCCACTCAGGACATTTCGGAATTAACATGGTGATTACCCATGTGGCTCAAGATGATTTACCGTTTGGGGGAATTGGTGCATCAGGTATGGGTAAATATCACGGACCAGAGGGCTTTTTTAGCCTTTCTCATGAACGTTCGGTGATGTCTAATCCAAAACTGTATAGCCTTAAATACATTCTTCCACCCTTCAATAAGCCCATTCATCGTTTCATTTCGAAAACCTTGTTGCGCTAACTGATCAAGGCATGATCTGTTATACTAAATCATGCCTCGTTTTTACCAATTCCGCTTGTCTTTTAATCGTATTTTTGGTATAAAACGCCCCTTGAATGAATTCATCCGTTTACATTTAGTATGACTGGCCACAGATTTGCTGTTGGCTGAATCAATGGAGTTACACCATGTCTAAGGTTTGCCAAGTTACCGGCAAGCGTCCAGTCGTTGGTAACAACGTCTCACACGCCAACAACAAAACCAAGCGCCGGTTCGAGCCGAACCTGCACCACCACCGTTTCTGGTTAGAAAGCGAAAAACGTTTTGTACGTCTTCGTTTAACCACTAAAGGTATGCGTATTATTGACAAATTGGGTATCGAAAAGGTTGTTGCAGACCTTCGTGCTCAAGGTCAAAAGATCTAAGGAGTCTGAACAATGCGTGATAAGATTCGTCTCGTTTCTACAGCTGGTACAGGTTATTTCTATACCACGACTAAAAACAAACGTACTATGCCGGAAAAAATGGAAATCAAAAAATTTGATCCAAAAATCCGTCAACACGTGATTTTCAAAGAAGCTAAAATCAAATAATTTTAGCCTCGAAAAAAAACGACTTCACAATGAAGTCGTTTTTTTTTGCATTTTTTTTATAGCTCGCTTTTTTTTGTTAAACTTTCCACATATTTCGCCTTGGCATTTTTTATGCTTGTCTTTAGCCTAACTCACGTAAAAGGAGTTTTTAGTGCCGCATGACGTAGATTTAATTGTTTTACTTGCTGTTGGTTTCGGTGTTGCCCTCTTTTTTGGTTATATTGCAGCCCGATTACGACTTCCTCCTCTTATCGGCTATTTAATTGCCGGAATTATTATTAGCCCGAATACACCCGGCATAGAAGCAGATATTCATCTTGCTAACCAGCTTGCAGAACTCGGGGTCATGTTCCTGATGTTTGGTGTAGGGATGCACTTTTCATTAAATGACTTGCTGCTGGTTCGGCGTATTGCTGTACCAGGCGCGATTTTACAAATTGCGGTCGCCACTCTATTAGGAGTTGGCGTATCCATGCTCTGGGGATGGAGCTTTGGTTCTGCACTCGTTTTTGGCTTAAGCCTGTCGTGTGCGAGTACTGTTGTATTATTAAAAGCTTTAGGAGACAGAGGTCTTTTAGACTCAGTCAACGGCAAAATTGCGGTGGGTTGGCTGTTAGTCGAAGATTTAGTGATGGTACTTGTTTTAGTACTCCTTCCAGCTACAGCAGTTTTACTCGGCGGAAAAGCACCACAAGGTGCAGATGGCAATATCTGGTTAACCCTTGGGCTCACTTTATTAAAAGTAGTTGGCTTTATTGCCTTTATGCTGATTGTAGGTAAACGTGTTGTCCCTATTATTATGCAGTTTGTTGCTCGTTTAGGTTCAAGAGAGTTATTCACCCTTACTGTTGTTGCTGCTGCTGTTTCAATTGCTTATGGATCGTACGCCATTTTTGGGGTTTCAATGGCATTAGGGGCTTTCTTTGCGGGGATGGTTGTTAAAGAATCAGACTTTAGCCACCGTGCAGAAGAAGAAACACTTCCATTACGTGAAATTTTCTCAATTCTGTTTTTCGTGTCTGTAGGCATGCTGTTTGATCCACATATTCTGGTTGAACGTCCACTCCATATTTTGGCCGTTATTGCCATTATTATGGTAGGTAAAACAGTTGCTGCAATGGCTTTGGTTTTATTCTTTCGCTATCCACTTAATACAGCGCTTACAGTTGGCGCGAGTTTAGCCCAAATTGGTGAATTCTCATTTATTTTAGCGACTCTCGGCGTCTCATTAGGTTTATTAACTTTAGAAGCACAAAATCTGATTTTAGCTGGTGCTTTATTTTCAATAACACTCAACTCTTTCATCTTCTCTGCCATTGAGCCTGTACAACGCTGGATTCGTGAGCGTTCTCACTTAGCCCGACTTCTTGAACGTAGTGGTGACCCATTAGCCATGTTACCCGATGAAGTTGATCAGGCTTACTTACGCGATCAGGTTGTCATTGTTGGATATGGCGGTGTGGGACGACGTATCACTGAAAATTTAATTAATGAAAATATTAAAGTCGTTATTGCCGAAGAGAATCGTGAAATCGTAGAAAAGCTACGTCAATCAAATATTGCTGCTGTGAGTGGTGTTGCAACCGAACCAGGTGTTTTAATTCAAGCACATATCATGCATGCAAGACTCTTGGTGATCTCACCTATGGATATTTTAGATATTCACCGTATTGTGGCGATTGCTAAGCAATTAAACCCTCAAATTCAGGTGTTAATTTGCGCAGAAAGTAAAGAAGAAGCCGCGGTGATCAGAGATGAAAATATTGGTGAAGTGTTCTATGCCAAAGAGGAAATGGCAAAGAATATGAGCCATCATATATTAAATCAGATCGAGCTCGCCCATCAGTCAACTATTCATTAACCCATATAAAAAGCGTACTCAAGAGTACGCTTTTTTTAACTCAAGAATTTAGGCTGTTCGTCTAGTACCTCAGCCTGCCATTCATTTACCTGCTTTTCGAGCAGTCCAAATAGTGCAGCCTGAATCATATGCTGAGCAACAACTGGAGTTTGCTCACCCAAGATTGCTTTTACTTCATCGCTAAATTGAATTTTAACCAAGGGTTCATTCTCAGAACCTGCATTACGCAAGGCGAGTTCGCCACCTTCGAGTTGGACTAATTCCAAAACGGCTTCTTGATTTCCAAATAACTCTTTCAATTGCTGTATAGACATATATTTCCTCCATGTTTCAACATGGTGGCAAAGCACCCTTGCACTTTGCATCTCTTGTCTTATTTATATAGGCACACCCGGATTAAATTTCAAGCATCTAAGCAGTTTAATTTTAGAACTCGACCATTTCATTACGAAAACCATCAATTAAATGGCTTAATTCGCGATGCCATTCACGCAAAATCTTAACATCTGGCAACCAAGATTGAGGACCTTGAGTCACTTTGATAATGAGATTAGAAGATGTTTCTTCTTCTGGGGTCGGCTCTTTAGGTTCTGGTGCATATTGACACATACGGTAAGCTCTTTTGAGCTCTGCAACAAAACCATCTTTCGCCAATTGTTGCAAAACGGACACTTCTGGAGAAACTTGTCCTTTTGCCGCCATATGTTCTTCAATAGATTTTAAAGTGGGTTGCAATTCATTTAAACGGTAATAACGTACGAGTTCTTGTAAGAAAGCTAACATTGCGCCATGTAAATGAAACACAGCTGCTTCACGATAGGCTTGTATCTGCTGCACATGATCGGTCTGTTCTGCCTGTTGACACGCTAAGCGCGCAAAATAGAGCTTCTGATTGGTACGATCGGCATGATAACGAGCAACACGTGACATAACTAAACTTTCCTGTTCTAAAATCGCTATTGCAACAGCTATTCTTTAGCTTAACGACTCCATTAATAAAATCAACGTTATTTATGGTAAATCCAGCTCAACTTGATAAATTTTACGTTTCGCTAAAACTTTTAGTGGCTGCTTTATAGGACGAACATTACTTAAAACCCAAGCAAAATACCCTTCGTCCCAAGCAGTTGCACATGCTGGCTTAATTTCATCATTTCGCCAAGCATGAATAGAGTCGACATCAACCAAAGCGACAGCAACTCCCTCTTCTTCATCAGTATCTTTAACCAAAAAATTTTGGTTCTCGACAATTAATAGATCTTTGATTGGCAGTTTTGTAGGTACCCATGAACGCACTTCAAGTGTTTTGATACCTTCAGCGATACGAGTGCCATTTGGCGTTACAATCGAAAGAGCTAAAAACTGTCTTTTCACACTGAAGACTTATTCTTCAGCTGCTTTAACACGAATTCCATTGCCTTTAACTTTAAGCAGGTTCAAGCCTTTAATTGCCTTAATTGCTTCACGTGGGTTAGGCATTTCAACAAAACCAAAACCTTTTGATTTGCCAGTGTCTTTATCAGTAACAAGAACACATGTTTCAACTTTACCAAATGCTTTGAATAACTCTAAAATTTCAGTTTCACTCACAGCACGATCTAAATTACGAACTAATATCTTCATTTTCTAACCTTAATTGGCAATTAAAGGGAGCAGCCAATATATTTAAGTAATCACAGTGTCTTATACAGTAGTTTAATCTAGATCGATACCAAAACCTAAATTTACTGCAGGTGAACGGTTCCATTGCTTTTTAGCAAATGGCTGAGGTACTTGCCTATGAATCTTTGCCTGAACTAAATGTGAAGGAAGATCATTTAGGAAATAACTTTCGATTTTACGACCTTGTTCGTCATAATTGTCTTCTGACCATGTATTGAGGTTTTGCTTAGTCAAAATTAATTCATTTTCTGCACGTGTTAATGCAACATACAATACACGGCGCTCTTCCTCGACGTCATCAAAATCGCCTTGCGCTCTTGCATAAGGATATTGATTTGGTGATACATGAGGTACATAACAGACTTTCTGCTCAGCACCTTTAGCTGAATGAATCGTAATTAAAGTCACTAAATCCTGATCAGCTGCTTTTTCAATTTCAGAAACTGAAATAGGTTCAAGCACATACTCTTCAAGGAACTCACCTAACGATGCATGTTTACGCGCAAGTTGCTTGACCAAATCAAAGTCTTTTAAGCGGCGTGACCAATCTTTAGTTTTATAATTTTGCTCAAGTTGTTCACCTAAAGCATCGAGTGCCAAGCCAATACTTGCTTCAACATGCTGCTGTAATACATCTAGCTGTTTTAAAATTAAAATCGCTTGCAAAGGGACTTTGCCATGACGTTCTAGACGGTTACAGCGCTCCTCAACATCAGCAATTCCCATCAGATCTTGAGCGAGCTTACTCGCACCAACATCACCAATACCATCCCACAAAGTTAAGAAACGCATCCACGCCAAATCATCGTGAGGATTGCTCACAATACGTAGCAGGCTAAGCACATCTTTCACATGTGCAGACTCAAGAAGTTTTACACCACCAATAAAACGGTAAGGTAGTTCAGCAGCAATAAAAGCCCCTTCCAGATATCGTGCACTATAACCTGAACGCACCAAAATCATATGGTCGTGCCAGCTTGCACCTTGCTGATGTCGCGTTATTAAGTCCTGTGCAATCCAGTTTGCTTCTTCATACTCATTACCAAATAGGTGTAGCTGAGGCTTTTGCCCTTGCCCACGATGTGCTTGCAGCTGTTTTTGATAATCAATTGGACTGTGTGCCAATAACCAGTTTGATAAATCAAGGATTTCTTGAGTCGAGCGGTAATTTAAATCCAGTGTATGAATAACTGCGTCAGGTATCCGCTCTTTAAAAGAATGGATATTTTCAAAATCTGCACCGCGAAAACCATAAATCGACTGGGCATCATCACCAACACAAAACAGCTTCACTTTGCCAATCAAGGGCTGCAATAAAGCCCATTGCAAAGGATTGGTATCTTGCATTTCATCAACTAGCAATGCCTGACAAAAACCTGCTACCCAATTCGTTAATGCTTCTGAATTTTGTAAATGGACAGCCACAATTGATAAAATATCGTCGTAATCTAAAAAATTACGTTCTCTTTTACGTTGTTCATAGGTTTTCATTAAATCTGCAATTTGAGCCTTATGCTCATATGCATCTGGAAGCTGTTTAATTAATGCCTCAGAAAGCTTTGTTTGAGTATTTCTCGCATAAGAATATAAATCACACAGCTCTGCGGCTTTAGGCAAGACATTATCTTTATCTTTGCCTCTTAATAAACGAAACATAAGCAACTGATCATCACGATCAATAATACTAAATTGATTTAACCCAAAAGCTTGTGGGTTACGGCGTAGCAAATACATACAAAAAGTATGAAAAGTTGAAGCTCTCAGACCCTTGGCCTGTGCTCCCACATGTTGCTCTACTCTTGCAACAATCTCACTAGCAGCACGTCGAGTAAAAGTTAAAATCTGAATTTGGTTCGCTGGTAAGCCTTGATCAATTAAATAGGCAGCACGAGCAACAATCGTTTTAGTCTTGCCACAACCAGCACCCGCCAAAACTAAACAGTTCTGCGCAGACGTTGTTGCTGCTTTTTTTTGCTGAGCATTTAGTTCATTAATTAATTTTGCAAGACTCATAACACATATCGCTAACACACCAAGGCATAGTTTAACAGAGCCCAGCAAAGATGGGTCTGCCTGTCCTAAAAACAAAAAGAGCACTTAAAGTGCTCTTTGAGTCGATATTATTTTTAAGATACTGTTTTTGAACTAGATGGAAGATGTTTGATGGCTGAAGCTAAACCAAGGAAGTTAATTCCCTGAAATAAGATATCAACAGCAAGGAACATTCCCAGCACCCAAAAAGGTGAATCTTTAGAAACCAAAATTAAAATACCTGTAAATAAGGTGAGCAGTCCTGAAAACAAGGTCCAGCCCCATCCTGTAATAGGCTTAAGTAAAATTGCATTTATAGTACGGATAGCACCAGCAATGATCAGCGCTATAGATAATAGACTAGTCAGCACTACTGCTGTAGTAACTGGAGTAGAAAACGCATAATAACCAGCCATTAAATAAAGCACACCAAACAGTGCCCATAACCATCGGCTTGCGCCTTTAAAAACACTCATAGCCGCGACGAGATGCAAAACACCGCCGACCATCATGAGTATTCCAAATAAAAAAACGACAGAAAAGGTCGCAAATGGTAATGAACTAAATAAAATCAGGCCAAAACCAATAAGCACAAAGCCCAATATCAAATACCATTTACGGTCAGCATGTAACTGATTACGTACTAAATCATTACCTACAGTTTTCATCATGATCATGGCTACTCTTATTATCAGGTATTAGAATTTCATCTACCTAATAATAGTGATGCACTTCACATTTTTTGTCTGTATAAAATCTGCATCGTTTCTTAACAATTGATGTGGATAAAGCAGTATTTATCCACAGTTTTATTTCACCCAACCAATTTCTTGAGCTGTAGGTAAACCTATTATTGTTTCATGTAAGCCATTCGGCATTTTACTACTCTGCTCGGACAAAGCCGTTCGACCACCCATGATTTCGGCATCAGTTTGTGGATATAGAGGCACTTTTTCAGGTTGGGCATAACCTAGAGGATAAATCGGCTGTCCTGTTTTTAAATCATATTTATCTTGTGCTCCAAAGCCATGTAAAAGCTCATGAACGATGACGACTTGATTTTGTGAAGCTTGTGTTTTGTTCGCAAATAAATTCACACTACCAATACGACCTCTTTCTAAAGCAGTCGAATGGATCAAGACTTTCTGATAATTCGGATCATAATAATTTAAGTAAAGTTTGAGTGAGGCTCCACTATCCTCGGGTTGTTTTAATTGCCATGCATAGAAACGAAATTTTAAGCTCCACCAAATAACATGCAAGATATTGGCATTTTCAGGAACCTCAGGTGGTCGTTGCTGCAACTGTTGTCCTAAGCGAATTTCGAAGT
This sequence comes from Acinetobacter sp. 161(2023), assembly GCF_037027805.1. Taxonomy (NCBI): domain Bacteria; kingdom Pseudomonadati; phylum Pseudomonadota; class Gammaproteobacteria; order Moraxellales; family Moraxellaceae; genus Acinetobacter; species Acinetobacter sp. 161(2023). Next base: position 166,176 of record NZ_JAZEYD010000001.1, on the reverse strand, counting down.
TTCCTGATTGCCCGCGATAATGCTGTGACCACTCACGTAAATAGTTTCTGATTGCCCAAAAATCTTCGTTTTTCAACTGATGAATATAGGTCTGTGTTGTCTCTAAACCATCTGCATTAACTGGATGTAAAACAACTACAACTGACCGATTCCAATCTTGATTTTGATCTCGCCATGCTTGAACAGCAACAATCAATAAAATAATTAATAAGCATAAAACCCGAATGTTTTTCCACATTCTTATTCCCCATAAAATTAAAATTTTCTTTTATTGTTTTAGACATAAAAAATGCTAGCTGAGCTAGCATTTTTTATGTTGGACTTGATTAGCCCTCAACCCATTTACCATCTTGATAAATTAGGCTCCATTTAGTTTGTTTACCTTCAGGGGTTTCTGAACCGACATATTGTGATTGATTCTTACGACTGAATTTCACAATTGTTGGATTACCTTCAGGGTCTACATCTGGCGCTTGTAAAATAAATTGATATTTTGGATCAAGCTGAGCTGCCACACTACGTAACTCTGCAACTTTCGGCGCACGTGTTTCACGAATTTTCGGGAACTTACTCGCTGCCAAAAATAGACCAGCTGCTCCATCACGCAACACAAAGAAGTCATCATGTTTCGCTGAACGTAGGTGTTCCATCTTGATCGGTTCTACACGTGGAGGTGCAGGTTGACCACTCTTCAAGACTTTACGGGTATTGTCACAGCTTGTACAAGCGAAATACGGGCCAAAACGACCAGTCTTAAGCTGCATCTCACCGTCACATTTATCACATGGAATCGTTGGGCCATCATAACCCTTAATCTTGAACTCACCTTCTTCAAGCTCAAAACCATCGCAGTCAGGATTGTTGCCACATACGTGCAGTTTACGACCACCATCAATCACATAGCTGTCCATGGCAGTGCCACATTTTTCACAGCGATGCTTAGACATCAAGTCCGCGGTTTCAGCACCATCATCGTCAGATAGCGCAGCCAAAGACTCAACAGGTGTTAAGTTCAGTGTACCTTTGCAACGTTCTTTAGGCGGCAAGTTATAGCCAGAACAACCTAAGAACACACCCGTTGTACCTGTACGAATCTGCATTGGACGTGAGCATTCAGGGCAATGTACTGCTGGTACTTCAACTGGTTGATTACGGCGCATTCCCTGCTCACCCTGAGCATTGGTTAGGCGTTTCTTAAAGTCACCATAGAAAGTGTCTAGTAACTCTTTCCAGTTACGCTCACCCGTTGCGACCTTATCAAGCTGACCTTCGAGGTCTGCCGTAAAGGCATAATTCATCAGGTTATTAAAACTTTCATCCAAACGATCCGTCACAATTTCACCCATTTTTTCGGCGAAAAGACGACGGTTTTCTAACTTAACGTAACCACGTTCCTGAATGGTAGAAATAATCGCTGCATAGGTCGAAGGACGGCCAATACTACGTTTTTCAAGCTCTTTAACTAAAGATGCTTCAGTAAAACGTGCAGGTGGTTTAGTAAAGTGCTGACTTGGATCTAACTTTTCTAATTTTAAAATTTCGCCTACTTTAATTGCAGGTAAAATAATATCGTCATCTGACTTATTCGCGCCACGTACTTTAGTGAAGCCTTCAAATACAAGCGTACGGCCTTTCGCCTTTAACTCAACATTCGCTGCTTCAACAATTAAAGTAGAAGATAAATATTCTGCTGGTGTCATTTGACACGCAACAAACTGACGCCAGATCAAATCATATAGGCGTTGAGCATCACGCTCTACACCCGCAAGTTGATCGCCACTAAGCGCAACATTTGACGGACGAATCGCCTCATGGGCTTCTTGAGCACCCGCTTTGTTCCCATAGCGGTTTGGCTTTGCCGGTATATATTTTTCACCATATTGGCTTTCAATATGCGCACGTACCATGCTTACTGCATCATCACTCAAGAATGTTGAGTCCGTACGCATATAGGTAATAAAACCAGCTTCATATAAACGCTGAGCCAACATCATGGTTTTCTTCACAGAAAAGCCTAAACGTGTACTCGCAGCCTGTTGCAGAGTTGAAGTAATGTAAGGTGCACTTGGATTGACCTTAGTTGGTTTATCTTCACGCTGTGCAACTTTATATTCAGCACCTTTTAAAACATCTAATAAAGCATCAGTTTCAGCTTTATTTTTCAGTTTAAGGGTTTTACCAGCCTGTCTAAATGCTTCAAGACGAATATCATCTTTTTTAGACTGAGTATCTGCAAAAACTTGCCAATATTCTTCTGGAATAAAAGCACGAATTTCTCGCTCACGCTCTACAACCAGTTTTACTGCTACTGACTGCACACGTCCAGCTGATAAACCACGGGCAATTTTTTCCCAAAGTAACGGCGAAACCATAAAGCCCACGACACGGTCTAAGAAACGGCGTGCTTGCTGAGCATTCACACGATTTAAATCTAGGCGTGTTGGCTGTTTAAATGCTTCTTGAATGGCATTTTTGGTGATTTCGTTAAATACCACGCGATGATAACGGCTGTCATCACCACCGATAACTTCTCTTAAGTGCCAAGCAATGGCTTCCCCTTCTCTATCCAAGTCCGTTGCGAGATAGATTGCATCGGCATCTTTGGCGAGTTTTTTGAGTTCAGCTACAACATTTTCTTTACCAGGCAGAACTTCGTAGTGAGCTTCCCAACCATGTTCAGGATCAACGCCCATACGATTAACTAAAGCCTGACTAGCTTTTTGTTCTTTTTCGGCTTCGGTGAGTTTAGTCCGGGCAGCCGGCTTTTTCTCTGTTGATTTACTGCCACCTGTTGGCAAGTCACGTACGTGACCTACAGAAGACTTTACAATGAATTGCGAACCCAAATATTTATTGATGGTTTTCGCTTTGGCAGGCGACTCCACAATCACTAAGGCACGTTTAGGTGCAGCAGGTGCAGTAGATGCTGTGCTTTGAGATGCAGAGCGCGAGGTATTCGCCATATAAAATGTTATTCCTATACCAATAAATTTAAAAATCAGGCTTTAGCCAAGGCCAACAGATATGCCTTCATCTCATCTAATTGTGTTGCTCTCAGGTCTGATTCCTCATCCCAATAAAGCCCTACACAGTTTGCCTGCATATCAATAGCATAAATCCCTTTTAATGCAATGGGAGAATCATTAAATTTCTCATCACCCTGAATTACTTTTAACTTGCCGTCTATAACGCGAGCACGCATTAAAGATAAACGGGCATCGGGAATCAATACACTATAATAAGCAACCATGCTGGCACGTTTTTCAGTGGCCATTGGGACATGTGTCCATTCAGGTGCAACAATTACACGTGGATGCAACCCTATTTTACGGGCTTTATCTCGCATAATACCAAGTGCCTTTTCACGTGGGCTCACTCTTAAACCAAAAATGGAGCCTAGTACGAAAAGAACAATGATAACGGTAACCCAAATTCCCATATTGTCCATAGCAAAACCTATTAATCTCTTTTATTAGAGTTGCATAAGCTGACCAGAAAACGCAAGTTACATCATACAAATAATGCCCGATAAGATCGCAAGACCCAAAATATCAGTATTTCACAGTGCAAATTGCAATGTTGTCACTCAAATATATTTAAGAGTTCTGACCATCAACAAGTGTCAACTTTCCAAATTGGTCGATATGGGCATCCCCCCACAGTTTTAAAGCAAATAAAATTTGCTCAAGACTTTGACCTAATTCAGTCAGGCAATATTCCACTTTAGGCGGAACCTGAGGATAAACTTCCCGATGAATAATTCCGTCTTGCTCTAACTCACGTAACTGATTTGTCAGCATTCTTTGGGTAATGCTCGGAACACGCTTTCGAATTTCATTAAACCGTAAGGTGCCTTCATTAAATAAATGCCAAAGAATGACGCATTTCCACTTTCCGTCAATCAAACTAATGGCTGCCTCAACTGAACAACCCGGAGAACAGTCAAAACTTGAATGTCGTAATTTTGCCATTTTACAGTATCCTTTTTGACACTATGAGCGTTATTTGTCTGTAGTCACCAAATTTAAGCTTACGTTATGATCAAACTCCCAACAAGAGGAATTATGATTATGAAAGCTGTGGCATATCAAAAAGCAGGCCCCATTACATCGCCGGAGGCACTCGTTGGTATTGAACTCGACACTCCCGTGGCAAAAGGCCATGATTTACTTGTTCGTGTTCAGGCGATTTCAGTTAATCCCGTAGATACAAAAATTCGTAACAACGTAAACCCTGAAAATAATCAATGGAAGACTCTTGGTTGGGATGCAGTAGGTGTCGTTGAATCAATTGGAGATCAAGTGTCTCAATTTAAAGTCGGAGATGAAGTCTGGTATGCAGGCGCACTCAATCGTCAAGGCAGTAATAGTGAATTACAGTTGGTTGATGAACGCATTGTGGGTCATAAACCAAAAACTTTAGAAACAACGGAATCTGCTGCTCTTCCTCTAACTGCTATCACAGCATGGGAAATGTTATTTGATCGGTTACAAGTACCCAAAGTTGCCCCAGAAAATACATCTATATTAGTGATTGGCGGAGCTGGTGGAGTAGGCTCAATCACAATTCAGCTACTCAAGCAGTTGACTAACCTCACGATTATTACGACAGCTTCACGAGCAGAAACTAAAGAATGGGTTAAGCAACTTGGTGCTGACTATGTATTAGATCATCGTCAAACTTTACCAGCACAAATCAAGCAATTAGGCTTAACTGCACCTTTATATGTATTCTCGACTACCCAAACAGATCAACATTTATTAGATATCGTAGAGTTAATTGCGCCGCAAGGTCATTTTGGATTAATTGATGACCCCGCACAGTTAGATATTAAGCCTTTTAAATCGAAGTCTGTATCGGTGCATTGGGAATTTATGTTTACACGTTCAATGTTCCAGACTGAAGATATGGAAAAGCAAAGTGAACTATTAAATGAAGTCAGCAAACTGGTTGACGAAGGAAAAATCAAGACAACTGTTTCGCAAATTTTAAGCCCAATTAATGCTCAAAACCTAAAACTGGCTCACCAACAAATTGAAAGTGGTATGACAAAAGGGAAAATTGTATTGCATGGTTTTTAAGCAAAATCCATAAATACCCCTAATAAAATGGCAAGTATTGAACTTGCCATTTTATTAATAGTGGGGAGGTTTATTGGTTAACGGGTCAAAAGCGGCAATCCCTTCTGATAAATCCGATGATTCCATACGTTGATAAAGAAATTGCATTTGTTTTTTTAAATCAGCTATTTCTTGAGTCTGAATAGCGAGTTGTTGATTTAATTCTTCAACTAAATCATCCAAAAATGTAATTCGCACTTGCAAATCTTCAATGGGTGCGGACAATGACGCTTGATCATCATGATATGGTGGTTTAGTCATTTAAATCCTCATTTGAGATTCTGGAAAACATTATGGCCTATATTACCCTAAGGGATGTCCAACTTGCTTTTGGCGGACCTGCCCTGCTCGATGGCGCGAACTTTAATCTAGAACGTGGCGAACGAGTCTGTTTAATTGGTCGTAATGGTGAAGGTAAGTCTACTTTACTTAAACTGATCGAGGGAAGCCTATTACCAGATTCTGGTGAAGTTTCCATTCAAAATGGTCTAACTGTTTCAATGTTAGCCCAAGACGTTCCAATGGACTCTGGCAAAGTAGCTGACATTGTGGCAGATGGTGCAGGAGAAGCTTCAGAAGTACTCAGAGCGTATCATGAAGCGACTGACGCTTGTATGCTAGGAGATATGGAAGCCTGTGACCGTATGGGTAACCTTCAGCATAAGCTAGACCAGCTAGATGGTTGGGCACTAGAAAATAAAGTAAATGCTCTTTTAAGTAAAATGGGACTTGATCCAAATGCAGACTTAGCAGACCTGTCAGGTGGACGTAAACGCCGTGTTTTGCTCGCACGCGCTCTTTTAACACAGCCAGACGTATTACTTCTAGACGAACCAACGAACCATTTAGATGTTGAAAGTATTGAATGGTTAGAAAAATTCTTACTCGATCAAAATAATTTAACGCTTCTATTTATTTCGCATGACCGTTCATTTGTAGATAGCATTGCAACTCGAATCGTGGAACTTGATCGCGGTATTCTACGAGGTTATGAAGGCAATTATTCACGCTATTTAGAACTCAAAGCTCAGCAAATGGAAGCAGAAGAAAAACAGAATGCTTTATTTGATAAAAAGTTAGCTGAAGAAGAAGCTTGGATTCGCCAAGGGATTAAAGCACGTCGTACGCGTAATGAAGGCCGTGTTCGTGCTTTAAAAGATTTACGTGAAGAATCGAAAGCACGTCGCTCACAACAAGGCAAAGTGAGTATGGCAACTCAAGATGCGAATCGTTCGGGTAAATTAGTATTTGATATCGAACATTTAAGTGTCGCTTACGATGACAATTTACTGATCAAAGATTTCTCTACCCTTGTTATGCGTGGCGATCGTATTGGCTTGGTAGGCGATAACGGCGTTGGTAAAACGACATTGATTAAAGCCATTTTAGGTGAACTCGAACATGGCGGTTCAGTTAAAACAGGCACACAGTTAGAAGTTGCCTATTTTGACCAATTACGTAATGCCTTAGACCTTGAAAAAACAGTCATGGCAAACGTTTCAGAAGGCTCTGACTTCGTTGATGTAAATGGCAACCGTCGTCATATCTACAGCTATTTACAAGACTTCTTATTTTCACCTGAACGTGCCCGTACTCCGGTAAAAGCGCTTTCTGGTGGTGAACGAAATCGAATCTTACTGGCTAAATTGCTACTCAAACCGTCAAATCTGATTGTAATGGATGAACCAACCAATGACTTGGATATGGTGACTCTTGAGCTACTTGAAGAAATGTTGTCTGATTACAAAGGTACCTTACTTCTCATCAGCCATGACCGTGCGTTTATGGATAACGTAGTAACATCTACATGGGTATTTGATGGTAAAGGCAATATTGCTGAGTACATCGGTGGCTACCAAGACTATTTGCAGCAACGTCCAGATGACAAAGTAGTCGATCAGAAATCTGACGTTAAAAAAGCTCAGGCAAAAGCTGAAGCAGATAAAGCTGCTGCCCAAAGTACCGTTAAAAAGGTCAAACTGAGTTATAAAGATCAGCGTGAACTTGAACAATTACCCGCTGAAATTGAAAACTTAGAAAAAGAGCAAGCAGAACTTTCTGAGAAACTTGCAGATGGTTCATGGTTTATTAAAGATGCTGATGCAGCAACAAAAGCAAGCCAACGCCTTACAGAAATTGACGAGTTATTACTTGAAAAATTGGAACGTTGGGACGTGCTTGAACAAATGAGCAAAGGCAATTAATAATAAAAGGGGCTTTAATTAAAGCCCCTTTTTTCGATCAAAAAGTTCTAATAATTTTACAAAAGGCTTATAAACAAATAGAGAGATGACGCGAATTAAACGTTCAAATATCTGTAACTGCAAAACCATACAAGTCATGATAGCCAAGACAAAACTGATGAAAATATTTATCTCTACCGAATATTTAAAGCTTAATTGATGGGCCAATACAATAATTACAAAACCATGCAATACATAAACTGGCAGAGTTTTTTGGCCTAAACTAATCCAAGGTTTTTTAAAGTTTTGAGTCAATACGAATAAACTCAGAATCCCCATAACCGATAGCAACATGATTACACTGCGAATCAGCATCCCTTGCCATAGATCTACATGTAACTGTCGATATGACAAACTACCAAATAACCAGTAATAACTATAATGACTTATAGCTGCTACAGCAGTAATTATTAATAATGTGATAACGGCAAATAACTTTGCATAAGGCAACTGTAGAATATACTGAAAAATGGTTCTACCATAGATAGCCCCAATCATAAAAAAAGGCAGAAAAACAAAAACTCGGCCAATCGAATAGTTGTAATTATTGATGGGTGAACAACCGATAAGTAAAGCTAAAATAAGAGAAAATAGAACTGGATAAGCTGTCTTTTTCAATAAAAAAGTAAGAATTGTCCAAGCCATCATACTGAATAAATACCACAATACCCAGTAAGGTCTAGCAAACCATACCCAATGAAACGACCAGTTCCATAAACTTCCGTTATAGAAAGCATCAAGCAATTGAAATAAAATTTGAAAAGGTAAATATAAGGATAAAAAGTAAATTAACTTTTCTAATATTTTTTCTTCTTTAAAAAACATGCCCGAGATAAAAATAAAAGCTGGCATATGAACAAAGTAAATGCCCCCTAAAATCGCTTGATTTATAGGTTCATTCCAGCCAATCAGCCTTTCAAGGTAATGACCTAATACAACCAAAAAAATTAAGACACCCTTGGTGACATCAATATGGAGATTTCTCATAAATTTCTATGAATTCAGGTTATTCATATCATACTTAATTATTTTTATTTTTGATTTAAAAAGACAATGAATAAAGTTTCGCTGTATACAAAATAATTATGATATATCTATAAGCATAATAATATTTAAGGATATTTCCATGCTAGATCTCTCTCAAATTTTAGCATTCGGACTCATTTGTTTGGCGATGGTTCTCACCCCTGGCCCCAACATGATTTATCTCATCTCTCGTTCCATTAGTCAGGGCAAAATCGCAGGATTTATTTCACTGGCCGGTGTCGCTGTTGGTTTTGTATTTTACATGCTATGCGCTTCTTTCGGGATCACAGCACTTGTTGTCGCCGTTCCTTTTGCTTATGACACCATTCGTATTGTAGGGGCCATCTATTTACTCTGGCTTGCATGGAAAGCATTACGTCCAAATGCAGCCCCTATTTTTAATGTAAAAGATTTATCAGTAGACTCCCCAGCTAAACTATTTTTAATGGGTTTTGCGACCAACTTGCTTAATCCAAAAATTGCGATTATGTATTTATCTTTACTGCCACAGTTTATTCATCCACAACAAGGCAGTATTTTAGCGCAGTCTATTCAACTCGGGACGATACAAATATTTGTTAGTGTTTCAGTAAATGCACTTATTGTGTTTTCTGCAGGTAGTATTGCCCTTTTTCTACAACAAAAACCTCTTTGGGCGAATATACAACGCTGGCTCATGGGCACTGTATTGGCCGGACTCGCTGTTAAAATTCTTTTAGAAAATCGCCGATAACTCTACCTTCTTATTTCATCCTCTCTTAACACTCAATTGAACAGTGTATTACGACGATAAATTCAGTTCGTGATACACTTTTGCCAGTTTTAACTTTCTGAACTCTTTATATCGTTATGAGCCAAAAGCAGCCCTATACGCCCGGTGAATTTCAATGGTCCTTTTTATTGCCTAAATATTGGGGTGTTTGGATTGCTATTGTCTTTTTAATGCTTTTGGCTATTTTGCCATGGGCGATACAATGGCGTTTGGCGCAGAGCGTCGCTCATCTAGCTTGGAAATATCTAAAATCACGCCGTAAAACGACGATTCGTAATTTAGAAGTCTGCTTTCCTGAATGGTCTGCCGATAAGGTTCAGCAACAAGCTCAACAAGTTTTTGTAGATATGATGCTTGGGGTGTTTGAAACCTTAAATGCATGGTACAAGCCACGCTGGTTTAAAAACCGTGTCACAATTGAAGGCTTAGAGCACATTAGCAATGCTCAGGCTCAGGGCAAAGGCGTTTTATTACTGGGTACTCACAGCACGCTTCTGGATGCAGGTGGTTATGTTTGTGCTCAATATTTTGAACCTGATGTTGTCTATCGACCTCAAAATAACCCATTGCTCGACATGCTCATTTATCGTTGCCGTGGCACGATTTATAAAGCACAAATCGACCATGATGATATGCGTGGTTTAATTCGTCACCTTAAAGATGGCGATGCAATTTGGTATAGCCCCGACCAAGACTTCGGACTCAAACAAGGTGTTATGGCACCATTTTTTTGTGTACCTGCGGCCACAGTAACTGCACATCGTCGTTTATTAAAAATTTCTAAGGCTGTCGCTGTTCCTTTATATTTTTATCGTCATGGCGATATAGAGAATCCTAAATATCATATCTTGATTGAACCTGCGGTCGACAATATGCCGAGTGAAGACGAAGTTGATGATGCCACCCGCGTGAATAAAATTATTGAAAATCAGCTTCGCATCGCACCAACTCAATATATGTGGTTCCACCGTCGCTTTAAAACACGTCCTGAGGGATATGAAGAGATCTATTGAGATAAAGCTGTGATAATTTTAAATTGATAGTAAGCACAACATTATTTATATGACTCGCGGGAACATCATCCACAACCTGCCCAAAATCAGTGAAGATACTGTTTCTGCGATATAATTTGATATACACAAGCAGTGAACAGGTTTTGTGGATGAGAGTGGTTTTGCCTACTTTTGCCAAAACAAAAGTAGGTCGAACCGAAGGTTAATCTCTAAATTTCGACTTCAAAATCGTAAGATCCCGCTTTGCTACAACCTAAAGGCAAAAACAATGAAAGTGATGCAACTTCTCCCAGAACTCAATAGCGGTGGCGTAGAACGCGGCACACTAGAAATTGCACGTGCGCTGGTTGCACAAGGCCATCAATCACTAGTTGTTTCAAACGGCGGACGCTTAGTTTCACAGCTCGAAGCTGAAGGTTCTACTCACTTAACGCTACCAATTCATAAAAAATCACTTTCAAGCTTGTGGCAAATCCGCCCTTTACGCCAGCTGATTGAACAGCATCAACCAGATATTGTTCATGTTCGCTCACGTGTACCTGCTTGGCTGACTCACTTTGCTTTAAGAAAAATACCTGCGAACAAACGCCCTCACCTCATTAGCACGGTACATGGCTTTTATTCAGTCAATCGTTATAGTGCAATTATGACTCAGGCCGAGAAAGTAATTGCTGTTTCTGACAGCGTAGTTAAGTACATTACTGACCATTATCAAAACTGCCCTCCCCAAGATATTGTTCGGATTTATCGTGGAATTGACCCCGCTGCTTTTCCACATAACTACCAACCATCAGCACAATGGTTTAATCAGGTTTTCAATGACTTTCCTGAACTCGAAAATAAGTTTTTAGTTTGCTTGCCTGGCCGTATTACACGCTTAAAGGGCCATGAAAGCTTAATTGAACTGATGCAAAAACTAGGTGAACAATATCCTCGACTACATGCGGTGGTTGTTGGCGGTGCCGATGTAAAAAAACAGGCCTATTTAAGCGAGTTGCAAAGCACCATTCAAAATAAAGGACTCGCACATAAAATTACCTTCGTCGGTCATCGCTCAGATATACGTGAATGGCTCGCTTTTAGCGACATTGTGCTCTCTCTATCCAATCAGGCAGAAACATTTGGTAGAACAGCATTAGAAGCGCTTTCAGTAGGTACGCCAGTCGTTGGCTGGAACCGTGGAGGCGTGGCCGAGATTTTATCGAATGTCTATCCACAAGGTCTTGTTGAAGTAGGAAATGAAAAGGCTTTACTGGAAACTGTGGAAAAGCATATTGAACAGCCTCAAGTCGTTGCCCCTGTCACCATGCTTAGCTTGAAAGATATGTGCGATCAGACGCTAGCCTTATATGAATCTGTACTGAAATAAACCCATAAAAAACCCGCGATCAACGCGGGTTTTTTATTACAACAAGAAAAAGTCAGATTTATTTAAGCGATGCTTCATAAGCTGCTGCTTTTTCATAGTCGTATTGTTTTTCCCATTTACTAATTACAAGTACAGCAAGCGCGTTACCTACAACGTTCAACGCAGTACGAGCCATATCCATAATACGGTCAACACCAGCAATAAATGCCAAACCTTCTACAGGAATACCAACACTACCTAATGTCGCTAATAACACAACAAACGATACGCCAGGAACACCAGCAATACCTTTAGAAGTAATCATTAAAGTTACAACTAAAATGACCTGTTGGCTAATTGACATTTCAATACCGTAAAGCTGTGCAATAAAGATTGCTGCGATACTTTGGTAAAGTGTAGAACCGTCAAGGTTAAATGAATAACCCGTTGGAATTACAAAACTAGAAATTGCTTTTGGCGCACCGTAAGCTTCCATTTTTTGCATAATGCGCGGTAAAACTGTTTCTGAACTTGCAGTTGAATATGCCAAGATCAGTTCATCTTTCAAAATCTTAAACAAAGTAAAGATATTGATGCTGAACAATTTTGCAGTTAAACCAAGTACCACTATAGCAAAGAATAAAATTGCACCGTAAACCAATACAACCAACTTACCTAATGGAATAAGTGAAGCAAAGCCGAAGTTTGCAACAGTTACAGCGATTAAGCCAAATACACCCACTGGTGCATATTTCATGATGATGTGCGTCACACGGAACATTGTTTCCGATACAGCATGAAATACGTTTAATAATGGATCTTTAGTTGTTGCTGGTAATGAAGATAAACCAATACCAAATAACACAGCAAAGAAAATCACAGGTAACATGTCGCCATGCGCCATTGAACTAATAATGTTCGTTGGGATAAGCGATAATATTGTCTGCATGATGCCATGAGACTGTGACTGAACTTCTTCAGTTGTATGCTTGTATTGAGAAATATCAGTTTGAACCAGTTGAGACATATCAATGCCTGAACCTGGATGGAAGATATTCGCTGCAACCAAGCCAACCAAAATAGCAATAGTGGTAATAATTTCAAAATAGAGAATGGTTTTAAAACCAAGTCGCCCTAAACTTTTCGTACTGCCAACACCTGCAATACCTAAAATTAAGGTAGAGAAAACGATTGGAATAACAATCATTTTAATCAGGCTAATAAAGATCTTACCAAGTGGCGTAAGAACATTAGTTACAATACTGTCTTTGATTTCAGGCTGGTTATGTAAAACAGCCCCGACAACTATCCCTAGGATTAAAGCAATTAAAATTTGCCAAGCAAGGCTAAATTTAAAATTCTTCATAAGACAATCCTTATGCACCGCAAAGTATCAAATATGAGAGGGAGAAGACCACTAACTAAGAGTGAAACCTCAATATGTACAATAATTTCCAAACAGAAATTTAAATGTACAAGCAAATCACAACCCGCCGATCCGGCGAAGTAAACAACAATGCCTGCTGACGATCCAACATGTCAACGATCGGCACATTCTATTGAGATTTACCAATTAAACAAGTCCAATTTATGTCTAAATAGCCCAAAGCCTATATTTATTCACCAATAATCTATAAAAACAAAAACTTATCAAAAAAGTTTTTTGTATCTATTTTCATTGAAAACTACTCGAATATATATAAAAAAATTATGGACTATGACCTATAATTAAATATATTTTAAAATTAAGATAAACTTAAAAATATTTCTTTAATTTACAGTTAATTAAATGGTGTTTATATAAAATATTAACCCGAGTTCTGCGTCCTGCAAAACTCGGGTAAATGAGGTTGTGCTTTCAGGGTATATAATTCTTTTTATCGCTTCCGTTCCAACATCCTATCCATGATGCTATTCCATATCAGCTTTGTGTATCCTTACGTGGGATCGTCCATTCCCGTTTCCGTGTGCCGATGAATGTAGAATAAGTTTTTTATCACCCTCTGCCTATTCGCCCTAGACTCAAATCTTTGTACGATATTGCTTACATCAATTTTCATATTCTTTTTATTTATAAGGCTGCGCAATTTTATCAGTCACAATTTTTTCTTCTTTTTCAGCCTTGGCAATTCCTTCTTGTATGGCGCTTTGAGCCTCTTCTTCATCGGTTTGAGTTTGTTCCAATTCTTCTTGAATATGTTCAAATATGCGTCCAGTCTGCAAAACAACATATACAGGAAAGTGATCAGATCCAATATGTGGCAAACGCTGCATTTTGACCAGACCAAAATCGGTACTATGAAAAATATGGTCTAAAGACCAACGCAGCAATGGATAATCTGCATGAAAAGTATTAATAAAATGTCGCCCAACTCGTGGGTCAAGTAATCCACTAATCCGCTGGAATAAACGCGTAGTACGTGACCACGCGACATCATTCAAATCCCCCATCACAATACAGCTTTCATCTAGATCTTTAATTTGATCCCCCACAATTAAAAGCTCTGCATCACGTAAAGTCGATTCTTTCGCTTCGGTTGGGCTCGGCGGCTTAGGATGCAAACAATAGAGTTGAACTGGCATACCAGATCGTAAAGTCACAGTTGTATGAATAGAGGGAATTTCATCACTTAAAATAAATTTAACCTCAGTATTAGATAAAGGTAACCGACTGTATAAATGCATGCCGTATAGGTTATCTAAAGGCACGGGAACACGATAAGGATAATCTTCTTCAATTTCTTTTAAAGCATTTTCCCACGTCTTATCGCTTTCCAGTGTAAGCAGTAAATCTGGTTTTAATGTATGGATCTGCTCAAGAAGTAAATGGTATTTATCATTTGGGGTTAGAACATTCGATACAATTAATGATATTTGTTTTTGCGAGTCTAACTGGGATGATTTGACCTGTTTAACCTGTTTTTTCCAGAGCAAGGTATAAGGCAAAACCATTTTAAGCTGATAGGCTATGGCCGCCATGAGTACAGCAAGCACTATTTCACGCCATAGATTCCATTCGCTAGGCCAAAACAGCATACCAACAAAGGCTAATAGACCAACAAATAGAATCTGCAAACGAGGAAAATCGGCGCCACGAAACCACCACTCATCACGAGGAATAAGTGACCAGAAACTTAACCAAATCACTAGACCAGCTAGAACTTCGATATAAATCATTGAATTTTCTCTTTTAAGATGATTTGGTTTTTAAAGTTTTTGTCATCTTTATCAATTTTGTATGTAACATAAACAAGATATTCTACTCAATAAACATGGTGTTTTGTTTCTGTAACGCTTGCAGTTGTGGACACTTTTGATACACTCAACTCCCCCTAACAATTTTAACGCACCGAGGCAAAATGACATGAAAGTAGGTCTGGTCGGTTGGCGCGGGATGGTCGGTTCCGTCCTTATGCAACGTATGGTTGAAGAGAATGATTTTGCTCATATTGAGCCATTTTATTTCTCTACCAGTAATGCAGGTGGTGAAGCTCCTTCATTTGGTGGTAAGACTGCCCCAGCACTTATGGAAGCTACAGACATTAATAGTCTGAAGCAAATGGATGTCATTATTACCTGTCAAGGTGGTGACTATACGTCTGAAGTTTTCCCACAGTTAAAAGCAACTGGTTGGGATGGCTACTGGATTGATGCAGCCTCTACTTTACGTATGTCAGATGATGCGATCATCGTTCTTGACCCAGTAAACCTTAATGTCATCAAAGACGGTTTAGTGAACGGCACCAAAACTTTCGTAGGCGGTAACTGTACTGTATCGCTTATGTTGATGGGTGTAGGTTCACTTTTCCAAAACAATTTGGTGGAGTGGATGACTGCTATGACTTATCAAGCAGCATCAGGCGCTGGCGCACAAAACATGCGTGAGCTAATTACTGGTATGGGCTACTTATATAACAATACCAAAACATTGTTAGATGATCCTAAATCTGCAATTTTGGATATTGATCGTCAAGTTGCCGAGTTACAACGTGGCGAAGGTTTCCCATCTGCTAACTTTGGCGTGCCATTAGCTGGATCGTTGATTCCTTACATCGATAAGCAACTTGAAAGCGGTCAGTCAAAAGAAGAGTGGAAAGGTCAAGTTGAAACCAACAAGATCTTGGGTAATTCACAAATTGTTCCAATCGATGGCCACTGTGTACGTATTGGCGCGATGCGTTGTCACTCTCAAGCACTGACAATCAAGTTGAAAAAAGATGTTCCTCTTGATGAAATCGAAGACATGATTCGTACTTCAAACCAATGGGCGAAAGTTGTACCAAACACTCGTGAAGCGTCTATGACTGACCTTACACCTGTTGCTGTAACTGGTACCTTAACTGTACCTGTTGGCCGTTTGCGTAAACTTAATATGGGTAAAGAATATTTAGGCGCATTCACAGTAGGTGATCAGTTACTTTGGGGTGCTGCTGAACCTTTACGTCGCATGTTACGTATCTTAGTAGAATATAAAAACTCATAATTTAGTCTGAATTATTCAGTCAAAACAAAAAGCCGATCACATTAGATCGGCTTTTTCGTAACTGGTTTGTGAAAATTTTACAATTTATTTACATTTCATTATTGTATAATTTTGAACGACTTTACGACTTATTAGGTCATGGATTGAGATGACTGTTTATAACAAATTAAAAATTGCCATTTTCACCATTATGTCTTCGCCTTCTGTTTATGCGATTACATTAGACCCTATACAAATTCAGTCCGCTCCCGGAGATTTGTTATATGCAGAAATGAATTTCCAACAAGCTGACCCCAACTCTACCTTGCAAGTCAGTTTAGCGACTCCTGAAGATTTAAGTGCTTTGGGCGTCACTCATCAGCCTCCGGGAAATCTTAATTTTTATACACGCCAAAATGGTCAAGGCTCTGGGGTTATTGTGATTACCTCGTCTCGCCCTGTGATTAATCCTGAACTCAATATTGTTGTAAAAATTAGTGAAGGTTCTGCAACGCGTTTGCAGCATATCAAAACTGTAATTAAGCCTTCTTCTATAAAAAAGACCGAAAGTACTTTATCCCCTCAGTTTGTTGTGAATGAAAAGGATATTGCTTTAAATCTACCAGAAAGCACCCAGTATGCTTCATCAACTTCGGCCCCAACCCCAACAAACTCGAATAGTGAACAAAACCTTAATATCAACTCTGGACCTGCCCCAGCAATAAATACAAATTCATCTACCCAACTTAGGGAAAACTCTTCGGCTCAGGTAGCTCAACAAGTTGCAACAAGTACTACTCCTGATCAGGCAGCAACAAAAAATCAAAGTAAATCTGCTATCAATAAGTCAGATGTTAATAATTCGCCAAAAACGACGGTTAAAAATTTAACAGCACAAAATAAATCTGCCCCCCCAAAGAGTCTCGAACAAAATTCTGCAAAGAAACAAATATTAAGTCCGTCTAGAGGACCAGTAACTTCAGGTAAATATGTAGTACAGCACAATGAATCTTTATGGAGCATTGCTAATCGTATTGCGGCGAAAACTAAACAGCCTGTTGCAAAAGTCATGCATGATATCCAACAACAAAACCAACATGCTTTTATTCAAGGTGATGTAAACCGTTTACGTCAGGGAATCGCACTAAAACTCACCCACACCCCAACTGCTAAAACTCAGCAAAATAAATCGAAAACAGAAATAATGCATACTGCAAAATCACCTTCTGGCAAAGCTAAATACCGCTTGCAACAAGCAGAAATGAGTATTGTGGCTGAAAATAGCCAAAATTCTACACATGGAAGTGCTAAAAACAGCACACAACAAAGTCAAAACAATACTGAGTTAGCAGTAAAAGTTATGACAAAAAGAGAAAAAACCGTTACATTACAAAAGAATGTAACCAAACTAAATCAAACTTTACGTTTAAAAGACCAACGTATTCAACTTTTGAATGCACGTTTGGCAGAGTTACAACAGCAGTTACAAGCACAGCAACGCACTCACAAGCAAAAACATTAAGTTAAAACCAGAGTGAGCACGCTTTATATTGCAAATATTTATTTTTTAAGGGGAAAGTAATGTTATATGTGATTCCGTTCATCATATTACTCGTGGTCGCTGTCATTTTAAAAAAACGTGAGAATAGCCAGAAACAAGAGGCCACCTCTCCTAAAACGGTAAATAAAAAAACCAATAAAAAAGCAAACTCTAAATCGAGTAAAAACTCGCGTGAAAAAAGTAAAGTAAATGTAGTAGAAGACACTCTTCCACTTATTCCACAAAGCACCCCTGTTCCAGAAGCTGTACGTCAAAAAATCAAACAGCTCATTCAAGAAAAACAATATTCAGCCGCTGAAGCTCAAGTGAATCAGGCGTTAAAAAAAGACAATACTCAGCACGAGCTTTATTTATTATTGCTTGAAGTTCATATTGCACAGAAAGATGAATTTGCGACAACGCAACTGATTAGCCATATTCGTAGCTTGGCATTAAATGAAATAGTGACTCAAGCAGAAGCTAGACAAAAAGAATATGAGGCATTACGAAAAACAGAACATGAGCCATCAAAACACCCTGATGCCATCGATTTTCCCCAAGTTCAAACATACAAAGAGCCAAAAAATACACCTGACACAACAGCCCAGTTTGACCAGTTAACAACAAGTTCTTCTGAAGCTTCTTTTGATGACTTGCAGAAAGACTATACACCTGTAAAGCAAGAAGCTGCTGTTGAAGTTGAGCCTCTGGAATTTAACTTTTCATTCGAAAAAACTGCGGCTACAGAAAATACCAGCCAACCTGTACATGAACCAGAGGTATCAACATCTCAGCAAGGACCCGAAGTATCGTCATCTCAAGAAACAAATGAGCTAGCTGATTTAGAGTTTTCTTTTGACTTGACACCTCTGCATAAAACTGAGGAAAAAACTCAAACAGTAGAAGTGAAAGCAAATCAAGAGAATAACGTCAATGCTTTAGATTTTAACCTTGACTTAAATCCTTCAAGTTCAGAGACCAAATCTGTTGAACAAGCTCCATCATTAGATGAGCTTAAAGTAGCAGAACAAACTCCATTAGAAGCAACTTCAACAGCCTCTCTTGAGTTTTCGTTAGATGAGCCTGCGTTAGTTACAGCACCAGAGATTGAAACTCAAAACCATATAGAGGTAGTAAATCAAGAGACGACTCAAACTCAAATCGAGGATCCACTTCTAGACGCATTTCCAGAATTAAAACAGTTAGATGAAAATGAGCTCGACTTACAACTTGCCGAGCAATACATTAAATTAGGTGCTTATCCAGCAGCACACGCTTTGTTGGCAAGTAATGAGCAAAAATTCAACACAGAGCAACAACAACGCGCGAAAAATCTACTAAATCGCATAGCTTCTTAAGGCCGATCGTTTTACCATAAGCAGTCAAAGATGACTGCTTTTGTGCCTGAAAAAGATGAAAAAAATAGCCTTATTTTATATGGGTGGTACTTTTGGCTGTGTAGGTGAACCTTTAGCGCCTATGCCATATGACCAATTCTTGCCTCAACTTGAAAAAGTTATACCACCCCACTTAACGGTTGACTGTTTTGCTGCCCCCAATATTGTAGATAGCAGCGCTTGTACAGCGCCCGATTGGCTACGTCTTATTCAGCGCATACAACAGCTCCAGCTCGAAGGTTATCAACACTTCGTCGTTATTCATGGTACAGATACTCTTAGTTATGCTGCTGCAACCCTAGCTCGCTTTTTAGGCCAAAGCTGTCATATTGTGATTACTGGTAGCCAATACCCGTTACTCAATGTTCAAGGGGATAATACTCGTGAATTTACTGATGCAATTGAGAACTTATATCTTGCATTAGAACAAGTAATTGCCCTACCTGTAGGTGCGTATCTTGCATTCCATCATCAAGTATTCCATGCACAAACTGTGTTAAAGACACATACGACTGAGCTTGACGCTTTTTCTGGCCTTAAAGCTGAATCTGAATTTACACCTCAGCAAAATGGGTTGATTGTGCAAGATGCGCAAATCGAGCGTGCAGTATCTTTTCAAATTTTGAATTGGATGATGCAACCTATCGCGACCACTCAACTCGTTCAACAATTACGAAACTTACTACCAGCCCCACCTCAATTTTTAGTATTGCAAGGTTTTGGTACTGGAAACATAGCTGTTAATCAAGAGTTGCTAGCAACATTAGATGAACTATATGCACATGGATGCGTTCCGATTCTTACGACTCAGGTGACATTTGGCGGTATTGATCAACGTTATGCGATTAGTGCTTGGGCCAAAACTGCAAAAATTGTCATTAGTGATGCACATAGTCATGCAGATCTCTATGCAAAAGCACTTCAAATCTATTTAAAATACTCAACCCCAGAACAATGGCTCAGCCATTGGAACGAAAATTTGCATTAAATAGAGGTAAAGCCATGCAACGTTATGCAGTCGGTATTGAATTTAGCGGAGTTCAATATCGAGGTTGGCAAACACAACAGCCAGGCGTTGCCAGCGTACAAGAAACCATTGAACGTGTGCTTAGCAAAGTCGCAAATGAGACTATAGCACTCCATGGTGCTGGTCGTACCGATGCAGGAGTACATGCGACAAATATGGTGGCACACTTCGATACGCATGCCATTCGTCCAGAAACAGGATGGTTAAGAGGGGCAAACAGCCAGCTGCCTAAAGATATTTCCATTCAGTGGATTAAGCTGATGGATGAAAGTTTTCATGCCCGCTTTAAAGCGACTGCTCGACGTTACCGCTATATTATATATAACACGCCTCATCGCCCTGCTCTCTTGCATAAACAGGTTACTCACATTTACCAACAGTTAGATGTGAAAAAGATGATTGAAGCGGCAAGTAAATTTGAAGGCACTCATAACTTTGAAAGCTTCCGTGCAGCTGCCTGCCAATCAAATCAGCCTGTTAGACATGTAAAACATTGCCGTTTATTTGAACATGGACGCTATTTGGTGTTAGATATTGAAGCAGATGGTTTCTTACACCATATGGTTCGTAACATTGTTGGATGTTTACTCGAAATTGGTCAAGGCATGTATGAAGTTGATCATATCGATACAATGTTTGCTGCACAGGATCGTAAGGCGGCAGGAGTAACAGCCCCACCCGACGGTCTTTATTTTATTCAGTGTAATTATCCTGAGCAGTTTGATTTACCACAGCCACCGCTTGGACCCCATTGGCTAAACTTACCTGAGTAAGCTTAGTCCAATGCTGTATCTTTCTACCGGTGTTGTTTACGCTTACGGTACTCAACCGGTGTCTCATTTGTCCAACGCTTAAATGCGCGATAGAAAGTACTTGGTTCAGAGAAGCCAGTTAAATACACAATACGCTCAACACTCTCGTTGGTATTTGCCAAGAGTTTTTTAGCTAAACGGCAACGATAATCTGACAAGATTTGCTGAAAACTAGTATTGGCTTCGCTTAGCTGAGTACGTAAGCGACGTGGAGTAATATTCAACTGAGCTGCAACCGTTTCTAAGGTTGTTTCTCCACTTTCTAGCGTTGAACCAATTGCGCGACGAACTTCACCCACTAAATCATAACGAGCCAATTCCTGTAATTTTTCAATCGCGAGCTGCTCATGCAACTGCAATAACTCAGGCTCTGCTTGCCAAAGCTGAAAATCTAGAATAGCTGGATCAAAATATAAACGTGTCTCTTTCTGACCTAAACTGACCGGACAGCCATATACTCGGAAATATTCATCCTCAGAAGCACCTTCGCTAAAATTAAAATCGATGAAGATGGGATGAAATTGCCCTTCGGTAATAAATTTAAAAAATCTAAGGATGCCCGAAATTGCACATTCAGAGAAATGTCGATTAACAAGATTATCGGCACCGATCTGTTGGCCATTGGTTAAATAACAACGCCCTTCTTCAATGACTAGTTTCGCATCAAATGCATCACTAATGAGTCGCTGATAAGCCAAAGCCCGTTTTAGCCCTTCACCAAAAGTTTCACTACTAATAAATAGATGTTCAATGACCTGACCACGGTACAAAGGCAAATGCTCGCCTAAATGCAAACCGATATCTGGATCTTTACTGACTTCCTGAGCGGCAGTCCAAAAGGCATACTGTGCACTTAACGGTGTACGTGCATTTGTATCAACCTGATTTAAAGCAACTCCCGCTTTGGTTAATATTTCTTCTGTTGGCAAACCCGCACGACGAATCGCTTGATAGCCAAAGCGTAATACAACTGATGCATCTGTTAGCTGACCCACGCAGTGCCCTTCCATGTAGATACTTCATTGATATTTAGGGCTGTTGACCTTTACGCAATTAACAGTCCCTAATAACTATGATTTTAGATTAGCGTTGATTGACCAAACTGACAACAGAATTACTCTTCTTTTGTGAAAAAAATTACATCTTTTTTTATTAGTCATACTTTAACCAGATGCTTGAGTAGAAGTATGTCTATCTTGTTTTTTTTAAATAAATTGACTATAATTTGCGCCTTTCCAATTTGATCATCAGGTAGGCTATGGCCAATAAAGAGGAACTCATTGAGTTCGAAGGCGTTGTCACCGAAACGCTTCCTAATACGATGTTCCGTGTACGTCTTGAAAACGGTCACGAAGTTATTGCACACATTTCTGGTAAAATGCGTAAACACTATATTCGTATTCTTACTGGCGACAGTGTAAAAGTCGAAATGACTCCATATGACCTCACTAAAGGTCGTATTACGTACCGTGCTCGCTAATTAGTGAATGCAAAAAAGCCACTTCATGATGTGGCTTTTTTATTGCGTTGTTTATTCACTTAAGCGACTGGTTTTACATCCGACCGTTTGGCATTCACGCAATCTTTCTTGCAGCCAATGGTTTCTTTCTTGCGTTGTCTTTAAACGACATTGCACGTCTACGCTATTCCTATTTGAATCAGTACACTCAGCATCACGTTGACGTATCCATGCGAGCTGAGATTTCTTAAGAATATTTTTCTGTGTGGTATTTAACTTTACTCGTAATGCTTGATAGTTTTTATTCAGATCGACATCTGCACTCGCGTAAATTTTATTTGTACAGTAAATATCATCATAAGTATTACGACTACTATCACAGTTATCAGCATAGACCGTAGTCATTCCAAAGCTACATAAAAATGCTAAAGCAATTTTTCTCATCGTATTTTCCCTTAATTTTCTACTAAATTATTATTAGAACAATGAATGTAAAGATGAATCTAAAGATAAGTTCACCTTTCATTTATCATAAGCTTCCTTTTTTACTTTACAAGTATCCAAATCCAACCTATTGTTCTTTAATAATAAATATAATTTTTTATTGAGATAACAATGAATATAAATATCCGATTTCAGATTGTCCTACTTTGTTTAGTCACGATGAATATGAATGGCTGCACTAGCCATCCACGCCAATCTATAGATTTACAAGAATATTTAAAGGGCTTTCTAGGCAAATCTTCTACAACCATTCGCCAAGATATCAATCTACGGAGTCTTGGTTTTCAAGTTTCTAGTGCGCCACAGAAAACACCTAATCAACTCATCTATACGATTTTACGTCCATTAAACATTCCAATCCCGATGGTAACTAATGTGGACATGAGAGGGAATTCTGTCGCTATACAATCAGGTAATCTGGGTGGCAATTCTTACGATTTGAATTTCAACTGCAAAGTTATTTTTCAGCTTAAAAATGAGATTGCCGAGTCTATTCAATATGAAGGCAAAGCCTGCTAAAACAGAACCATAAAAAAACGCAGCTTAAAGCTGCGTTTTTTTAGCGAAGTAAGTTTTAAGCAAGTACGGCTACAACTGCTTCACCCATCTCAGCTGTACCAACTTTTGTCATACCTTCAGACATAATATCTGCTGTACGCAAGCCTTGATCTAGTACTTGACCTACCGCATCTTCAATTGCTTTTGCAGCAGCTTCTTCGCGGAAGGTATAGCGAAGCATCATTGCAACAGAAAGAATTGTTGCTAATGGGTTAGCCACATTTTGGCCCGCGATGTCAGGTGCAGAACCATGACAAGGCTCATACATACCTTTGCCATTTTCATCCAACGATGCAGATGGCAACATGCCGATTGAACCTGTAAGCATTGCTGCTTCATCAGATAAGATATCGCCAAACAAGTTACCAGTTACGATCACATCAAACTGTTTTGGTGCACGTACAAGCTGCATTGCAGCATTATCGACATACATATGTGAAAGCTGAATGTTTGAATAACTTGCTTGCTGTAAATCAGTAACTGTTTGCTTCCAGAGTTCCGTTACTTCTAAAACGTTTGCTTTATCGACCGAACAAACTTTACCACCACGTAAACCTGCAAGTTCAAAAGCTACTTTTGCAATGCGTTTAATTTCACTTTCAGAATAAACGTCAGTGTTATAGCCTTGTTTTTCACCGTTTTCGAGTTCACGAATACCACGTGGCTGGCCAAAATAGATACCGCCAGTAAGCTCACGAACAATCAGAATATCTAAGCCAGCAACAATTTCAGGCTTTAAGCTAGAAGCATCCGCTAGTTGCGGATAAAGAATGGCCGGGCGCAAGTTAGCAAACAAGTTAAGTTCACTACGAATTTTTAAAAGACCACGTTCAGGACGAATAGAACGCTCGATCGCATCCCATTTTGGTCCGCCTACCGCACCTAATAAAATTGCATCAGCTTTTTTTGCTTGTTCACTCGTTACAGCTGGATACGGTTCACCATGCGCATCAATTGCAGCGCCGCCTAATAAGCCATGTTCCCAAGTTAACGATAAATTAAATTTTTCATTTACTTTATTTAATACTTTTTCTGCTGCCCCAACAATTTCAGGACCAATACCATCACCAGCTAAAATTAAAATCTGTTTAGACATGAACTTTTTCCATTTTCCAAAAACAAGCAGCTTTATGACTACCGCGGTGTTAGTTTTTTCTGTTCAAGGAACTCGCCTAGCCCTGTTGTTACATCAAATGGTCGACAAAAACGGCGAATTACACGCTCATCCTGCTCTAAATCGACACATAATGGATCAGGTACAGAAACATTCAGCAAACTACCCGAACGGTTAGCTTTGTCTCGGTACATTTTAAATGTATAGCGATGGTTGGCATTAAACTGGTGGATCACATGAATTGTTTCTGCCCGATCTGGAGAAATCGGATAGAAACGGATCACCACTTCATATTGTTTAGCAGGCACAGATAAATATAAACTGTTGGGTTGGCCAAGCACTGAACCATGCAACCGCACAATTCCTTGATGAATTGCCTGATTACTAATTCGTCGTGTTTGCGCATCCACTACAGTAATATCATTTAGTCGTTCAAATTCACAACTCTTCGCGCCCGAACAATATATTGCTGCATTCTGCCCCAAATTTTCTTGTTCAGCCTGCTTAATACGGACAGTATCCACTACATTGTACGTGCTCTGACAAGCACTGAGTGTTATTGCGCACAGGCTCAACAAAAAGCTATGAGTAACGTTCCTCTTCATTGTTCAAGCCCAATCCTCATCTAGTGCATAATTTTAAGGTGTTTTTATGCTTTAGCATGTTAGCAAGAGTTTGAACACTACGCCATGGCTATGTTTAAAATGTACCAAAAGGTTAATTTAACTCTTGGAATACCCAAGGACGAACTTGTTTAGTTTTTTCTTCATAAGCACGAATTGCTTCGGCATTTTGAAGCGTTAAACCAATATCATCTAGGCCATTTAACAAGCAATGCTTCCGAAATGGGTCAACTTCAAATTTAAAAGCTTCACCTGTTGGCGTACGTACTTCCTGAGCGGCTAAATCAATTGTTAATTGATAGCCTTCATTTGCCGTACATTCTTTAAATAACTGATCAACAGTTTCTTCTGACAAAATGACAGGTAACATGCCATTTTTAAAACAGTTATTAAAGAAAATATCAGCAAAGCTTGGTGCAATAACAGTACGGAAACCATATTCGTTTAATGCCCACGGCGCATGCTCACGGCTTGAACCACAACCAAAGTTAGTACGAGCAATTAAAACATTTGCTCCTTGATAACGTGGCTGGTTCAAAATGAAATCCGGATTTTTTGGACGAACTGAATTATCTTGTCCCGGATAGCCTTCGTCTAAATAACGAAGTTCATCAAATAAGTTATCGCCAAAACCAGTACGTTTGATTGATTTCAAAAACTGTTTTGGAATAATTAAATCTGTATCAACATTGGCACGATCTAATGGTGCAACGATACCTTGTTCAACTGTATAAGCTTTCATGGTTTGCTCCAGACCGAATTAAAATGAACGAACATCAACAAAGTGACCTGCGATTGCAGCCGCTGCCGCCATTGCCGGGCTCACCAAGTGAGTGCGACCACCATTGCCTTGACGGCCTTCAAAGTTACGGTTAGACGTCGATGCACAGTGTTCACCTGGTTGTAACTTATCTGCATTCATTGCTAAACACATTGAACAACCTGGTTCACGCCATTCAAAACCAGCTTCCAAGAAGATTTTATCCAAACCTTCTTTTTCTGCCTGTTGTTTAACTAAACCTGAACCCGGAACAATCATGGCTTGCTTAATGCTAGAGGCCACTTTACGGCCTTTAACCACTTCAGCCGCAGCACGAATATCTTCAATACGAGAGTTAGTGCAAGAACCAATAAAGACACGATCAAGTTGAATATCAGCTAATGCTTGACCTGCATTTAAGCCCATATATTGATAAGCACGCGTCCAGTCATTACGTTGAACGTCATCTTTCGCTTGTTCTAAAGTTGGCACAGCTTCTGTGACCGGAATAACCATCTCAGGTGAAGTTCCCCAAGACACTTGTGGCTCGATCTCTGCACCATTTAATTCAACTACAGCATCAAACACCGCGTCTTCATCTGAATGCAAAGTGTCCCAGTAAGCAACTGCTTGTTCCCATTGCTCGCCTTTTGGTGCATAGCTACGGCCTTTCACGTATTCAACGGTTTTGTCATCGACAGCAACCATGCCGACACGAGCACCCGCTTCAATCGCCATGTTACATACCGTCATACGTCCTTCAATCGACATATCACGGAACACCTGACCACCAAATTCAATCGCGTAACCTGTACCACCTGCGGTACCAATTTTAGCAATAATTGCCAACACCACATCTTTTGGTGTCACACCTTTGCCTAATACGCCATCTACACGGATTAACATATTTTTAGATTTTTTCTGGATCAAACATTGTGTTGCTAACACATGTTCAACTTCAGATGTTCCAATACCATGCGCCAAGCAACCGAAAGCACCGTGAGTAGCTGTATGTGAATCACCACATACGACTGTCATGCCGGGTAAAGTTAACCCCTGCTCAGGTCCAACGACATGCACAATACCCTGACGGATATCGTTAATATTAAATTCAACAATATTAAAGGCTTTACAATTGTCATCTAAGGTTTGAACCTGAATACGAGACGTATCATCTTCAATACCCGCGATGCCTTGCTCACGTTCTTTTTTAGATGTTGGAACGTTATGGTCTGGTGTAGCAACGTTTGCACTTAAACGCCATGGTTGACGACCCGCAAGTTGCAAACCTTCAAATGCTTGTGGACTAGTCACTTCATGCAATAAATGACGGTCAATATAAAGTAAACATGAGCCATCATCACGCTGTGAAACAACGTGGTCATCCCACAATTTGTCATATAAAGTTTTGCCTGCCATGTCGTCTTGCTCCATTGGACTGGGTAATTCTAATCTTTCTTCGATTATAGCCAGAGTTTCACATAAATCTAATTTATCATTTTTATAAATTAGAAAACTTTTTGGAATCAATTATAATCCCGTTTATAACTATCAAATTTAATAAATCGTTTTTGTTAATGATTATCATTTGCATAATCAATTTTTAATCTTATACTCTCATCTCTATACTAAAAATATCTAAAGTGGCTAAAGAGAATGATCATGGCTAATATTCAAAAATTTGTTGTAAATAATCAACGTACATTAAAGAAAACCTTCAGCTATTACATTATGCATATTAGCGTAGCGATGATAGTTGCATACTTTGTAACAGGTAATATCTGGATGGCTTTAACCCTAAGCATGCTCGAACCAACCGTACAAGCATTTGCTTTTTTCTTCCATGAAAAAGTATGGGCAGCTAAAGATCGCCGCATAACTGCCTTAGCAGAAGAGGAAACAACAGCTTAGGCTAAGATTAGTGCGGTAATTCACAACTTTCTCACTCGTTTTGCTGCAAGCATGATACGATTTTGGCTCGGCAACTTTAGCCCCTCGATTTTTCTATTCCAAGTTGAGTTGTATTATGAATCTTGCAGCCTTTGAAGCTTTTGTAAAAGTTATGGAAACAGGGTCTATCTCTGTGGCAGCAGATCAATTATTTATTACTCAACCTGCTGTAACTAAACGAATTCACAGCTTAGAAGAATATTTTGGTGTAAAGCTATTTGAGTCCGCAGGTCGCGGCGTTCAAGCAACTCATGCTGCACATTCACTATTACCAAAAGTTAAAAACTGGCTAAATGAGCTTGGAGATATCCATCACACCCTAAGCCATGAGCAAACACAGATACAAGGTCGTTTAAAAATTGGAACCAGTCACCACATTGGTTTGCACCATTTACCCGCACCCCTTAAACACTTTGTTCAGCAATTTCCGCAGGTCACCTTAGATGTGCATTTTGTTGACTCAGAGCAAGCCCATGAAAAAGTGTTAGCTGGTGATTTAGAGTTAGCATTTTTAACACTTCCTCCTTCAGGTGATGAGCGCCTTAACTACATTACAATCTGGAATGATCCTTTAGTTTTTGTTGCAGCACCATTTCACCCACTTGCACAAAAAGAGCATCTGACCTTACAAGACCTTATTGAATATCCAAGCTTGTTACCTGCTGCACAAACTTATACTGCTCAAATCACGTTAGCCGAGTTTGAAAAACAAGGGCTTAAACCAAAAATCACCATGAGCAATAACCCTCTTGAGTCTATTCGCATGTTGGTGTCGATTGGTTTGGGTTGGTCAGTTTTACCAAAAACTTTGCTGAACCAAGATATGCAGCAACTGGATTTAGATGTCGAAATGAATCGTCAATTAGGCATGGTGTGGCATCCTGCACGTACTCAATCTAGAGCTATGCAAGAATTGATTAAAATGATGCAGGAATAATTGAATTAATGAATATTTTTTAAAAGTAGATAAATCAGAACAGCAAAAATAGTAAGTCCTAACTAAAACAGATAGCAGCAAATATAATTGCGCCAAATGCACTCAAATAAATATATAAAACAACAATTAATAAAATATAGCAGTAACTAGTTTGGCTATAAATTCTTGTAAAAAGCCATTACTACTCTCATTTTTGGTACGCTTTTTTAGCTATGCTACTTTAATTAACAAATTTATATATTGATTAAAAATAACACTGTAAGCATATATCTTTTACTCTACTATTATTACACTTTTCACTTAAGATTCATGATCGTGAAGAATCAATATTCAAAGATAATTAAAATCAGTTTATACGGCTTCATAATTTTAGCTGTCTTAATTCTTGCAACATTTATTTGGTTTAAACCGATACGTGTTGTTTTCGCACATCATCTTTCATTGCTACATTGTGAAGGTCATATATGTGTAGATGATCCAAAGACAGAGTCTCTTGCAAAGACACTTTATAATCGGGCATTACAAGAAACCCAAGATAAAGTAGGTGCTTTTCATCAGCAGCCAACTATAGTTTTTTGCTCAACTCCACAATGTGCCAATACGTTTGGTATGGAAAAAGCAGCCGCTAAAGCTGTGGGTAATCTCGGGTTATTGATTGCACCGCGTGGTTGGAAAGATTTCTACATCACCCATGAGCTTATTCATCACCGACAAGCCGAAGAATGGGGAAATATTGCAATGCTCACTAAACCCAAATGGCTGGTAGAAGGCATGGCTTACAGTTTAAGTGATGACCCCCGCCCTACCTTATCGGCACCATTTCAGCAATGGCGGGCTCAATTCAAGCTTTGGCATCAACAAAATCCTGACCCAAATATTTGGCACACCACAGAGAAAGTTAAATAATTTATTAAAGTGCATCATCTTAGGCGAGCTGAATCTTACCATCTGCAACTTCATTCATAAATTGCTGATAGTCGTTTAGATTGCGCTCTGCATATTCTTCTGCATACGTTTGTAATACGTCTACAATCGTATCTCCCTCTCCAAGATATCCCATAAGTACATCTGCATTTCCAGCTTTAGCATGGGCATGAGCTAAAGCCAGACCACAGCCTTCAGCATACTTATAGAAATACTCATCATCCATGCTATTAAGATCAAATGAGATTTTCATATCACGTAACTGACGTACATAAAAATGTTGATTTGATATTGAAGAAAATCCAAGACATATATCACTTGCGGCCTGCATGAGTTGCTGGCCATGCACCACACGTTCGCCTTCGTGTTTTACTTTTTCTACAAATAACGGACTAAGAATTGATGAATTCGCTTCTTTCATTTGCAAAATTAACGGTTCACGATCTGCATCCTGAAATAATGCAATCGCTGATCGTGTACCAACACTTCCAACACCAACCACTTTAAAAGCCACATCTGTACATTGATAACGATCAAAAAGTACTTGGCGATCATATTTCAAAGAATCACGATATTGTTGAAAGAATACATCAACATCTTTACTAAATGGTTCATCTGCACTCGGGTGCCATAATAACGGTGCATCATCCACAAAATGACGCAATCCTGTGTCTTGATCTTGCTGTGTAAGCTTCGGCAAAACAGAATACGCACTTCTTCTCTGCTCTGAATCAAGACGCTTCTCGCTTTTCTCTCTTAATTTTCGGCGTTCAGTATTTTCTAGCAAAGTAATGGCATCAATTTTTTCATACCAAACTTGTAGTGGCGAAAGTTTCACACTTTCCAATAAGTGCTGACGATAACTATTCAGCATTATTTTAATTGCTTTTAACCCCACTTTCTTTGCAAGATTAATATCATGCGCCGCAATCACAAAACTAGTTGCTAGACGCTTTACATCCCATTCAAACGGGGCAACTAAAGTTTCATCAAAATCATTGATTCCAAATAACAGGTTACGTTCGGGACTTGCAAAACCACCAAAATTACTTAAATGACAATCCCCACAAATCTGTTGAAATAAACCTGAATTTACTTGTTCCCATGCTTGGTCAAATAGCATCAAAGAAGCCATACCACGATAAAATGTAAATGGAGAACTACTCATCCGTTTTGCACGAATCGGTTTGAGTTTTTCTACACGTCCTTGGTTACTCCAATCATAAATCGTTAAAGCAGTTGTACCTTTTGGTCGTTTAGAAAGCTTTGATAACTGTTCACGCGGTACTTTTTTACGTTGAAGCTTACCTAATTTGAAGCCGTCACTTTTACTTAGTAATTTTCCCTGATAGCTATGACGTGTTAAATCAATACTTTGATCGTTCCAAAGTTGTTTTGGTAATTTAATCTGTGGTGTTTTTAGCATTATTATTACCTCATTTTTAAAATTATAATTTTTTATTAGATATCCCCATATCTAATTTTAGATCAGGATTTATAAGAAATATTCATCATATTAAACATAATTAATTAAGAGTTGGAAGGCCTTAAGATCTAACCCATGGCTCGTCCAACCCTACAATCTTAAATCGACCAGTCCTGAATTTCCCAGTTGTGTTCTTGAGCCAGTTTCTCAAGACGATCATCCGGATTTACCGCAGTCGCATGTGTTGCATATTCAAGTAAAAAACGGTCATTGATTGAATCTGAATAAGCCCAAGACTCAGATACGCTGCGTCCAGCTAACCAGTCATCAAGACGTGCAAGTTTACCTTTTTGATAACATGCCAAGCCCGCAACTTTACCTGTATATTTGCCATCAGCAACTTCAGCATTGGTCGCTAAAATTTCGGTAATACCAAATTCACGGAAAATTGGCGCAGTAATAAAATCACTCGTTGCAGTAATACCCACAATGGTATGCCCCAAGTCTTGATGTTTCTTAATCGCATCAAAACCTTTAGGACGCATTTGTGGGCGAATTACTTTTTGCATGAACAACTGATGAAGCTCAGTTAAGTAGTCATTGTCATGCTTTGTTAAAAATCCAAAGACAAATTCATTATAAGCATATGGGTCAAGTTGCCCTGCTTTGTAATCTTCATAAAATTTATCATTCATCTGACGATGATGAACCGCATCAACCAAACCTTCATTGACTAAAAATTCACCCCACGAGTGGTCTGAATCGGTATTTAACAAGGTATGGTCTAAATCAAACAACGCCAGTTTCATGAAAATTCTCGTTTAAACTGAAATTTAAGAAAAAAAATGTAAATCTATCTCCGCTAGTCGATAGAAATTCGTTAAGATCGTAGCAATTTAAACATTTTACTTTGATCTTTTCGAGCTGGACATAAAAAAGTGTTTGTCCCCGCGATTAAAGTCAACGATATAGACAATATTTAGGTAGCCAAATGATCGATTCAGAAGGTTTCCGACCGAATGTCGGGATCATTTTGGCAAACGATGATGGACAGGTTTTATGGGCAAAGCGCATTGGTCACAATGCTTGGCAGTTTCCACAAGGAGGCATTCAGTTTGGAGAAACTCCTGAACAGGCACTTTTTCGAGAACTGAGAGAAGAAATCGGCTTATTGCCCGAACATGTCCAGATTATTGCGCAAACCAAAGGATGGCTGCGTTATCGTTTGCCACATCGTTACATTCGGTCAGACTCTGACCCCGTATGTATCGGACAGAAACAAAAATGGTTTTTACTGAAATTAACTGCGCATGCAAAAAATATTCAGTTAAACCTCTCCGACCCGCCCGAATTCGATGAATGGCAGTGGGTTAGCTATTGGTATCCTCTTGGACAAGTGGTGAACTTCAAGCGTGATGTTTATCGTAAAGCCATGGTGGAGTTATGTACACAGTTGCCGATGCAACAATTACCCTAAAAATCATTTATCTAGCAAATGATTTTTATTAAAAGTGCTGTTATAAATACATTCATAGTCTAAAAAAATACTGGAGTATACATCCATGTCAAACATGCAACTCGACACTTTACGGCGCATTGTCCAAGAGGTTAATGCGTCCGTCAGTTTGCATGAATCGTTAGACACCATGGTCAATCAGGTTGCTGAGGCCATGAAAGTGGATGTTTGCTCTATTTATTTACTCGATGAACGTAATCAGCGCTATGTCTTGATGGCCTCTAAAGGCTTAAATCCAGAATCTGTAGGTCATGTTTCACTGCAACTTGGTGAAGGCTTGGTCGGTCTGGTCGGGCAACGTGAAGAAATAGTTAATCTTGACAATGCATCAAAACATGAGCGTTTCATGTATTTACCTGAAACAGGTGAAGAAATTTATAACTCATTCCTTGGCGTACCTGTCATGTATCGCCGTAAGGTTATGGGCGTTTTGGTTGTACAAAACAAACTTCCACAAGATTTTAGTGAAGCTGCCGAGTCATTTTTAGTTACGCTGTGTGCCCAGCTTTCTGGTGTTATTGCCCACGCTCACGCAGTTGGAAATATTGACGTATTTCGTAAACCAAGCAATGGCCCTGCCTACAAAACCTTTCAAGGCGCTTCGGGTGCAGGCGGTGTTGCTTTAGGTCGCGCTATTATTTTATATCCACCTGCCGATTTAGCTTCTGTACCTGATCGTGAAGCAGAAGATATTAGTCATGAACTTCGACTTCTAGATCAAGCCATTTCTTCAGTTCGTTCAGAGATTCGTTCTTTAGATGAAAAAATGCATGATTCACTCATGGCAGAAGAACGCGCTTTATTTAGTGTTTTCTTAAGAATGCTAGATGAAAATGCATTGCCGGCAGAAATTAAAGAACTCATTCGTGACGGACATTGGGCACAAGGTGCAGTACGTCGTGTGATTGAAAAGCACACTGCCCTATTTGCACAAATGGAAGATGACTATCTTCGTGAGCGAGTTTCTGATCTTAAAGATTTAGGCCGACGTATTTTAGCCTCGCTGCAAGAAGAAGATTCTAGCCACCGTGAGCTTAGCCCAGATAGTATTTTAATTGGTGAAGAAATCAGTACTGCGGCATTAGTAGAACTGCCTGTAGACAATATTGCGGCAATTGTAACTTCAGAAGGTGCAGCCAATTCACATATGGTGATTGTGGCCCGTGCATTAGGTATTCCAACAGTGGTTGGTGTAACTGAACTGCCGGTTAATACACTTGATGATGCAGAAATGATTGTGGATGCCTATCAAGGCCGTGTTTTTGTAAATCCTCCACGTCGCTTACGCCAACGTTATAAAGAAATTCAAAAAGAAGATGAACAGATCGCAAAAGATCTCAAACAATACGAGACAAAAGAAGCGATTACTCCAGATGGTGTATCTGTTCCACTTTATGTAAACACAGGCCTTATGATTGATGTGGTTCGCGGTGTACAACGCGGAGCTCAAGGAGTTGGTCTATACCGAAGTGAAATTCCATTCATGTTACGGGAACGTTTCCCAGGTGAAGAAGAACAGCGAGCAATCTATCGTCAACAATTAAGCCACTTCGCTAACAAACCTGTGGTGATGCGAACTCTGGATATTGGTGCCGATAAAGACTTGCCTTACTTCAGTATTGAAGAAGAAAATTCGGCATTAGGATGGCGTGGTATTCGTTTCACGCTCGATCATCCCGAGATTTTTTCTTCACAAATTCGCGCAATGCTCAAAGCAAGTATTGGTTTAAATAATTTGCATATTTTATTGCCAATGGTCACTACAGTAAGTGAAGTCGAAGAAGTACTTTATTTACTTGAGCGTGACTGGATGGCGGTGCAAGAAGAAGAGCAAGTTAAAATTACCAAGCCAAAAATTGGAATTATGGTTGAGGTACCAAGCGTACTACTACAAATTGATGAGTTTGCCGAACTCGTCGATTTCTTCTCTGTGGGTTCAAACGACTTAACTCAATACTTACTCGCGGTTGACCGTAATAATCCACATGTGGCAAACGTTTATTCGCATTTCCACCCTTCTATTCTACGTGCTTTAAGTCGTTTGGTTAAAGAATGTCATGAACACAAAAAACCAATCAGTATTTGTGGTGAAATGGCAGGGGATCCATTATCGGCAATTTTGCTCATGGCGATGGGCTTTAATACCCTTTCGATGAGTTCGAGTAACATTTTGCGAGTAAGAAAAGCAATTTGTCATGTACCTATGACAGATGCACAAAAATTACTTGGTGATGTTATGAAAATGAATAATCCGCTTATTGTGAAAAGTTGGCTTGAGTACTATTTTAAAACTCATGGCCTAGCCGACATGGTAAAATCGAATCGAATCGTAAATGTTTAGTATCTAAAGAAAAAGGAGAGCATCGCTCTCCTTTTTTATTTTAAATAACTTAATAAAACTGAATATAAAAATTTCTTTTCAATCTCGGTTGCACGCTAGTTTTTGAACAAAATTACAATCGGTTTTTTAAATCAATACTGACAATTTAATCCATTTGAAAAATAATCCTTCTACTTTTACTATATTTAAAGAGCGTTATTAAAAGATCTTAAGTTGTTCCAACAATTGAAGAGGTAATTCTATGCATCGTTATTTTCAAGCTTCAACTTATTTTTCCTCTTGTTTTTTAACCTTCATACAGTAAATTGGAGGAATAACAATTAAAGGAATCTGATGGATTATTGAATAAACATGATGGGCAGGCATCTTAGTGAAAAGAATTTTTTAAACGGTTTCTCTCACCATTTGTTCACTCATTTCTTTATTTAATAAACATGAGTTTTTAAACCAGAAGTCCAGGAAAATGAGCCCTACTACTTTATCAAGAGCTCAATAATTATTACCCAGAGAGAATATAACCATGTCAGACGAATCAAAATGTCCTTTTTCAGGTCATAACTCAAAACCGCAAGTAACGATTGGTGGTGGCACGCCTAGTTTACATTGGTGGCCAAAACAATTACGTGTTGACTTACTGAACCAACATTCAGAACGTTATAATCCACTCGGTAAAGATTTTAATTATCGCGAAGAATTTCAAAAACTCGACTACTACACACTCAAAGCTGATATCAAAAATGTATTAACAGATTCCCAAGATTGGTGGCCAGCCGATTGGGGAAATTATACGGGCTTATTTATTCGTTTAGCATGGCATGCTGCTGGCACATATCGTATGGGTGATGGCCGTGGTGGAGCTGGGCGTGGTCAACAACGTTTTGCACCATTAAATAG
Organism: Acinetobacter sp. 161(2023); assembly: GCF_037027805.1. Classification (NCBI taxonomy): domain Bacteria; kingdom Pseudomonadati; phylum Pseudomonadota; class Gammaproteobacteria; order Moraxellales; family Moraxellaceae; genus Acinetobacter; species Acinetobacter sp. 161(2023). The sequence continues at coordinate 130,410 of NZ_JAZEYD010000001.1, read as the reverse complement.
TTGGCCTGACAATGCGAGCTTAGATAAAGCACGCCGCTTACTATGGCCAGTTAAACAAAAATACGGTCAAAAAATATCGTGGGCAGATTTATTTATTCTTGCCGGTAACATTGCGCTTGAGTCTTCTGGCTTCCGCACCTTTGGTTTTGGTGCAGGTCGTGAAGATGTTTGGGAACCAGACAACGATGTAAACTGGGGCGATGAAAAAGAATGGTTAGCTCATCGAAACTCTGAAGCATTGGAAGGCAGTAATCTCGCTGCAACCGAGATGGGTCTAATTTATGTAAACCCTGAAGGTCCTCAAGCCAGTGGGGATCCAAAATCGGCTGCACCATTTATTCGTGCGACTTTTGGCAACATGGCAATGGATGACGAAGAAATTGTTGCATTAATTGCAGGCGGCCATACTTTAGGTAAAACCCACGGTGCTGCCTCTGCTGACCACGTTCAGGCTGATCCTGAAGGCGCCCCAATTGAACAGATGGGCTTTGGCTGGTCAAATAGCTTTGGCACAGGTGTTGGTAAAGACGCGATCACTTCTGGCTTAGAAGTCATTTGGTCACAAACGCCAACACAATGGAGCAATTACTTCTTTGAAAACCTATTCAAATACGAATGGGTACAAGAACGTTCACCTGCTGGTGCAATTCAATGGGTAGCAGCCGATGCAGAAGCGATCATCCCAGATCCATTCGACCCATCAATTAAACGTAAGCCAACAATGCTTACTACAGATTTGACCTTACGTTTTGATCCTGAGTTTGAAAAAATCTCTCGTCGCTTCCATAACGACCCACAAGCTTTCGCCAATGCTTTTGCCCGTGCATGGTTCAAATTAACTCACCGCGATATGGGACCAAAAGCACGTTATCTAGGTCCTGAAGTTCCAGCTGAGGACTTAATTTGGCAAGATCCATTACCTGCTGCTAGCACTGCACCATCGGCTGCCAGCATTGCTGATGCAAAAGCAAAAATTGTTGCACTAGGGCTATCGGCTGGTGAGTTGGTTTCTCTGGGTTGGGCTTCAGCGTCAACGTTCCGTGGTGGAGACAAGCGTGGTGGTGCAAATGGCGCACGTATTGCCTTATCACCGCAACGTGATTGGGAAGTAAACCAAAAAGCTGTTGATACCTTAACTAAAATTGAAGAAATCAAAGCCTCAACTCAGCTGTCATTGGCTGATTTAATTGTGCTAGCAGGCAACGTTGGTGTAGAGCAAGCTGCTCAAGCAGCTGGTTTCAATATTAGCGTTCCATTTGCCTCTGGTCGTGTTGATGCATTACAAAGCCAGACTGATGTCGAATCTTTCCAATTGCTCCGCGGCCTTGCCGATGGTTTTAGAAACTGGAAAAAAGACGGTGTCAATGCAGCAACTGAAGCATTATTAATTGATAAAGCACAGCAACTGACTTTGACTGCACCAGAGTTAACTGCATTGATTGGTGGTTTACGTGTACTAGGCACTAACTGGGATGGTTCGCAACACGGTGTATTCACTCAGCAGGTTGGTGTCCTCAGCACAGACTTCTTCACGAACCTACTCGACATGTCTACGGTATGGGCACCTGCAGATTCATCAGGTGAAGTATTTGAAGGCAAAGATCGTAAAACGGGCACTGTAAAATTTACTGCAACACGTAATGATTTAGTGTTCGGTTCAAACTCAATCTTGCGTGCACTGGTTGAAGTTTATGCTCAGGCAGATGGTAAAGAAAAATTTGTTCAAGACTTTGTAGCGGCATGGACTAAAGTCATGAATCTTGATCGTTTTGACTTAGCTTAATTTAAGTCAAAATGATAAAAGCCAGTTCAAATTGAACTGGCTTTTTTACTTAAATGTAAAATGACGCACTTTTTAGACAGTCAATTTATGCCCTTCTCGAATGCAATAAAAAGGATTCGCAAGTTTCGATGAAGCTTTAATTACTTGAGCTAACGCATGTTCAGGATCTTCTCGATCTTCGTCAGTCAACTGAAAAGTTCGATAATGAATCGCAACAGAACGATGAGCTTGCAAATCTAAATGTGCATGCACAGCATCTTGAGGGTTCATATGAACATAACTCATTAACTTCCGAGGCTCATAAGCTCCGATCGGAAGCAAAGCAACACGCGGCGCCCCATAACGTGCATGAATTTGCTTAAAATGCCCCGCATAACCCGTATCACCAGCAAAGAAACAATGACCTGTTTTAGCTACAACCGAAAAGCCACCCCAGAGTGCTTTATTCTGGTCACGTAGGCCACGACCAGAGCCATGCTGTGCAGGTGTATAGATTATTCTTAGTTCGTGATAGGGAATTTCTTGCCACCAATCCATCTCAATCACATGAAACTCTTTTGGTAGGTAAAAGCCATTCCCGAGTCCAGTATAAATCGGCATTGCAAATTTTTTATGTAGCCATTCAAGCGTAGCCAAATCCATATGATCATAATGATTATGGCTGAGTAGAACACCATGAATTGTCGGTAATTGTTCTAACGCAAAACCTGCGGGACACACACGGCGCGGTCCACGACCCTGTGAAGGGCTTGCATAATCACACCATACTGGATCGGTAATAAAGTTATAAGGCCCGATCTGAACCAATACTGTTGCATGCCCAACAAACCAAACTTGCCAATCATCTAAATCCGCCTGAGGACGATTTTGAGGCAATGCCACAGCCGTGTTTACACGGGCATCATATTCTTTTTGAATATCCACTTTCCATGTAAAAGACTCACGTGTAACTAACCAACGTAATAGCTCTTTTGAACCTCTAGCCGGCGATTTAGGCTGTTGGTTATAAAAACGTGTATTAGATTCACGCCCTGACTCGGGATGATAAAAAGGAGGTCTTATCCATGTATGCGTCCAACAGGACTGAGTCGGCAATTGATATGTTAATGTCGGCTTGTCTTTCATGGGCTTTTCTATGTTTTAGCATCAGCAGAATGGATGTGTTCAGGTTTCTATCTTAACAATTAAAACAAATTAAGCTATGGCACTTACATTTATTTATCATATAAATATCCCTTTTTTTGTGGTCACAGCCAACATAAGTTGAATTAGATTGCCATAAAAAATACACAGATGTGTTGGGTTTATGCGTCAATAATTACCATTCTTATTAAGAGCACTTGTATAACATAACAATCATTAGTCACGTGAAATCGTCAGACAGTTAGTCAATTTTGCCTTAAGAGATCTTACTTTTCTAACTTAAAATATTTGACAACTTGTAGAGCAAAATCTTTAGTAACACTTAAAGCCAGTTCATTCTTAAAGAATTTATATTTTATAATATTAATTTACTCTTCTTCATTTTTGCATAATATGAGAATTCCCTATATTAATATTTAAAACATTTAAATATTTCTTTGATTAAGTAAAAATAATGTATTTAAGCCCTCATAATTAATATATTTTATGAATTATTAAAACTTATATTCACATATTAAATGTTTAATGAAAATTAAAATTCCATTTATTTTATAAATACCTAAAGTACCTTCACGCTATATCCCTTTATGCTTTATACTTCACACAAATCATAGTAAGACATTTTTTGGATTAGTCTTATGGAACTACGCCACCTCCGATATTTCATTACCGTTGCTGAAGAATTAAATTTTAGTAAAGCCGCTCTTAAACTTTTTACCGCACAACCCTCCCTTAGCCAACAAATTAAAGATTTAGAAGAAGATGTTGGTGTACGACTTTTAAATCGCACTAAACGTAAAGTTGAGTTAACTGAAGAAGGTGAAGTCTTTTTAGAACATGCTCGCCTAACCCTTGCTCAAGCTGAGAAAGCAGTTGCACTGGCACGACAGGTTTCTAAAGCTAAACAGCAACTGTTACGCATCGGTTTTGTCCCCATTGCAGAAATGAAAATTTTCCCTTACGTTCTTCCTAATCTGCGATTACAACACCCCGATCTCGTCATTGAATTATCTAACCTAAACAATACTGAACAACTTAAATCCTTAAAAAAAGGTGAGTTGGACATTACCTTTACCCGAGAAAATACAAATAGTGATGAGATCCAAAGCCAATTTGTTTTAACTGAACCCCTGATTTTTTTACTCCCTAAAAATCATCCACTTACTCAGTATGATCGAATTCCTGTTCATGCTTTACACGGCGTTGACTTTATTATTCCTGCTGCCGAGCAGTCACAAACATTACATAACACGATTTTAGACTTTGCCAAAACTCACAATATTGATCTCAACATTGTTCAAAAAGCAGATAGCATGTTGTTTAATATTAACTCACTTGGTTCTGGTTTAGGTTGTACAATTTTACCTGCCTACGTTGCACCTTTAGGAATCAAAAATACAGTAGTTCGCCCACTAGATATCGAGTTACCGACACTGGATTTATTCGTAAATTATCGTAAAAACTCACAGTCTTTAGGCGTCCAAAAATTCATTGACCAGCTCACTAAAGTATTTCATCTGGATAAAAACTTAACTGATACTTAATCAGGAAAGCTATATTTTATTTTTAAGTAGATGATGAATAAGAACAGCTTTATAAAAAGTATAAATAAATATTATTTTTTATTTATACTTTTTATAAACAGTTTAGTCCACGCTTTTATTTTATTTTACTAATCGGTAAAATAAAATATATCTTAAATGTAAAATTAAAAAACTTTGGAATAAAATCCATATAAAACTGAATATTATTTTCACCATTCAATAAAAAACAACATACTTGCCATATAGTAAAAGGAGATTAGGAAAAATGGTTGCAGTATTTCAACATCTTGGACGTAGTGTACTAAACCGCCCTCATTTCTTTATTGCTTTATTCATGGGAATCATAACAGCAAGTATTCTGACATGGTTCACCACATGGAAATGGTCCACCATTTTATTAGCAAGCTGGAATGGGTCTGTCATTTTATATTTATTCCATGTTTGGCAGCTCATGAAAAGTTCTGATCACTCACAAATGCAGCAGCAAGCTAAAAAGCAAGATGAAAGCAAATGGGTCATTATGCTGATTGTTTTACTTGCAATTTCAATGTGCTTAGTGGCTATTTTAGTGCAGTTATCTCAACTTCCTTCTGACCATTTTGAAAAAATAGGACATGTGGCTTTATCCTTATTCACCATTGTTTCAGCATGGCTTTTTATGCACACCGTTTTTGCATTGCACTACGCACATGACTTTTACATGGCATTATCTAGAAATGAAGAAAATGGCGGATTAGAATTTCCAGGAACAAAATATCCCACTTATCCAGATTTCTTATATTTTAGCTATATTATTGGTACTTCGGCACAAACAGCAGATGTATCTGTCACAACTAGACATATGCGTTTACTGAACTTATTTCATTTCGTGCTGGCATTTGGTTTTAACACAACAATTTTAGCAATTTGTATTAATGTTGCTGCCAGCTTTATTAGCAACTAAAACTTATATTTAGAAAATAAAAGAGTCACCCAAATGGGTGACTCTGAACAGCACAGGTTTACAACAATGAGCCCATCGTGCTTTGTTTTAAGCCTTCGCGTTGTTTGATGGTTTCAATATAACGGGTAATGGCAGGATGGGATTCAATAGCACCCATCTTCAATTGCCATAATAGCATTGCACCAACACTTACATCTGCGGCGGTAAATTGTTCACCACACACATACGGATTTGCTTCACTAAGCCCTTGTACTACAGCTTGATAAGCATCGTTGTAATCACCATAACCCACAAACATTTTTTGCTCAGGTGATACATCTATTCCAAGCGCTTTATTAACACCAGCAGCTTCCCATGGGCCTGCCATCAAAAATAACCAGCGATAGTACAAACCACGTTTAGGATCATTGAGTGCAGGAGCTAAACCTTTATCGAAAAATTTATCAGCCAAATAAGCACAGATTGCACCTAACTCATAAATCACGACATCGCCGTCCACCAATACTGGCACTTTTCCAAAAGGGTTAATTTTTAGATATTCCGGTGTTTTCATTTCAGTCTTGTATTCGACTTCAATACGTTCACAATCAACACCTAATTCGACTAAAAGCCAGTCGACCACAACACCACGTGATTCTTTGTTAGTATAAAGTTTAAGGCTCATTTTTATGGCTCCTTGTTTATCGTGGAACCTAGTCTACAAAACCTCTTTGTCAGTTTTTGTCAGTAGTCTTCGATTCTTGTGCCCACCACTGCTGAAATAATTGTTGCTTAAATGATGGATATAATTCTTGGCTTAAACTCAGCTGTTGAATACGATCAAGTCTAAAATGTCTAAAATCCTGCCTGAGTTCACACCATGCAGCCAATAAAATTTTGTCATTAAAATAACCCAAGGCAAAAGGCCACAAGGTTCGAACACTGCTTCGTTGGTGCTCATCATGATAATGCAGCGAAATTTTGACTTGCTGCCGAATGGCTAAACGCACCTGTTCGACTCGATTTTCATCTACAGGCAGCCATGTATTAAACGCTCTTAAAGTCGTTTGCTGTAATAAATATTGGCGATGTTCAGGCAAAACCGAATTCAATTTAGCTAATATTGAGGTAGATGCCGATTGTAAAGATTGATCAGGCACACTCTTCAACCAGTACAATGCCAAAAAAATAGCTTCAACTTCATTTTCATTGAGCGTCATTGGCGGCAGTACAATATCTTCTTTAAGCTGAAAACCTATACCTGCCGATGCCTCAATTGCTACACCCTGCTCACGTAAGCTATCGATATCGCGATAGACACTTCGGACACTAATTCCCATACGCTCAGAGAGAACTTGTGCGGTGATTGGATAACGGGCTTCACGAAGTTGTTGTAAAAGATTTAATAGACGAATAGAACGACTCATTTTTCTCTTCTTATTGTTATTAGACATACAATAAGAGGGAATAAATTCCCCCTTCTTATATTATTCTAAATTATGCAACATCTACCGTAGATAACTTTGCATACTCTCTTAAAAAGTTGTGCAGCTCAGGTACATCTTTAGCAATGGTTAAAGGCTGGAACTGTTGTAGAACTTCGATCGAATGTACACCATAGCCCACACCAATTCGTGGCATGTTTAACCTTTGAGCCATCTCAAGATCATAGCTACTATCACCAATCATTACCGCACGCTCAACACTCACGCCAGTGACTGTTAAGATTTCTTGCAACATGAGTGGATCTGGTTTTGATCTGGTTTCATTGGCTGCTCGAGTCACATCAAAAAGATGAGTACTCTGTGTTTTTGCGATTACACGATCAAGCCCACGACGGTTTTTACCCGTTGCAACTGCAAGTTTTAAACCTTGCGCTTTTAAATCATGTAAGAGTTCAGCAATACCATCAAACCATGCATCATTTGTAGAGTTTGCAATATAGTGATCGCCATAGGCTTTTAAAATTGAATCATGCAACTCAGGTGCTTCTGGAAATAGGGTTTGCATGACTTCAGGCAAGCCTAACCCAATAATGCTTTTCGCAGCTTCATCGGTTAAAGACAATTCGTGCTGCTCTGCGGCATGTTGCAAGCTAGCAACAATCTGTCCAACAGAGTTATATAAAGTCCCATCCCAGTCGAAAATAACTAATTCGGTTTTTAGACTCATTTTGCCACTCTCAAAGCCTTTAATAACTGGGTCATGTCTTCTGGTAATGGTGCTTCAATCGGTGGGTAACCTGGAATATCTAAACGCATCGCATGTAAGCATAGACGACGTGCTTCAGGGCCAGTGTACTCAGTCGTGTGTCCATATTTATCGTCACCAATCAACGGGTGTCCAATGCTTAAACCGTGCACACGAATCTGATGAGTACGGCCAGATAAAGGTGATGCATGAACCAGAGTGGCATTTTTAAAACGCTCTGCTACAACCCATTCGGTTTTACTTGGTTTACCATCTTTAGTTACACGTACACGACGCTCGCCATTTGCTAGCTCATAACGTAATAAAGGTGCATCAATCAGCTGTTTATCTAAGCTCACTTGACCTTTAACAATCGCGGCATAGGTTTTACGAATTTTGTGCTCACGCAACATATCTTGTAGTTGTTTTAATGTGCTACGTTTTTTACTAATCATGACCAGACCGGAAGTATCACGGTCAATACGATGAATAAGTTCTAAATATTTTTTGCCTGTCGCTGCACGTAGTGCCTCAATCAAACCATATGCCATACCACTACCACCATGGACAGCGATACCTGAAGGTTTATTAACAACTAATAGACCTTCATCTTCATAGACCACACGACTTAATAGGCCTTGTGCTACACTGTCACTAACAGGAGCGGCTGTTTCATCTTTTTGTTCGTAACGAATTGGAGCAACGCGAATCTGGTCGCCAATCTCAAGTTTAGTCTCAGCTTTTACACGTTTTTTATTTACTCGAACCTGACTTTCACGAATCAAACGATAAATACGACTTTTAGGTACACCTTTTAAACGCGAGAACAGAAAATTATCAATTCGCTGTCCTGCTTGATGTTCATCCACCTCAAACCAAGTGACACTTTGCCATTGCTGTGTAGAATTCATACTAATATTTAAACCTGATTTTTTGCTAAATTTGATTAATAAATGACCGTTTAGCTTAGTTTTTTCACAAGAAATCTAAGCTTAGCCCATAGGCAGATGCTGCAAGGTTTGATATAGTCAGCGCACGGATACCGCCGTAAGTGAACATCTAATAGGGAATTTCCCTGATTGAAACCTCAATCAAAATGATGCTTTCACCATCAGCTCGGATAGGTCCTAAAGAATTATGCCGACGCCGAAGGCTTATTATATCGGCAAAATGACAAACTGTTGCGTTTAATTCAGTTTGTTCAAAAAAATATGTTACCAACTCTAGTTGGTTATGGAACGTAAACTGATACACATCAGACAAATCGCTCCTTAATGTTGCCTTCAGGCTAAAGCGTTGATGCATTGGAACTGCCGAAAGCACCGATACGATGAACATTCCGTATCAAACTTCTAAAAAGAAGTCACTTCGCGCACAATGACAGTGAAAGTCATTAACCAATGCACCGCTCACCCGCCAGTGAAGCACTAAGGAAGTCCGATTTAAAGGTTGAAGCAGTATTGCCTACATCACATACGAGAATCGAAGTTAAGGCTAAATGTAGCCGGTAACAGATGACTCAGACCACAAATATTTTGAGATCTGGGAAATGATCCGTCATGTTCGATGTTCGTTCAGCACCTTTAAGTTTGTGCGATATGTTTGTGTGGGTCACTATTAGGTGTCACACCCATGAAACGTATGTTGATTAATGCAACTCACGCAGAAGAAGTCCGCGTTGCACTTATCACTGGTAATCGTCTTTACGATTTTGATTTAGAAAATCGTACCCGAGAACAGAAAAAATCCAATATCTATAAAGGCCATGTAACCCGCGTAGAACCTTCTTTAGAAGCTGTGTTTGTTGAATATGGCGCAGGCCGTCAAGGCTTCTTGTCTATGCGCGAAATTGCAAATAGTTATTTCCAAGCAGACCCGCGACAAACTTCAAACATTCGTGAACTCATCACGGAAGGTACTGAATTACTTGTTCAGGTTGAAAAAGAAGAACGTGGTAACAAAGGCGCTGCCCTTTCTACATTCATCTCACTTGCAGGACGTTATTTGGTTCTTATGCCAAACAACCCGAAAGGTGGTGGTATTAGCCGTCAAATTTCAGGTTCTGTACGTGAAGAATTAAAAGAAATTTTAGCTTCTTTAAATTTACCTCGGGGCATGAGCGTTATTGTGCGTACCGCAGGTATTGGCCGTACTCAAGAAGAATTACAGTTAGATTTACAGCATTTGCTTGACCTCTGGGCACAAATCCAAGGTACTGCAAGTTCTGGTCCGTCTCCAATGCTTGTTCACCAAGAAGCTGGCGTAGTTACTCGTGCTATCCGCGATTACTTACGTGATGACGTTGCAGAAATTTTAATTGATAGCGAACAAGCTTATAACGAAGCGTATAACTTTGTTAAAGCAGTTATGCCTCGTCAATTAGACAAACTTAAAACTTATACTTTAAACGAGCCGTTGTTTGCTCATTTTGGTATTGAAAGCCAAATTCAAACTGCTTACGAGCGTGAAGTAAAACTTCCTTCTGGTGGTTCAATCGTAATTGACCAGACTGAAGCTTTAGTTTCAATCGACATTAACTCTGCGAAGTCGACTCGTGGACATGACGTTGAAGAAACTGCACTAAATACAAACCTAGAAGCAGCAGAAGAAATTGCTCGCCAACTTCGTCTTCGTGACATTGGCGGTTTAGTTGTTATCGACTTCATCGATATGACTAAAGAACGCAACCAACGCATGGTTGAAGCAAAACTTCGTGAAGCAACACAAAGCGACCGTGCGCGTATCCAGTTTGGCCAACTCTCTCGTTTTGGCTTAATGGAAATGAGCCGTCAACGCTTACGCCCATCACTTGAAGAAGCAACTGGATATGTTTGCCCACGCTGTCATGGCACGGGTATGGTTCGTGACTTACGTTCACTTTCGCTTTCAATTATGCGTAAAGTAGAAGAAATTGCACTTCGTGAACGTCATGGTGAAGTACAAGTAGAAGTTCCCGTTGAAATTGCAGCGTTCTTACTCAATGAAAAACGCCATAGCCTTGTTTATTTAGAACAAACTTCTGGTGTTCGTGTGACTGTTTTACCTCACCCACACTTAGAAACACCTCACTATGAAATTCAGTACAATCCAGATGGATTTGCACCATCTAGCTATGAGCGTACTGAAGCAACTCGTTCAAGCGAGAAAGAGTTAGGTTATGAATCTTCTGAATGGCATTTAGAAGAAGCAGATCATGGCCATGCTCATGCAGCTCCTGCTGCAAACAACAATGCTGGTCAAAAGAAAGTAAATCAATCAGCTCAACCTTCTGCTGCTCAGCCAAGCACTCAAAAAGCAGCAAGCCCTCTTGCATGGTTAGAGAACCTTTTTGTTCAAAAACAAGCTAAAACTGTTGATCAATCTCGCTCGGCTCAAAATGCTGCTGCAACAATTGAACAAATGGTGAATACTGGTGCTGTAAGCCGTGGCCAGTTTGGACAAGTCGTAGTACCAGCAGTTGCTGAAGTTGTTTCAGCGCCATCTAACAATGCTTACATTTCACAATCTCCTGCTAAACAGGATGTTCGTGAGAATGTTGAAAAAGACGATAAAGTACAACAACGTCCAAACAACAAAAAACGTAAGCACAAAGAGCAACGTGAACAACATCACCATACTCAAGAGCCACAACAACTGCAGCAACAACCACAGCAGCAGCCACAACAGGTTCATGAGGAAGTTGTACAGTTATCACGTCAAGAACAACGTGAGTTAAAACGTCAACAAAAACGTCCGCACCCTGATCAGCCACATCCACAACATCAAAATGATGGACAACAAACTGAAAATGCTGTGCCGCGTCGTGACCGTAATAACCAACAACGTCCGAACCGTCCAAATCGCCACCGCGATCCAAGCGTATTGAATGAAAATCAAAATGCGCCGGCAGCACCAGCAGTTGTTGATGAGAAACAAGTTAAGGTTAATTTGATTGATGCTCCAAAGCATGAAGTCATGAATACAGCCTTAGTGATCAATGTTGATCAGGCACAAAGCGAAATTATTGCTTTAACTCCTGAGCAACATGTTGAACGCACTGAAACAGCGCCTGTTGTTGAAGTCGCTCAAGAGTCAGCTCCAGCACCTGTTGCTGTTGTAGAAGAGAAAGTAACTGCTGAAGTAGAAGCAACTACGACTCCTCCAGCAGACAACAAAACTCAACCGCAAATTCAACGTGCGAGTAATGACCCTCGTATACGTCGCCGTGAACAACGCAACGCAAAACGTGCTAAAGCTGCGGTACCTTCTATTGCCCCATCGCAAATTCCAACTTTGGCGCAATATACGATTGGTAGCTTGATTCGTCATGTTTATGGTGAAGACTGCACAGTATTGATTGAACAGTTTGGTTTAGTTCCAACATTCAATCGTGCATTGCTGAAATTTGCCGAACAGTACACAAGTACTCTAACAACTGAAGTCGTGTCTGATGCTGAAGACAAAAAGCCTGTTACTCGTGATGCAGAGCTTCCAAGCAACAAACCTTCACAAGAAGTAGAGCCTGCACCTGTACTTGCATTGACGCCACAAAAAGAGCAAACACCACGTGTTGCTAATGATCCACGTGAGCGTCGTCGTTTAGCAAAACTTGCTGCTGAACAAGCTTTTGAGCAAGTTAAACAACAACACTCTGCACCAGAAGAAGCTGCTCCTGTAGCTCCGGTTGTTGAAAAAACTGTTGTTGCTCCTGTTGCTGAAACGCAAGCTCCTGTTGAGTCAAAACAACAACCGCTTGAGCTTGATCAGGTGACTGAAGTAGCACAAAGTGAAATAACTGTAGAAGAAGCGCCAGCTGAAACTATTGTTGAAGCTCCCGTTGTGAAACAACCGAAAGCATCGACAAGAGCAAAAGCAGCTACAGAACAAGCAGTAGCACCAGCAGAAGCTACTTCAGAGGTTGAATCAGATGATTCTAAGGCAGATCTGGACAAACCAAATCGCCCTCCTCGTCGTCCTCGTGGTCGTCCACCAAAGAAAGCAAATCCTGTAGCTGAGTAAATCATTTGCTCAATTGCAGCTAATTTAAACAAACCTAGTCATTTCGATGACTAGGTTTTTTTTGTTATTTTTAAACAATTAGGTTGATTGCACTAGAAGAAAAGTTTTAAAAGCATGGTGAACCATGAAAAATACTGTACTTTTGCCAACGCAACCTTTTTTGGATTGATCGAAAAATAAATAGGATTGATATGAGCCAGACAACACAGACCGATATCATTACGCTTGGTGATGTTGCAACAAGACTTCCTAGCTTCATCCCCAAGGTACCCCATATCCTGAATGGTCTTAAACAGGCTTATTTAAGAACAGCAAATACACCAACGGGATTAGGTGTAGCTTTTGAAAAAGCTGTTAAGCGAAATCCGCAAGGTATTGCATTATTATTTGAAGATCAAAGTTACTCATATGAAGCTTTAAACGAATGGGCTAACCAAATTTCTCATTACTATCTCTCCCTCGGCGCACAGAAAGGTGACGTGATTGCCGTAATGGTTGAGAACCGTTCTGAGCTTATCGCCACGATTGTAGGCTTAGCTAAAATTGGGGTAACGATTGCGCTTGTTAATACCTCTCAAGTAGGTAAGGTCCTCGCTCATAGTATCAATCTGGTAAAACCAATTGCCGTCATTGCAGGTGAAGAAGTTCGAGCGGTCATTGATGAAATTCGTCAGGACTTAAATGTTCCTAAAGACCGTTTCCATTGGTTTGCAGATCAGGCTACACGTCAAGATGTGGGAACAGCACCTCAAGGTTATGCCAATCTTGCAATAGAAATTGATCAATTTCCAAAATTTAACCCATCGACTACGCAGTCTGTTCATGGGAATGATGGCCTGTTTTATATTTATACTTCGGGTACTACAGGCTTACCAAAGGCTGTTATTTTCAAACACAGTCGCTGGACGCTCGCATATGGTACCTATGGTCACATTTTAAACCTTGGCCCAGATGATGTGATGTATGTAACTTTACCGCTTTACCATGCAACAGGTGTCGTAGTTTGCTGGTGTGGTGTGATTGCGGGAAGCTCTACCCTTGCAATTCGACGTAAATATTCAACCAGTGCGTTCTGGAAAGATGTTCAGAAATTTAATGCCTCTGCAATTGGCTATGTAGGAGAGCTTTGCCGTTACTTAATGGATGCCCCTATTACAGAAATTGACCGTGCCCATCGCGTAACTAAAATGATCGGTAACGGCATGCGTCCAAACATCTGGGATAAATTCAAACAACGTTTTGGTGTCAAAGAAGTTCTTGAGCTTTATGCATCAAGTGAAGGCAATGTCGGGTTTAGTAATATTTTTAACTTTGACAACACCGTAGGTTTCTCTCCTACGCCATACGCCATTATTGAATTTGATAAAGAGAAAAACGAACCTGTACGCGATAAAAAAGGTTGGTGTAAAAAAGTTAAAGCAGGTGAAATCGGTTTGCTGGTCGGTAAAATTACCAGTCGCTCGCCTTTTGACGGCTATACAGACCCAGAAAAGAATAAATCTGTGATTATGAAAGATGTCTTTAAAAAAGGTGACTCATATTTCAACACAGGTGACCTTGTTCGTAATATTGGTTTCCGTCATGCCCAGTTTGTTGACCGTTTAGGGGATACTTTCCGCTGGAAAGGCGAAAATGTATCTACGACTGAAGTTGAAAACATGGTTTGTGAATACGACAAGATCGCTGAAGCGGTGGTCTATGGTGTAGAAATTCCAAATACCAATGGTCGTGCTGGTATGGCAGCAATCACACTTGCTGATGGTGCCGAGTTAAATGAGTCTGATTTAACAGAAATGGTCACTATATTTAAAAAATGCCTACCCGCTTACGCAGTACCCGTGTTTTTACGTGTGCAAGCTAAAGTTGAAACAACAGGCACTTTTAAATATCAAAAGAATAAATTGAAGGAAGATTCGTTTAATCCAGGCAAAACTTCTGAACGTTTACTCGCTTTATTACCTGGTGCGAACAGCTATTGTGACGTCACAACTGAAATTTTTGACAACATTCAGGCATATAAATACCGTTTTTAGTTCATTTTTTAGCTAAACAAGAGGAAATCGTGCTTTTTATAGGCAATCATGCAAATGTTTTTGATTTACCTCTTGTGTTAGTTGAATAACTTGCTAAAATACGCGACATCAAAACAAAGGTGGTGTTAGAAAACTTTTAGTTATCTTGCACTTCACATTCAAACAGTGTTTGAATGTTTGTTCAGGGTCGTTAGCTCAGCTGGTAGAGCAGCGGACTTTTAATCCGTTGGTCCCGCGTTCGAATCGCGGACGACCCACCACTTATCTGTTTTGAACCTATTTGGGTCGTTAGCTCAGCTGGTAGAGCAGCGGACTTTTAATCCGTTGGTCCCGCGTTCGAATCGCGGACGACCCACCAAATTCTAAAAAGCCTCTCACTGCGAGAGGCTTTTTTTATTGTTATCTTATTTTAATTTCATGACTAAAAGATGACGATGCATTTCTTATATAAAATGTCTTTAACCCAGTTCATAAAGATTTCTAAACGTTTAGGAATATAACTTCGGTTCGGATACAAAATATTGAGTGGCAAGGATTGAGGCGTATGTGCACTTAACACTTCAACCAAGGTTCCTTGCTCTATTTTATCCTGAACATCATAGTATGGAAGTTGAATAATCCCTAAGCCAGCACAAGCCGCTGCAACATAGGCTTCTGTATTATTTACACTTAAAGCACTATCGATCATCACTGTTCCATCTTGATATAAAAATACGCCCTGCTTTTCCCCTACGGCTCCTGCGTAGTTAATGAGTTTGTGCTGTGATAAATCTTCCAATTGTTCAGGAACACCGTACTGTTCCAAATAATGAGGACTTGCACAGTTCACCATAATCAAATTACCAACAAACTTCGCGATCAAACTACTATTATCTAGCTGCCCCACCCGAACAACACAATCGATTCCCTTCTCGATCAAGTCAGTGATGTCATCTGAGCTATTCAGCTGTAAATGGATATCTGGATAGCGACTATAAAAATCGGGAAGTTCAGGAATAATCACTTGATGCACAATTCGGCTGGGCATTGAAATTTTTAGCGTACCACGATAATGCTGCTTTTGCGTTTGTATGAGTTGTTCAAGCTGTTCATAGTCAAATAATAGGTTTTGACATTCGGGCAATATTCTTTGTCCATCTTGAGTGAGGCTTACCTTGCGCGTGGTGCGGTGAAATAGCCGAACACCATAGTGAGTTTCAAGTTGCTGAATTGCACTCGTCACTGTCGAGCGAGGTAAATCAAGCTGATTTGCTACCTCACTAAAGCTTTGCCGTTTAGCGACTTCTGAAAAAATAAAAAATTGCTGCAACCGATCCATTTAATTGTTCGTATTTTCTGAATAGTTAAACCAAACTAGCATAATTGATCAAAAATTACCGCTAATCTAGACTAAAAACACATTAGAACAAGTCATCATAGGAACAATCATCATGACAACTCATACGCTTAAAGATAAAGTTGTACTGATTACAGGCGGTGCAAAAAACTTAGGTGGTCTCATTAGCCGTAAATTTGCAGAACAAGGCGCAAAAATCGCAATTCACTACAATAGCGCTGAAACTCAAGCAGATGCAGAACAGACTCTCGCCGATGTAACAGCTTTGGGTGTAGATGCTGTTTTAATTCAGGCAGACTTAACGGATATTAATAATATAGAAAGACTCTTTATCGACACTAAACAGCATTTTGGTGGAATTGATATTGCCATTAACACAGTTGGAAAGGTTTTGAAAAAATCCTTCTTGGAAACCACAGAACAAGAGTTTGATAGCATGAGCGATATCAACTCAAAAATTGCCTATTTCTTTATTCAGTCGGCTGGTCGGCATTTAAATGACGGCGGAAAAATCTGCTCAATCGTGACTTCGCTTCTTGCAGCTTACACTGGGCTGTACTCAACCTATGAAGGCTTAAAAGCGCCTGTTGAGCATTACACCCGCGCTGCATCAAAAGAATTTGGTAATCGCCAGATTTCCGTAACTGCGGTTGCACCAGGCCCAATGGATACACCATTCTTTTATGGACAGGAATCTGCCGAAGCAGTGGCTTACCATAAATCAGCTTCAGCTTTAGGTGGGCTCACCAAAATTGAAGATATCGAGCCTCTAGTTCGTTTTTTGGTAACCGATGGTTGGTGGATTACCGGTCAAACAATTTTTGCAAATGGTGGCTACACCACTCGCTAAAATCAAAAAAGCCGCATCTCATAGTGCGGCTTTTTAGTTTGCTTCTTTACTACAAGAACTCTTCTAGTACCGAATTTAAGAAAATATGTCCTTGCTCTGTACAAGCCAAACGAGAACTATCCTCTACCAGTAGCTTTCTAGCTCGCAGTGAAGTGAGTACCTCATTTAAATGATCTAAGCTTAAGCCGGTACGCTGTTCATATAACTCAGCTTTTACACCGTCATTTAAACGTAAAGCATTCATCATAAATTCAAAAGGTAGCTCTTCTGCCTCAATCTTTTTCATTTGCAGATGTTCGGCTGGAACCTTAGCTAAATAGTCTTTTGGCAAACGAGTTTTTTGGAACCGATACACACCATCTGGTCGTGTCACTTTGCCATGTGCACCTGCCCCAATCGCAAGATAATCACCAAATTCCCAATAATTCAAATTATGTGCTGAAGGCAGCTCTTTACGCCATGCCGAAACTTCATAATTTATAAAACCATTTGCCTTAAGATATGCCTCACCCTGCTCTTGAATATCTTCAAGCATTTCATCTTGCGGTAGAACGGGTTGGGTACGAAAGAAAACGGTATTTGGTTCAATGGTGAGTTGATACCAACTAATATGTGTTGCGCCACTTTCTACAGCAAGCTTGAGATCATAGAGCGCCTGCTCTAGCGTTTGCTCAGGCAAACCATGCATTAAGTCTACATTCACTCGCTTAAAGCCAGCCTGCTTTGCTTGTTGAATCGCTTCAATTGCATTGTTTGCAGAATGAATACGTCCAAGCTTTTGCAAATGATCAGTATTAAAGCTCTGAACACCTATCGATAAGCGGTTAATGCCTGCTTCTAAATATCCTGCAAACGGGTCATGCTCTACTGTTCCCGGATTTGCCTCTAAGGTAATTTCGCAGCCATCTTCAAACTTAAGCAATGACTTAAGTTCTGCAAATAACCAAACATAACCCTGTGCCGAAATCAGTGAAGGGGTTCCACCACCAATAAACACACTATGAATTGAACGCCCCTGTGCCATCTCTAGTTGAGTTTCAAAGTCAGCGACCAACGCTTTTAAATAGGTTTGCTCAAGTTCTGACGAAAGTGCTCCGTCTGGTATGGCATGCGAGTTAAAGTCACAATATGGACATTTACGCACGCACCAAGGCATATGGATATATAAAGATAACGGAACAGAAGCAGGGTTTAATACGGCCAAGGAGCAGGTCCAATTTACACAATATTTCTATTTTAACATGACTGCATCAATGGGCTTATGAAAACATACCTTAATTGCTTTAGACTAAATTTAAACATTCTTAAATACTGATAAAAATGATGAAATTCTCTAGCCAACTTTTCCTGTTTTTGCCCTTAGCTATGGGAATTGGTGTTGCCATGGCTTTTCAGACTGCAATCAATGCTCAACTACGTGAACAACTACACTCACCCTTACAAGCAGCTTTATTATCATTTTTCATAGGTACAATTGTTTTAGCAGTTATGGTTTTCTTTCAAAGTGCTGAGAAACCCACTTTAAGTGAAATATCAAATATTCCATGGCTTCTTTGGACTGGAGGATTTCTTGGGGTTTATGCAATCAGCATGAGCATTTATACTGCACCTAAGCTTGGTTTTTTAACCTTTACAGGATTAGTCGTTTTTGGGCAAATCGTTATTTCTATGTTACTTGATCATTTTGGTTGGTTGGGCACAGAAAAGACACCTGTTACATGGCAACGGTTTCTTGGTGGAGTCATCATCTTTGTTGGTGTGGTACTCACTTTGCAGCGTTAGCTTCATTTTTTATATTTAAAAAGAGTACCTTTTGTGTCGAATGTCACATCTTTTCGGTCTGAATTAAAACAACTCTTCCACTTAATGCTACCGATTTTAATTACCCAGTTTGCTCAAGCAGGATTCGGGTTAATTGACACTATTATGGCTGGGCATTTATCTGCAACTGACTTAGCAGCAATTGCTGTAGGGGTCGGTTTATGGGTTCCAATCATGCTCCTGTTCAGCGGCATTATGATTGCAACTACACCCTTGGTAGCCGAAGCAAAAGGCGCAAGAAATACAGAGCAGATCCCTGTCGTTGTTCGTCAGTCATTGTGGGTTGCCGTCATTTTAGGTGTCCTGGCAATGCTCATTTTGCAGCTTATGCCGTTTTTCTTGCATGTGTTCGGTGTACCAGAGAGCTTACGACCTAAAGCAAGTCTATTCTTGCATGCAATTGGTTTGGGTATGCCAGCTGTGACCATGTACGCAGCGCTACGTGGCTATTCAGAAGCATTAGGCCATCCACGCCCTGTCACAGCTATTAGCATGTTAGCTTTAGTTGTATTGATCCCTCTTAACATGATTTTTATGCATGGATTAGGGCCAATACCTGCTTTGGGTAGCGCGGGCTGTGGTTTTGCAACATCCATTTTACAGTGGCTCATGCTGATTACTTTAGCTGGCTATATTTATAAAGCTTCGGCTTATCAAAACACGTCTATTTTTGGCCGATTTGATAAAATTAATATGGCTTTAGTTAAAAGAATTTTACAGCTTGGCTTGCCAATCGGTTTAGCTGTGTTCTTTGAGATTAGCATTTTTAGCACAGGTGCATTGGTCCTTAGTCCACTTGGTGAAGTGTTTATTGCTGCACACCAAGTCGCAATTTCCGTTACCTCTGTGCTGTTTATGATTCCACTTTCACTAGCCATTGCCTTAACCATCCGTGTCGGTACTTATTATGGTGAAAAGAACTGGGCTTCGATGTATCAGGTACAAAAGATTGGTCTCAGCACAGCAATATTTTTTGCCATATTAACCATGACTTTTATTGCTCTAGGCCGTGAACAAATTATCTCGATTTATACTCAAGACTTAACCGTAGCTCCTGTTGCGATGTATTTACTCTGGTTTGCAATGGCATATCAGTTGATGGATGCATTGCAAGTGAGTGCCGCTGGCTGTTTAAGAGGTATGCAAGATACTCAAGCACCGATGTGGATTACGCTTATGGCGTATTGGGTGATTGCTTTTCCAATTGGTCTTTATTTAGCACGTTATACCCATTGGGGCGTAGCTGGTGTGTGGCTAGGCTTAATTATTGGTTTAAGCATTGCCTGTGTCTTATTACTTTCGCGGTTATACATCAATACCAAACGCTTAAGCCAAACCTAATAAAAAGAGCCGATAAAATATCGGCTCTTTTTCACTATGCAGACTTTGCCCGTGGGCTTGCTCCAATTTGCCAGACAAAGGGTAAATCGGTACGGTTCACTTCCCAATCGCCAATCACCTTTTCTTTATAGATGAGTGGATTATGAGAAGAGACTGTTCGTGCATTACGCCAGAAACGGTCGAGTTGTTTAACCTGACTACTTGCCGATGCACCTAAAGCATTAAATAACTGGCTAGTTAAATCTAGTACCAAATTAGAAATCACTACCTGCCCTTGCGCCGACTCAAGTTCTGCATCTACATTAAACTGATGTTCTTTCACCTCTAACTCACTAAAGTGACTTTCATAAGCCTTCTGTAATGCTTCTGCTGTTTTAACCGTAATTGCTAGACTTCCATAGGCTTGAGCAGAGGCTTTACCCACCACCTGTAAAACTTGTGGGTCGTGACGAACAAGGTCACCATTACCATGACTAAAAATACGCTTTCGCTCACGTATTTCTTGGCTAAAAGTTTCGACCGCGGCATGTGCAATCCCTGCTAGGGTTGCAAGGTGGACAACCTGATAAAAAGCGGTCTGATATTTAAAACGCTGGTCAAATGGAATAAGGTGCGAGGCAGGCAAATGAACCTGATGTACTTTTAAAGTACCACTACCCGTTGTCTTTTGACCAAAGCCATCCCAGTCATCAATCACACTAACCCCTGTTTCATGACGGTAAATAGCAGCAATCACATGACGATTATTCACTTCATCGTAAGCAAATAAGTCGATCCAGTCTGCAAAAATACTTCCTGTTGAATAGTACTTTTCACCATTCACCACCAAGTTGCCCGAAGCATCTTTGGTTACTCGGGTAACGACATCACCAATCTGTACATTTCCAACTTCGGTCCATGCGTTTCCAACTAAATCACCTTGTACAAAACGCTGAAACCAGACTTCTTGCGAATGCTCTTTATGGGCAACTAAACGGTCTTCGACAAAAGCAAAGTGTCCACGCAAAGCTTGCACAATATTCGAGTCTGCTTGTGCTAACTCAGCTAGAAGCTGGAAAAGTTGTGGCAATGACACCCCATCTCCACCATATTTAACGGGTACCCGTGCCGCACCTAATTTAAGTTCTTTTAACCACTGAATCGGTTCAAAAGGTAGGATTCGTTCTTTTTCCCGTTGAATTGCACCTTGAGCAATTTTTTCAAAAACTGGACGAAATCTACTTGCTACCTTTTCATAATCGGCACCGACAGACAGTTCTTCTAATTCAATTTGAGTAATTGTCATCTTTATTCTCCTAATCTTATTTTTTCTTCACTTTAGCTCCATGCATGACGCGGTGGATGGATGCCATTCAGGTAATAATTACCAACAATGTGATATTTCCAACGCACTGGATCATGCAAGGTGTGAGTACGAGCGTTACGCCAATGGCGGTCCAGATTAAGCTCTGACAAAGTAGAACGTGTTCCAGACAACTCAAAAAGCTTATTCGCTGCTAAAATCGCAACTTCTGTAGTGAGTACTTTTGCTTCAGCAACCAGTAATGTCGCTTGATTTACATGTTCTTCTGTCGTGTCGGCAATCGCTTGATCAATCGCATCTCCTGCTAAATCTAATACTGCTTCTGCTGCACGAAGTTTTATTTTTAAATCACCAATGTTTGCAATCGTATATGGGTCATCGCTCGCTTTTTCCAAACCTGAATCGACCCATGCACGGCTATGATTTTTGACATAGTGAATTGTTTCTTCAATGGCGCCACGTGCAATACCAGCGTCGACAGCAGCTTGAATAAATTGTGAAATTGCACCTGCTGGTGTAGGACGTTCGAAAGCCTGATAAATCGGAATGAGATATTCTTCACGTACTGGAACTTGATTAAGTTCAACGGTTCCACTGGCCGTGGTTCGTTGCCCAAAACCAGACCAGTCATTAATAATATTAACCCCTGAAGTTTCCCGAGGAACGAGTGCAGCATAAGGCTGCCCCTGTTCATTTACAGCAACAATTGGAACCCAATGTGCAAGCAATGCACCTGTTGCAAAAAACTTCTTCCCATTAATTTCATAACCGTGCTCGGTCTTTTTTAATGTGGTAGTGAGGTCAGCCACCGTTTTGCTATGTTTTTCCGAAAATGCATTGCCAAAACGAATCCCTCTCAACACTAAGTTAAAGAAGAACTGTTGTTGTTCTGGGCCTGCATCAAGACGTAAATGTTCAATAAAAGCCAAGTGATTTTGGGGAAGCTGTGCAAGAGATGGATCAACACTCGCAATTGTTTTGATGACCTCAGCCAAAGTTCGATATTTGACTTGTGCACCACCAAATTGCTTAGGAACCGTAATGGCCCATAGGCCGCTTTGTGAGAACTGTTGAATTTCATTTAGGGGTAAACGGCGCTCCTTGTCTCGATCGGATGCCTCTTGTGCAAACTCTTGAGCAAGATGTTTCGCAACCTCAATTGCTTCTTCATCAGAACGAATAATATGCGCATCTTTTGACTGCTCAAACACAGATAAAGGAACCGCCTGAGACCGCCCATGGGCTGAACTTAAACTTGTCATAACTTTTGTTGTCTCTATTTTTATTTAACTTGCCATTCACATTAGCATCAAAAAAACAGACACTTTATATATATTAAAGCTTTGTTTATGAAATGGATTTTCACAAGCTTTTCATATTTTTTACTATAAAAATAACATTTTGTTTTTCGAAAATTTTCTTACATGAGATAAACAATTTCATATAGGCTTTTTAAGCTTTGTCACCTATGATCAAAACTAGGCAATATTATGTTGTAGTCAATGAGGTATCGAAGACATGGCAAAGAATGCAAGTTCACCAGGCAAACGATTTATGAAACTTGCAGGAATGACCGCGAGCATTGCAACGAAAACCGTTTCTAACTCGATTCGAAACTTGACCGCAGATGAAGAGCAAAAGCTGGCTTCAAAAACCAAGTTATTTCAGGATATTGGTTTGCAAATTGCCGACACCTTAGGCGAAATGAAAGGTGCGGTCATGAAAGTCGGCCAAATTGCATCTCAATATAAAGATATATTCCCACCCGAAGTTGCTAAAGCAATTTCAAAGTTACAACGCCAAGCCCCAGCCATACCTTTTGCTGCTATTCAGCAACAAGTTGAACGTGAGCTTGGAAAACCGCTTAATGTTGCCTTTAAATCTTTTGATCAAGAACCCTTTGCAGCTGCTTCAATTGGTCAAGTTCACAAAGCTACACTACCTAGTGGCGAACAAGTCGTAGTGAAAGTGCAATATCCAGGTGTTGATGAAGCCTGTGAAAGTGACTTAAAACAAGTGCGTTTAGCCCTTCGTTTAATGGGCGTACTTAAAATTGATAAAAAGCTACAAGATCAGCTTTTTACAGAAATTCAGGATAGTCTTTCAGCAGAACTTAACTATGAAATCGAGGCTCAAAACCTTGAAGTTTTTAAAACCTTTCATAGCCAGTTAGATGACAAAATTATCATCCCTACTGTTTATAAAGATTACTCTTCAAGACGTATTTTAACCTTGAGCCTCGAACAAGGTGACAGCATTGAAACTGCCAGCGCTTGGCCTATTGAAATTCGAAATACGATTGGACGTCGTTTGATTCGTGCTTTAGGTCAGGAAATGTTCTTTTTAAAACGTTTTCACTGTGACCCTCACCCGGGTAACTTTGCCTTCCGCCAAGACGGCAGTGTCATTATTTATGACTATGGCAGTGTTAAAACACTTTCAAATGAAATTGTGTATAGCTTTAAGCGTTTAGTAAATGCAGCTCGTCATGAAGATATTGATCTTATTGAAACAGAGTTACTTAAGCTACATTCACTAGCCGAAAAAGGTAAGTTCCCGAGTGATCTATATAAACTCTGGATTGAAGTGTTATTACGTCCGCTTAATACCACCTATGATTTTGCCGAGAACTCATCACATCATGATGGCATGTTGCTTGTGAAAAAATCTTTGAAGTACTGGGATGTCTTTAAGCCTTCACCAGATACGCTTATGGTCAATAGAACCATTTCAGGACACTACTGGAACCTAATTCACTTAAAGGTACATGACAATCTGAACGGTCTATTTGAAGAGCTTGTCCCGCCGTCTAACTAACTTAATTTACTGATCAATGTAGCCTTCTAAGGGTTACATTGACTTTTTAATTGTTATGTTATAACATTTCTTTAATCAAAAATAATTTAGGACAATCTCTCATGCGTAAAGATATTCATCCTGCTTATCAACAAGTGTTATTTCATGACACCAATGCAGACGTGTACTTCTTAATTGGTAGTACTCTTCAGTCTAAACAAACCAAAGAATATCAAGGAAAAGTCTATCCTTATGTAACCCTTGATATTTCAAGTGCATCACATCCTTTCTACACAGGTGAAGTACGTCAAGCAAGTAACGAAGGACGTGTGGCTAGCTTTAATAAACGCTTCGCTCGCTTTAATCGTAAGAGTTAATCTTACGTTAAGATTTGATCAATAGACTTAAATCATTGGAAGCCTAAGACGATCTCCTCCACTTAGGCTTCTTTTTTTATGTGTATTTTTTCGATCTTTTTACGTTGTGTATAAAAGAGAACTTATCCACAACTTGTATAAAAACTCTTCTTATTTTTCCCACAACTTATCATTTTTTTGTATTCACCAAGCTTTCAAAGTTGCTATTCGATGCTATGCTTAAACCCTCATTTAATAGGAAGTTTAAGATAATGGCACAAGAGTTACTTGCACAATTACAAGCAGGCACAGCAAAATTTTCAGACGTTTTAGCTCATATTGAAGCACGTTACCAACATACTCCAACAGCTTTTCAAAATGGCGCACAGCATAACGCTGCGACTGAAAACCAAGGCAGTGCAAAAGTTTTCTCTTTTGCCAAGTTACAAGGTTTAGACCAAGCTCAAACTTTAAGTTTATTTGCAGAGCACTATGCATCTGTATTGGCTACCCCGGAGGGCACTGACCATCAAAATATTCGTCAGTTTATGCAAAATGGTTGGGATGGTGTGAAGTTTGAAGGTCAGGCTTTGGCTGAAAAAGCTTAATCATTTTTTAGCACAGCCTCAAATTATGAGATTTTCTAATGCCTATTAATAGGCAATACCTCACTTTTGAGGGCAAAAGTGACAAAACCCTTTGTTACGCTGATGCTACATCCATATAGCACAACGAAACGACGGCATCCATGCCGCCTGTCACGATAGTAAATGTTTAATTATTAATTAAATTATTTGATTAATCTCTTATATTCGATACTCGGGAAGTCATCAACAGCCTGACTCAAATCAGCCATATAATGTTTTTGCGACATATTTGATAAGTGTAAACAGATAACAGGTTCTGTTGATGAAAATGGTTTTGCCTACTTTTGCCAAAACAAAAGTAGGTCGAGCCGACGGCTAATCCAGACATAAAACTTTATTGAAAAGACTCAGCGGTAAACATTTCAACCAAAACAAACACTCAATGTCCTGCTACCCAATAATAAGTCGCCAACCCCAAACACGTAAAAATTAATGATCCAATTAAATGAATGGAAATTCCCAACATTGCCATTCCCAACTTACCACTTTGCAATAAAGTCACAATCTCAATAGAGAATGTTGAAAACGTCGTTAAAGCACCACAAAAACCAGTAATCACAAAAAGCTTATAGTTCGGACTTAAATCACTTTGAGAAAAGTAGGCAATCGCAAAACCAATAATAAAACCACCGACTAAATTAACAGTGACAGTACCAAGTGGAATTTGCGGGTAAATCGGGTTAAGTTTTAAACCTAACAACCAACGTAACCACGCCCCTAGAACTGAGCCTAAAGCAATTGAAAGTAGAGAATAATACATAAGACCACCCCTTTAGATAGACGCTAAAAGAGCAAAAAATAATGAAGGAAAATATGACATGGCGTACTCCAAAAATAAGCAGAGTACGCAATAACCTACGTACCCAGCGATATATAAATACATGAGGGTAACGTAGGCATCATTAGCCAATACGGCGGTTTTTCAGGGGAGGAATGCCATCTCCCCGTTTTTAGTATATTAAATCATCTTGAATTTGATTTAAACATACTTTGTAAAATCATGGACGTTCATCGTATTGCGGTAAATCGTCACGAATACATTCCCACTCTGCCTTAGAGGCAGCAAAAATATGCATTGTCGGTTTTTGGTCTAATGGCGTATCTAGTGACCCAATTCTTACACGATACAGTTCAGGCTGAGCATCACGTGAACTAATCAAAGGTGAACCACATTCGCTACAGAACCAGCGGTATACACCTTCCACAGCGAATTTTTTGACTAAGTCTTCACCTTGGGTAATTTTAAAATCTGTACTTTTAACAGGGGCATTGGTGGCAAATGCTGTTCCATTGGATTTCCGGCATCGTTGGCAGTGACACTGAATAATATCTCCGATATCGCCTTTAATTTCATAGCGAATACCCTGACATAAACAACTTCCTTGATAAACTGGTGATGCTTGAGACATGTTCTCGTAAATCCTATTATTATTGATCGCTCAAAAATAACACTTTTCACATATCAAACATAGCGCCAAATTAGTTCTTATTTTTCTAAGAATGAATGTACACCTTCACCAGCCGCTCGCCCTGTAGCAAAGCATGCAGTAAGTAAATATCCACCTGTAGGAGCATCCCAATCCAGCATTTCACCACAACAAAACACACCTGAGATTTGTTTAAGGCTCAAGTTCTCAGTTAATGCTTTTTGCTTAATACCACCAGCACAACTAATCGCCTCTTCAATAGGCCTAAAGCCATCTAACTTAATTTGAAGTGCTTTAATTTGCTGAGCCATAGTCTCTGGTTGGCTCCATAACGCTTTATCAACGACTTCTCTAATTAAGTTAATTTTGGCCGTGTCTAAGCCTGCTTTACGCCAGATATTAGTGAGCGATTGTTTTTTACCAGCCTGCAATTTTTTAATTAACTGGAACAACTCTACATCGGGCAATAAATCTAAAAATAGATTTAAGCTTTTTCCTTGTTTTTGCTGTTCTCGTAAAGCACGTCCAAGTTTATAAATAACACCACTTTCTAAACCATAGTGAGTAATCACAATATCGCCATGGGTAATCTGGCTAGGTTCAACCCACGCATTGATACGCTTTAAAGGTTCACCAAAACAGCTTTCCATAAAAGTAGACCAAGCGTGCAATACCCCGGCATTACTTGGCTGGAAAGGTTCAATATCAGATTGATTAACCCATTGCTGCCATGCACCATCACTACCTAATTGTGACCACGACACCGCACCACAAGCCAATACAACCGCATCGTATTGCTGGGTAAAAGTTTCAGTGCTTTGATTATTTTGGTTTTCCAAAGTCACCGAAGTACCTTGCAAATCAATACAACGATGACGATAAAAGAATTTAACTTGTTGTTCTGCCAAGCGCTTGAGCCAAGCACGCAGTAAAGGAGCAGCTTTCATTTCGATAGGGAAAATGCGACCTGAGGAGCCTACATAAGATTCAATTCCCAGACTTTTCATCCAGCTTTGAATCCAGACTGCATCCCATTTTTCAACCCACGGTTTGAGCCATTCTACATGGTCATAACGTTCAATGAACTGTGCTAAAGGTTCAGCATGCGAGATGTTTAACCCAGTTTTACCTGCCATCAAAAACTTACGTGCCGCTGAAGGTTTTTGTTCATAGACATCAATATTATAAGCGTATTGGCTCAGCACCTCAGCAGCCATAAGACCTGCTGGGCCTGCTCCAATAATGGCAACCCGCTTATTCGCCATGTGTTTGCCCTTGCAATGGCGCGAACTCATCAAATCGAGTTTGATAACCTTCAGGCTTGGTCATAATGAGTTGCTGACAAAGCTCACCACGCTCTAAATACTTAATCTCAAAATGAGTACGTGCAGAGGTTTGAGCAATTTTTTCTTTTTGGTAAGGCAGCTTCCATACATTTAATAACTGCTGCTCTGCCTCTTCAATATATTCAGGAATATTACTTGCCAAAGTAATGGTTCCACCTGTTTGCAGACGCGAGATTAAGAACTCAAAAAATGGCATGTTCAACCAGCGCTGTGCTGGATTATGGGGTTCTGGATTTGGGTAGAGAATAAAGAAATGTTCAACTTGAGCCGGGTGCAAAGCATGTACTACCCAAGGTAAAGCATCTGCATGTACAGGCACCAAGTTATCTCTTGGCTCTAAACCATGCTGTTTTTGCATTGCCAAGAATTTTTCTCGGGTTCGTTCAATTGCATACAACGTGTGCTGTGGCTGTTGCCCACTAAAAAGCAAAGCATGTTTGCCCTTGCCCGCTCCAATTTCTACACAAATTGGGCTATTTTCAATTGGAGTAAAATCGCGAGGCGCTTGCATACGTTGTGCTTGAAATTGACGAATCGGCATAATCACATCAAACTAAATAAAAATCGGCATAAGTCTAACAAGTCACCTGACTTTTGCCTAATCTATTTCTCTTCACTTTGAGGATATCGCTTTATGCCACGTACATTTCCCTGCCCACGTTGTGGTGAACCAAGTGTTTGGGAAGGCAATGAGTTTCGTCCGTTTTGCTCAGAACGCTGTAAATTAATTGATTTAGGCGCTTGGGCAAACGATGAATATAAATTGCCTACCCAAGATGCTCCTCAGCAAAACAAGGGTAGTCAAAATGAAGATGATTATGAAGATTAACCTGCTTTACCCGCGACAAACGGGTTAAATTGCTTTTCATAGCCAATGGTACTCATTGGACCATGTCCAGAAATAAACTGAGTATCATCTGGCAAACTAAAACACTCACGTTTAATCGATTCAATCAACTGCTCATGGTTACCACGTGGGAAGTCTGTTCGTCCAATCGAACCTTTAAACAGCACATCGCCCGTCCAAAGTAAGCCATGGTTTTTATTATAGAAAACTACATGTCCTGGCGTATGCCCCGGTGCAAAGCGTACTTCAAACTCATCTTCGCCCAGTTTTAATACTTCACCACCTTCAAGCCATTGATCGACTTTGACAGGTTGTGGAATTGGAAAGCCATAACGTGCTGATACTTCCTGAATCATGTCTAGCCAGAACTGATCTTCTTTGTGTGGACCAATAACCGGAACGCTCCATTCTTTAGCAAGCTCACCTACCGCTCCAGCATGATCTAAATGCCCATGAGTTAGCCACAGAGCCTTTACTTTTAAACCTAAGGCTTCAACTTCTTTTTTCAAAACAGCAGCATCACCACCTGCATCAATCAAAACTGCTTCTTTCGTTTCACTGTCCCAAACAAGGGAACAATTTTGAGCAAATGCAGTAACGGGAACAATTTTGACTTGCAGCATAAAAACCTCTGGCTAAAACGCAATTAACGGTGGGCTAAGGTATGGGTAAGGGCATCAAGATTAGCCTGAACTAAACCTGCAAGCAAATCAATATGAGCCTGATCGCTATTTAAAGCTGGAATATAAGCATAGCTACCACCACCTGCTTCTTGAAACAACTCTGCGTTTTGAATGGCTAACTCTTCAAGTGTTTCTAAACAATCAGCAGAAAAAGCAGGACTTAAAACCTGAACAGACTTAACGCCTTGCTTCGCCCAATCTTGTAAAAGCTGGTCGGTATAAGGCTTAACCCATTCTTGTTTTCCAAAACGTGATTGGAAGCTAATTGCCCATTCATCCTCTTTTAAATGTAAGGCTTCAGCGACTAACTTTGCTGTAATACGACAACGATCTGCATAAGGGTCGCCTTTATCTGCATACGGCTGTGGAATCCCGTGAAATGACATCAACAGTTTTTCAGGTTTACCATGCTGCTCTTGGTAGGCTAAAACGCTTTCTGCCAATGCTTGAATAAACATAGGATGCTGATAATAGTCTTTAATGATGGTTAGACCCGGCAAGTTCCGCTGAGCTGGAATCCACTTGGCAAATGCGTCGTATAACGGCGCTGTAGACGTTGCAGAATATTGAGGAAACAAAGGCAATAAAATGACATGCTCTTGCGGGTTAGCCGCCAATTTTTCTAAAACTGCATCAATACCCGGATTACCGTAAGTCATTGCGGGTAAAACCGTTAAATCAAACTGTTTATTTTCTTGTTCTAAATAAGCCTGCACACGTTTGGTTTGTTCAAAAACAATTTCGCGCATTGGCGAATCTGCGGACCATACCGAAGCATACGCATGCGCCACTCTTTTCGGGCGAAAAGGCAAAACGAACAGATTTAAAATAATCCACCAGATGAATTTTGGTATTTCAATCACGCGTGAATCAGATAAAAACTGTTTTAAAAAACGGCGCACCGCAGGCACAGTCGCCTCATCTGGTGTGCCTAAATTCGCTAAAATGACAGTAACTTTCGGTTTTTGTTCAAACGACATGTGTAAATGCCTTTCAGTTCATCTTATGACACTAATGTAACAGTTTTCAGTGTCATATATAAATTGAATCGCCCTAAGCTTTTAATCGTACGCCTCGATGATTCCATTTATAACTCAGCAATATCTTTTGAGCTTTGGTGGTTAGTTTCCACAGCCCATATGATTGCTCAGTTTGCGTTGGAACAATCCAACCTTGTGATTGCATTTGATTTTTAATTCGAAAGAGTGCCTTATGATTAATCTGCGCACAAGCCACTGCATGTGCACGAGGTAATTCCTGACGGGCATCTTCTAAGCCTGCCTGATTTAAATATTCATTCAGACAAATTCCAAAATTTTCTTCTGGCACAGCTGTTTCAAAGCGCTTTGCCAGCACGCTCAACAACTGAGACCACGTCATTTGTCGTTGTCGTTTAAGCTCTTTAAAGTTGCCATCCTGAAATGCTTGAATCTGATATTCAAATGCAAAAATATCTTGTGGTTCAACTTCCTTTAACTGAGTTGATGGCTCGGTTACTCGCTGTTCTAACTGCAAAATTTTACTTCTTAATAGTCTAATTTCATCTTCCAACTGCTGAGCTTGATGAGCAGGCACCCAACCTTGTCCCATATGTTGCTCAACCATTAAAGGAATATTTAAACGGACAGCTAACTCCAATTCACGTGGAGTTTTAAAGTAAAAAATATGCTTTGCTTCGTTTAATAACTTTTTTCTAAAAGCGAGAAATTTATCTTTAAGTTGTGGATGTGTTTCTTGTAAATCTATTTCACGACTTTCAGGCTGTTCATGCATGAACACAATAATAGGTTTAGCCTGACTTAACGCGTATTCATATTCTAAAGACAGATAACTCACACCAGAAATCGATTGTTCTCCATACTGACTTCCCAGAAGTAAGATTACATAATCACATTCATCAATTTGTCGACGTGCAAGTGTGGTTGTTAAAGGTGTTCGATGTTCTAGTCCCCAAGCAAAGAAACCCATCCCCACCAAGGTTTGAGACAAAACCATTCGCTCTGGCTGCATATCTCGGCCAGACGTTGAAATAAAAATCTGATAGCGTGTATCGAGCATAACAATACCCTTTCGCCCCACGATCTGTATGTGACTTAAAAATCAGCCAAGATCATGAACCGCCCCAAATAAAATAATAAATATAAAAAAACACTATTTTCTAAATGATATCAAAAAGATCAGTTCAGATTATGAAGTGTCCAAGTTAACTCTTGTGGAATCATATGTTGTAAAACTGGTTGCAGTGCCTCGGCATTATTACCGCTGACATAACATTCAATACGTGCAACATTCTGACCTATTTGGTCACATAATAACGCATTTTTTATTAAAATACGGGCTGTTTGTCGAGCAACGGCTACCCCTGAGTCAACCAGTGTGAATTGGTTATCAAAAAGATGATGAATTGCTTCATTTAAGAAAGGATAATGCGTACAACCGAGCACTAAATAATCTGCACCTTGCTCAGCGGCAGGCTGTAAAACCTCTTTTAATGCGTTTAAACAAGCCTCACCCATTTGCTGTCCCGCTTCTACACAAGGAACAAGTTCGAGGTTAGTTAAGGTCATCACTTTAACACCCGCTGGAACAGCAAACTTCTCGACAACCTCTTTAATGAGTTGCCCACGAAAAGTAGCAGGTGTTGCCAACACGGCAACCACTTTAGAACGTGTCTGTAATACGGCAGGTTTTAATGCTGGAACTAAACCAACAATTGGAAAGTGCTCGCCATAATGCTCACGTAAATGGTCAAGACTAAATGCTGAAGCTGTATTACAGGCAACCACCGCAATTTTACAACCTTGGCGGTATAACCAATCAACGGCTCGGGCTGTGAGCTCTCTAATTTCTTCATCAGAACGTGGGCCATAAGGAACGTAGGCTGTGTCGGCATAATACACAATGCGTTCATTCGGCAAATATCTAGCTATTTCTGCTGCAACAGACATTCCTCCAATTCCCGAATCAAAAATACCAATTGGGGCATCTGCTGATGCTTTAGGCATAGGTTCTAGATCGGTAAATAGAGGTTGTATGGCGGTCATAGCTGTACTGAAGTGTCAGAAAATTTCACTTCCTAAAGCTTAAACCTCAAGTGCCTAATTGCAAGAGCAAATTACCACTTTTTAACTCTAAAACGGTTTCACCGTTCTCTTTTTCGATGAGTGTTCCATAGTTCACTAAGTGATAAAAAGACTGGCGTTGAATAAGCGCATTAATACCAAAACGCACATGCACATAAGGACGTAACTCCCCTGCATATTCACGCATAAAAATCGGATGTTCAGCATCAACCAAAATCACATCTTGATTAGTCGTGGTCAGTTGTAAAAATTGATCACCTGAAATTTCAACTTGATCGACCTGATTGACTAATAAAGGTTCATCTTCAACCTCAATTTCAATTTGTTCTACGGGGGTTTTCAGGTAGAATTTCCCTTCTTCTTTCCATAGGACTTTGGTAAATAGATCTAATAGGGCTTGGCGCTTAATTAATTGACCTTCGTGCCACCATTCTCCATTGGCTTTAACCGTCAAATCCATTTTGCCGCAATGCTTTGGATGCCACTGCTCTAAAGGTGGAATTGACCTTTTGTGACTTTGCTGTACACCTTTTAAGTATTGTGCAATGTTCATTAAGTTTTTATCATCAGATAACGGTATTTTTCCCATATCCGATGGGGAATTATTTTGATTTACCATAGTTTATGCCTTGCTGACGAAAAAATATGACGACTCAGCCAATTGGCTAGATCATGGTTTAAAACTATACTAGCCAAAACGATAAAAGGCACAATAGCATATTTGCGCCTATGGATTAAAACACTCACGGCAGCACCGAATTTCTGAATATGACGGTTGCCACCTTTAAGTATTGAGGAGTCCTACATGGAACACATCGAACGTGAATCGATGGAGTTTGACGTTGTCATCGTAGGTGCAGGACCTGCCGGTCTGTCTGCTGCGATTAAGATCCGTCAATTAGCGATTGAAAATAACTTACCCGATCTTTCTGTTTGTGTAGTTGAAAAAGGCTCTGAAGTAGGTGCGCATATCTTGTCTGGTGCTGTGCTTGAGCCACGTGCCATCAATGAACTTTTCCCGAACTGGAAAGAAGAAGGCGCGCCTCTTAATGTACCTGTCACTGAAGACAAGACATTCTTCTTACTTTCAGAAACCACTTCTAAAGAAGCACCACATTGGATGGTTCCTAAAACCATGCATAACGATGGTAACTACGTTATCTCATTAGGTAACGTTGTTCGCTGGTTAGGGCAAAAAGCTGAAGAACTAGAAGTTTCGATCTTCCCTGGCTTTGCTGCATCTGAAGTGCTTTACCATGAAGACGGTACTGTAAAAGGAATTCAAACTGGCGACATGGGTATTGGTAAAGATGGCGAACCAACGCATAACTTTACTCCGGGCTATGAACTTCACGCTAAATATACCCTCTTTGCTGAAGGTTGCCGTGGTCACTTAGGTAAACGCCTAATTGCAAAATATAACCTCGATAAAAATGTTGATCCACAGCACTACGGTATCGGGATTAAAGAGCTTTGGGAAATTGACCCAGCAAAACATAAACCAGGCTTAGTCATGCACGGTGCTGGCTGGCCATTGGCTGAAACAGCTTCTTCTGGTGGCTGGTGGTTATATCACGCTGAAAACAACCAAGTTACTTTGGGTATGATTGTGGACTTGTCTTATGAAAATCCACACATGTATCCATTCATGGAAATGCAGCGCTGGAAAACTCACCCACTGATTAAACAGTATTTAGAAGGTGGTAAGCGTATTTCTTATGGCGCACGTGCTGTAGTGAAAGGCGGTTTCAACTCATTGCCTAAATTGACTTTCCCAGGCGGTTGCTTAATTGGTGATGACGCAGGTTTCTTAAACTTTGCAAAAATCAAAGGCTCACACACTGCCATGAAATCAGGCATGTTATGTGGTGAAGCTGTATTTGAAGCGATTGCTGCTGGTGTAGAAAAAGGCGGTGACCTTGCGATTGCACGCATTACTGAAGGCGAAGATTTATTCACTAAAGAATTAACTTCATACACTGACAAATTCAACAACAGCTGGTTAAAAGAAGAGCTTTATAACTCTCGTAACTTTGGCCCAGCAATGCATAAATTTGGTCAATGGATTGGTGGTGCATTTAACTTTATCGACCAAAATGTCTTTAAAGTGCCATTCACTTTACATGACTTGAAGCAAGACTTTGCTGCATTGAAAACTGTTGATGCAACTAGCTTTAAGCCAAACTATCCAAAACCGGATGGCAAGCTTACATTTGACCGTTTGTCTTCTGTATTTATCTCAAACACTGTTCATGAAGAAAACCAGCCAGCTCACTTGAAGCTTACTGATCCGTCAATTCCAGTGAACGTAAACTTACCAAAATGGGATGAGCCTGCACAACGCTACTGCCCTGCTGGTGTTTATGAAATCATGGAAGATAATGATGGTTCTAAACGCTTCCAGATTAACGCAGCAAACTGTGTTCACTGTAAGACTTGTGACATTAAGGACCCATCTCAAAACATCACATGGGTAACGCCAGAAGGTGGCGGTGGTCCTAACTACCCTAATATGTAATAAAAAAAGCCCCGATTATTCGGGGCTTTTTTATTGGAATCTGCTTATTGAAAAGGCAGTATTTTTGCTAAGTTTAAATTGAGGTTCTTTTTATAGAAAATAAACGTACCTAATAAAAACAGGCTAAGAAAACCAAAGTTTCTTGCTAAATCTAAATACCAAACTGATTTCCCAAACAATAAATCAACAACTAACATAAGCCCCATAAAACCTGTATGTAAAATCAGACTCATCTTTATTTTTGGTTCGGGAGCAAAATATGTATTTCTATAACCCAACAGAATTGAGCCAAAAATAACAACAGTAACTAAAATAATGGCAGCAACAGTTTCAGATAACCAAGAAGTTTCAAGATTTAATAAAACGGCAATACAAAAAAACCAAAGAAAAATAAATAAGCTTCGTTTTACAAAATATTCATTCATTTTTATATACTTAATTTTATAAATTATATAGCGATTCTTATTTGTAAAAAATTATCATTTCAAATTAAATTTTAATTATTAATGGCTTCTAAATAGTTATTATTAGAAGCCTTATTACTCTATTACCCTTTTTTCACCAAATAATGAAATTCTTTATGGCCATTTTCATCTAAGCATTCTTCTTGCAACAACAACTCATGGCCTAAATGCATACAAAATTTAGGAATATCCCACGAAGTCGAATTATCTGTTGCGAAGACTTCAACCACATCCCCAGATTTAGATTTTCGGATGGCTTGATGCAACATCATGACAGGTTCCGGACAACGTAAACCACGCGTATTGAGTTGTACAGTAGGTGAAATGGGTTGCTCTGACATAACAAACTCGAACAAATAGAATTTTCACATTTTAGCATAAACAAATTACTGAGCTGTTAACTGTAACTGGCTTTTACATAACAATATGCGTTTTGTCTTTTAGCTTGTTTTATAGATGCATAAGCATCTTTTCTTCGGTATGATTCGAAGTATTCATTTGATAGATTGAGTCTTTAGGAAAGATCATGCAAGAGGAACCAGGTCCGTCGTGGGGAATGCGCGGCTTACGAAAATGGTTAGGTACAGCACCAGAAACCCGTGATGAATTATTAAAATTAGTCCAAAATTCACGTCGCTTTTTAGAACCAGATACTGTTGCCATGCTTGAAGGTGTTCTTGACCTTCCTGCTACAAAAATTCGTGAAGTCATGACACCACGAACAGCAATGATCAGTTTGCAAGAAGATGATCAGTTACTTGATATTCTTGATGTACTGGTCGAGTCTGC
This sequence comes from Acinetobacter sp. 161(2023), assembly GCF_037027805.1. NCBI lineage: Bacteria > Pseudomonadati > Pseudomonadota > Gammaproteobacteria > Moraxellales > Moraxellaceae > Acinetobacter > Acinetobacter sp. 161(2023). Next base: position 94,190 of record NZ_JAZEYD010000001.1, on the reverse strand, counting down.
TCACTCACGCTTTCCAGTCTTCTCTTCTGATCAGCCTGATAATGTTGTCGGGATTTTGCTCGCAAAAGATTTATTGCCGTTTCTAACCGAACCGAATACCAAAGTTGATATTCGAGTTCTTATGCGTCAGGCCTTATTTGTTCCAGAAAGTGCGCGTTCCGATCAGGTACTACGCATGTTGAAACATACTCAGACTCACATTGCGATTGTGATTGATGAATATGGTTCAACAGCGGGTCTTGTTACGCTTGAAGATATTCTTGAAGAGATCGTTGGCGAAATCGAAGACGAACATGACACAGCTGATGAAGATGCTCAGTACATTGTTCCTGACAATGATCATACGGTAGCAAATGCATGGATGGTGCAAGCACTTACACCAATCGAACATTTCAATACTATTTTAGATGCTGATTTTTCTGACGATGAAGTAGAAACTGTCGGCGGTTTATTGCTTCAAGAGATTGGTCTAGTAAGTGATTTACAAGGTCAAACTGTTGAGCTTGGAAATTGGTTATTTACAATCGTTGAAGCAGATGCCCGCACTATTCATCTGATTCGAGCTGTACGTCAATGAGAGCATACTTTGAAAAGCTGTTAGATTCTTCGCAACAACAAAAGCAGCTTCCTTTAATTTTTCCTTTACTCATTGCTTTATTTTCAGGTGCCGTATTCAGTTTTTCACTGGCACCTTATTATTGGTGGTGGTTGGCAATTTTATCTCCAGCCCTACTCTATGCATCATTACATAAACGCTCAGCCAAACAAGCATTTGCTATTGGCTTAAGCTATGGCTTCGGTTTATGGTTTGTAGGCGCTTTCTGGCTCTACACCTCAATCCATGTCTATGGCGATACGAATGCGTTTCTAAGCGTTTGTATGATTGCTGTTATGGCCTTTGTCATGGGCTTATTTACCGCACTTCAGACTTGGGTTTACCGACGTTTCTTCCCTGAAACACCCCTGACTTTTGCACCGCTCTGGATTGTTTTCGAGTGGGCAAAAACTTGGGTATTTACAGGTTTCCCATGGTTGTTTGTAGGTTACGCTTTTACTGAACGTTTACTCGATGGCTATGCACCTCTATTCGGTATTTATGCAATTTCCTTCGTCGTCATTGTATTAGCATGTGCTTTAGTTGAAGTTCTGCGCAAGCGTATTTTCTGGGTTATCCCGTCTACCCTATTAGTTTTGGGCGCATGGGGAGTATCATATATACAGTTTGTAAAACCTAAAGCCGCTAAGCCACTTAGCGTTTCACTCATTCAAGGTAACATTCCACAAGATTTAAAATGGTTGACTGAATATCAAGTTAGAACATTAGAAATTTATGCTGGTCTGACTCAATCTGAATGGGGCCGTGACCTGATTGTATGGCCTGAATCTTCAATTCCACTCTTCCAAACTGACATTGAACCGTTTTTGGATGCAATGGATGCACAAGCTAAAAAGAACCATACTGCATGGGTAACCGGTATTCCTTACTGGGATATGACCAAATCGCATGAAGTGGGTAGCCCACTGTATTACAACAGTATTATGGCTTCTGGCAGCGATGCAAGTGGTCTCTATAAAAAGCAGCGTCTCGTACCTTTTGGTGAATATATTCCACTATCGGGTTTACTCTCTTGGGTATTACCGGCCATGCAAAATGATATTAGCATGAGCGGTTTTTCACGCGGCGAGAGCAACCAAAAACCGCTCATGATCAAAGGGCATGCACTTGCTGCTGCGATTTGTTATGAAGTGGCTTATCCGAACCTTACCCGACGCAATGCAGAAGACAGCGACTTCTTGGTTACTGTATCTAATGATGCTTGGTTTACGGGTACTGCTGGGCCGTGGCAACACTTACAAATGGTGCAAATGCGCGCTAAAGAAAATGGCCGCTGGTTTATTCGTGCAACCAACACTGGTGTAACAGCGTTTATTGATCAAAATGGTCATATCACTGAACAAGCACCGATCGATAAAGAGTTTATCTTGAGAGGCGATTTACCAGCCATGCAAGGTCAAACCCTTTATAACCGTTTAGGTGATTATCCAGTGTTAGGATTTGCAGTATTACTGCTGATTTTAGGTTGGGTGTACCGTCCACGTAAAGTTGACGTTTCTTTTAAATCCCGCCGCTAATTTACAATAACTTTGTACCCAGAGGCACTTCAAACTCTGGGATACAAAGTGCAACGTCCCCATCTGCATTATGAAACCCTGTCACCAAACATTCTGACTGGATAGGTCCGATTTGTTTTTTAGGGAAATTCACTACAGCAACAACTAACTTACCAATCAAATCTTGTGGTTGATAGAGCTTGGTAATCTGCGCACTTGATTTACGTACCCCTAACTCTTCACCAAAATCTACATGCAGAATATAGGCAGGTTTTCGTGCTTTTTCGAAAACTTCAGCTTCAATAATTTTACCAACACGAAGCTCTATTTTTAAAAAATCATTCCACTCGATTTGTTCCATTTACTTTTCTCATGTTCTTAAACTTTAAAATAAAAAATATATAATATTCAAAAATAAAGTATTCCTTTATTTTTAGTTTGAAAATTTCATGTTAAATTAAATCCGCTGATTAAAAAGCCGTAAACGTTTACGTTAATCAACGTTCCAATATACCTCTAACAATGCATGAAGCTATTTCTTCAAAATATTTTTATATTTTGAATGGCGCAGGCGTTTGTTTGTTTACGGAGTCAAAATGCAAAACCAAAAAACCTTATATAATTTTAAGAAACTTCCAAGTCGCTATACAGCTATTGTTTTACCTTTTCTTCTATCCATCATTATGACTTTTGTAGTTTCCATGGTCAGTACTTTACGAAGTCTAGGATTTGAGCAATTTTCTATACCTATCTGGATGTCTGCATGGGCAATTTCTTGGTTAATTGCTTTTCCAACCCTACTCTTAGTCTTACCTGTCGTCCGTAAAATCACTGCACTTTTGGTAGACCCTGTTTAAAAAATAAAACGTAGATGTTTAGTCTACGTTTTATCTAAAAATTTGTTTTGAAAATATAATTAAAAAGCGATCGATAATTGCAGAGATAAATATGCAACTAAACTCGATAAAAAGACCATCGGCACATAACGATAAGCTTTAAAAAGCAATTGCTCATATTTAGTAGATATTTGTTTAGCTTGCCAGACGCTCGCTTTTAATGCTGTAAAAAAGCTCACCATCAACCATGCACTCACAATACTTAATGCGAAGAAACCAATCATAATTTGGCTACTTCCCTCTGTACTCAGCCACAGCTTTAAGAAAACTTCAGCGATTGGCAATAGACCCAAAATCAATAGGACAGATTTGAGCATTACCCAATGAAACTGAGTCAGTTCATCTAATATGAGAAATGCTTTCATTTAATCTCTCCTTTTTAATTGAATAAAGTGCTTTTTATTTATTATGCAAAGCTTTCATTTAAATATATAGCTTATTTTTCTCTACATTTTAACTTTCTTGTAAGTATTAAATATGGGAATAATTCTTATTTTAAATCTCAAATCAAAATATTAACTTTATTATTTAATTTTCAATATCTTATTATATTTTTCTGATTGAGAGAGATTATCAATTCGAATTTATTGGTTTATCTTTTTAACTGAATTGATAATCTCTATTATATTTTCAATTAAGGTTGATAATAAATATCGGCATCGTTGCCTTCACCACCTTCTTTACCATCTGCACCAAATGAATATAGGTCAAAAGGACGACCATCTTTTCCTGGTATGACATATTGAACATCATTTTTCCAACTGTCTTTAGGATAACCACCTTTTACATAGCCACCCGGCATCCAGTTTTTTGCTGTAGCAGGCTGATTAACTAACGCATCTAGTCCACCTTCTTGCATGGTTGGGAAATGTCCGTTATCGAGCTTGTACTGATCTAAAGCACCTGCCACACCTTTTAATGTAATTTGGGTGGTATCAATTTTAGCTTTTTCACTACGCCCCATGACATTTGGTACGATTAACGCTGCTAACACCCCTAAAATTACAATCACGACCATAACTTCAATGAGGGTAAAGCCTGAGGCACGTTTCATTCGAGCACCGCTCGAACGTGCCGCAAGTCCGAAAGCTACGCTTGAGGAGCAAACATCTGATGCAGAGCTATGCTCGGAATAGCACGTTGGCTCAAACTGATTTGAAACCGCAGATTCACTATGTTGTTCCATCGCTGTTTCGCTTTGAATATTTTTTACTTTCATCATTATCTCTAATATCAAAGTTATTAAATCATATTGTTCATATTTACGATTGGCAGCATAACCGCGATTACAATAACCAGTACAATGCTTGCCATTAAAACCAGCATAAGCGGTTCAAGTAATGCCAGTAAGGTTGAAATAAATGTTGTAACCTCACGGTCTTGCATGGTCGATGCACGTTCTAACATGCGGTCCAGTTCGCCTGATGCCTCACCACTTCGAATCATTTGTACCATCATTGGTGGGAAATAACCACTGCGCTCAAGCTGTGTACTCAAGTTACCACCTTCTGTCACACGCTCAGCTGCATGGGCAATTGAATCGCGTATAACCCAGTTACTGGTCACTGCTGCACCAATTTTTAAGGCATCGACCAAAGGCACGCCGGAACGCGTCAAAATAGATAAGGTACTGGCAAATCGTGCAGAATTAATACCACGTGACAGTTTACCGAATAATGGCAATTTGAGTGTTAATCGATCAAAAGCGTAATGCCCAGCAGTGGTTTTTAAAAATCGTACGAATGCGACCACTCCCACAACTGCAAAAATAATAATAAACACCCAAGCATGCCGAATAAAATCGCTGGCTTTCATTAAAGCAACTGTAATCCACGGTAGAGCATCTTTGCTTTGGTCAAATGTTTTTACGATCTCTGGCACAACATAAGTCATTAAGCCCATCACAATACCAAAAGACATCAGCATTAAAATGATTGGGTAAATCATGGCGCCTTGAACTTTTTTTTGCATTGCAGAACGGTTTTCAGTGTAATCCGAGAGCTGATCTAAAATCAGATCTAAATGCCCAGAACGCTCACCTGCAGCGACCGTTGCAATATAAAGATCAGGAAATCGTCCAGATTGCTGCATCCCTTGCGCGAGTGAATGACCTTCTAAAACACGAGAACGGACAGATAATAAAAGGTTTTGCACATGCGGTTTTTCACTTTGCCTGCTCACCGCGCGTAATGCTTCTTCTAGAGGAATTGCGGCTGCAACCAAAACAGAAAGTTGTCTGGTCATGAGCGCCAAATCATAAGCACTGAACTTTTTTTGGAATAACCCCTGACTCTGATGTTTATCTTTTTGTTCAACAGGGTCAACGCTAATTGGTGTCCATGCTTTATCGCGTAATTGTTGGCGAATCTGGCGTGCTGAGTCTCCCTCAAGCACTCCTTTTTGCTGCTTCCCTGAAGCATCAATGGCAGTAAATTGATATGCAGGCATGGTAATGTTCTAATTTTCCAAAAATAATAGTCGCTGCTGTTGCATCTATGCTACGCAATCATTCATATTCGTTCTATAGCCTGTGTAGAATACCCAAGTCCTCTTCACGACGCTATGCCGTTTTTTAAAATTGACGAAATGAGCCTCTATGACCATAACGCCAAAGCCTGATTCAGTTGTTTATCGTGTGCGTGTAGCCGTACCTGTGCATCTGTACGACACTTTTGACTATACACTCACCGAAGCACAATATGAACGGGCTCACGTAGGCTCACGCGTCGCCATTTCATTTGGACGCCAAAACCTGATCGGCATCATTACTGAAAAAGTAAATCCACATGAGCCATTTACAGGCAAATTTCAGCTTAAAGCCATTTCTGAACTTTTAGATGAAGAACCTATTTTAGATGAACAAGTTTTAAGTTTATTGACATGGTCCGCACAATATTACCAATTTCCAATTGGTGAGGTCATGCAAACGGCTATTCCAGCTTTATTGCGTCAGGGCAAACCGATGGATGTTTTATTCCATCTATGGAAAATCACTCCCTGTGACGATGTTGAAGCACTGCTTAAACGCTCGGTAAAGCAACAAGATGCCTATCAGATTTTAAAATTACATCCTGCTGGAACAACAGAGAACATTCTTAATTTAAGTGGTGTAGAAACTGCAACGCTTAAAGCGCTTCAAAAGAAAGGACTAGTAGACTGTACGCTCGAACCACACGACTTTAGCCCTACACCTGTTCAATTGGCACAAATGCCGCTCACGCTAAATGAAGACCAAAAGCAAGCGACCCAACATGTCATTAAAGCCCAGCATCAATACCAAGCATTTTTGCTAGATGGTTTAACAGGTAGCGGTAAAACTGAAGTTTATTTGCACATCATGCATGAGGTACTAAAACAAGGTAAACAAGTACTAGTGTTAGTGCCTGAAATTGGTTTAACCCCTCAAACTATTTCCCGTTTTAAGTCTCGTTTTAACTGCGACATTGCTTTATTGCACTCTGGCTTAAATGACTCCAAACGCTTACAAGCATGGCAACAGGCACAAACTGGAAAAGCGTCTATTATTTTAGGAACACGCTCTGCCATCTATACGCCACTGCCACGTTTGGGATTGATCATTTTAGATGAAGAACATGATCTGTCTTATAAACAGCAAGAAGGTTTCCGTTACCATGCGCGTGACGTCGCACTGTACCGCGGTCACTTACAAAGCTGTCCTGTTATTTTAGGTTCGGCCACACCAAGTATTGATAGTTATTATTTGGTCGAAACTGGCAAATTAACTGCACTCCAACTCAACAAACGTGCTGGACATGCACTTTTGCCTAAAATGCATTTGATTGACCTTAAAATTGTCAAAAAACAGCATGGAATTAGCCAGCCCCTTATTGAACAAATCAAACATACATTAGCTAGAAAAGAACAGGTTTTAATCTTTTTAAACCGTCGTGGCTATGCACCTGTACTGGTTTGTGAAAGCTGTGGATGGCAAGCAAATTGCCCACATTGCGACGCGCATTTTACTTTACACACCCAGCCTTATTCTTATTTACATTGCCACCACTGCGGAACCATTCATCGCCTACCCGATCATTGCCCTGAATGTCAGCAGAAAAACTTAAAAACTTTAGGTGCAGGAACAGCTAAGGTTGAAGAACACTTACAAGAACTATTTCCAGATCATGATGTGATTCGGGTCGATCGTGACAGTACCAGTCGTGTCGGGAGCTGGCAAAAAATCTACGACCGTATTCATCAAAACAAACCAACAATTTTGCTCGGCACTCAAATGTTGGCAAAAGGCCATCATTTTCCGCATGTCACATTGGTTGCCATTTTAGATATTGATGCAGGTTTACTCAGCGTAGACATCCGTGCGCCAGAACGTACGGCGCAGTTGATTGTACAAGTCGCTGGTCGTGCAGGTCGTGGTGAACACAAAGGCCATGTTTATTTACAAACCTTAAGACCTGATCACCCACTACTAACCACACTCATCGAAAAAGATTATCGCGCGGTTGCCAAACAGACTCTTGCGGAACGTAAAGTTGCTTTGCTGCCGCCTTATCGCTATGCAGTACTGATACGTGCAGAATCCAAAGATCGAGACTATACCTTACAATTTTTAAATGAAGCTGCCGAGCAACTTCGTCAAGTGGCTGGTGAGATTGTTGATATTTGGGGGCCTATTCCAGCCCCAATGGAACGTAAAGCGGGTCGCTACCGTGCCCACATGGTGATTTTATCTGCTGACCGTGCTCGCCTACATTTCTACTTAAGACAATGGTGGTCTCAATTGGTTCATGCCCCAAGACAGCATCAACTCAGGCTATCAATTGATGTCGATCCGCAAGAATTTAATTAGATGATTTGAATATCATGGTGTGAAGAAGCCTTTTTGGCTTTACACTTAAAAGAGACTAATACATTCGAGGCAATGAATGTCATTCCTACTGCAAGCAACAATCTTTCTTGGAGCTTCTCTGATTTTAGTCCCTCTTGGCAAACGCCTAGGGATAGCAACAGTTTTAGGTTATTTATTTACAGGAATACTTCTAGGTCCTAGTGTTTTAAATATTGCACATGACCCTGAAGCAATTATGGAACTTGCCGAATTCGGTGTCATTTTATTGATGTTCCTGATTGGTTTAGAACTAAGACCACAGCGGTTGTGGGAAATGCGTGACTCTATTTTTGTAATGGGAAGTCTGCAAGTCCTCATTAGCGGTGGCGTACTTATGCTGATCATACTTTTACTCTTTAAGCAGCAGCTTTCTGTCAGCTTTGTCATTGGTTTTGCGCTTGCGCTGTCTTCTACCGCTTTTGTATTACAGCTTCTGACTGAAAAGCAGCAACTCAACACGACCTATGGTCAGCAGTCTTTTTCAATTTTGCTCTTTCAAGATATTGCGGCTATTCCATTACTTGCAATTATTCCATTACTTGCAGGAACAGAATCAACCCATCATGGGATCGCTTATTTTGCGGCTATTATCGCAACATTCACTGGCCTATTTCTGTTTAGTCGTTATGTGATGCGTCCATTTTTCCGTTTTGTTGCTAAAAGTGGAGCGACTGAACTTATTACAGCTGTAGGATTATTTATTATTCTTGCTGTTGTCTTACTCATGGATACTTTAGGAATTAGCACCACATTAGGCGCTTTCCTCACAGGCGTATTATTAGCAGATTCAGAATTTCGTCATGAAGTTGAAGCAAGTATTGCACCGTTTAAGGGTCTACTGCTTGGCTTGTTTTTTATGACCGTGGGTATGACCACTCAACTGTCACTACTGATTGAAATGCCTTGGCTCATTATTGGTGGAGCAGTCGGCTTATTGCTCATCAAAACACTAATATTGACTGCCATTGCCCGCTATAAAAAATACAGTTGGAACAATAGTTTGCTTTTGGGCACTTGCTTGGCACAAGGTGGTGAATTTGCTTTTGTAATTTTGAGTCTTGCAAAAAGTGAGAAGATTTTAACGGAAGCTCTATTAGAGCCAGTGACCCTTATTGTGACGTTGTCGATGGTACTCACACCAGTGATTTACTGGCTTATGGCAACTCAGGTCATTCCTCTGTTTAATAAAGAACGTCCACCTGAATATGATGAAATTCCTCAGCAGGACAACCCGATTATCATTGCTGGTTTTGGTCGATTTGGACAAATTATTGCGCGTATTGCTCGTCTGCAACATCTTGGATTTACCGCAATTGATAACAATCTTCATCAAGTCGACTTTGTTCGAAGATACGGCGGTAAACTTTATTATGGTGATGTGACCCAACCAGATTTACTGCGTTCTGCAGGTATTGAAAAAGCCAAAGTATTTATTTTAGCAATCGATGATGTAGAAGATTCGATGAATGTCGCTCGCCATCTCAGATTAAATTATCCAAACTTAAAGCTGTTGGCTCGTGCTCGTGACCGCCATCATGTACATCTTTTAAGAGATTTAGGCGTGGAATACATTTGGCGTGAGACATATTTATCTTCATTAGGTATGGCTTATCGCGCCTTGCGAGAACTCGGCATCTCTGATGAACAGGCCTATAACAATATCGAAATTTTTCGGGATTATGATGAGAAATTGCTCATACAGCAGCAAAGTATTTATACTGATGAACAGAAGATCTTTGAAACACATCGTAATGCCTTAGCCGAACTTGAACATTTGTTTGAAAGTGATGCACAGCAACAGGCCACATCAAAACACGATGTGAATTTAAAGCGTCATTTACAACCAAATCGCATCGACATTACACGAGATCATCTAGAATAACTTGAGATTTCAAAAAATGGCTATATTAAGGACTTATTCACATTGCCTAAATAATTGGACAATGGGCACAAAGCTGCCCCTGTCCCGCTTGCGGCTTCGCTGCATTTCCTAAGCTTGATTAAAACGAAATAGTTATACTCTGCTTAGGGCCCTGGAGAATATTATGTCTGATTTACGCCAACGCTTTTATATAGAGAACTTTCCTGTTCGTGGGGAAGTCGTTCATCTAGAAGAGGCACTACAAACTATCTTAGCTCAACGTGACTATATGCCTGCCGTTAAAATTCTGCTAGGTGAAATGTTGAGTGCGACTGCATTACTTGCAAGTACACTAAAAATCAAAGGCCGTATCAGCTTGCAAATCCAGGCTAGCGGCACCTTTAAGTGGGCAATGGCTGAATGTAATCATTTAGGTGAAGTTCGTGCTCTAGCGGATTACGAAACGGATCCACGCTTCATTGAAGCAACAGACAGCAGCACAGTTCTCGGCGCTTTAGTTAATCCAGTTTTATTTATTAATATTGAACCGGAATTTGGCGAGCGTTATCAAGGGATTGTGCCGCTTGACCAAGTCACCTTAGCCGGTTGCCTCATGCAGTATTACGATTTGTCTGCACAAATCCCAACTCGCATTGTGTTAGCGAGTACGACCAAACGCTCTGGTGGTTTACTCATTCAGCTTTTACCACGCCACAATGAAGAAGAGCAAAAATTGGTCGATGAAGATTTATGGCCACGCTTGACCATGTTGACCGAAACATTAAAAGCGGAAGAGCTCACCAATTTAGATGCAAATGAAATCTTATATCGTTTATATAACGAAGAAGAAGTTCGGTTACCAGAAATTGAAGCGCTAAAATTTGGCTGTACATGTTCAAAAGAACGCTGTGCACATGCGCTGATCCAAATTGGTGTAGACGCTGTTCATGAAACGTTAGAAGAACAGAACCCGATTCGTATGGATTGCCAGTTCTGTAATACTCAATACACCTTTACTGCTGAAGAAGCTTTAGCGTTATTTGGTGAGCATTTGAGTTAATCTTCAAAATTTATAAAAAGGCGGATATACCGCCTTTTTATTTGTCTGTACTTTTGATGATAATTTTCAATATCTTATTTTAAATAAGATAATATAAGGCTAGTTTATAGCCTAATAAATAAGACACTCAAAACACCATGAATTATTTTGATTATTTTCTCTTTATTTTTAGTGTAGTTATCATGATTGCTACCCCTGGTCCTGTCATGATTTTAGTTGCAAGCGCTGGACTTAAAGGAGGGTATAAAAAAGCTCTTGAAACCATTTTTGGTACAAATTTAGCATCTCTTGTCTTAATTTTTATTTCAGTGCTCGTTTTAAAGGGAGTGCTCAGTGTTAACGATAGTTATCTTAATATCATTCGGATTTTAGGCTGTCTATATATTGGTTATTTGGGTTTCAGTATTCTTAAAGAAGTGATTCAAGCCCCTCACCCAGAAGCAATACAGACAGTTTCAGCACAAAATGGTGGTTTTAAAAAAGGCTTCCTTGTCGGTATTTCCAACCCTAAAGATATTATTTTTTTCTCGGCTTTCTTTCCGCAATTTGTCTCTATTACACCCCAATTAAATTTAAGTCTAACCATCCTCACCCTGACATGGATTGTTTTAGACTTTCTGACTTTATCTTTGGTTTATATATTCTTCCGCCGTCTTTCTAACAGTCATTTATATCCAAAAATATTAGGCCTATGCGGTTTATTACTTTTACTTATTGCACTTTACGGCTTATATCAAAGTTTCATCTAAATCATGAGAGGTATATACCTCATTTATCTATGCCTCTTCCTCTCGATTTTATTTTGGAATAGAACAACTCTTATACAATCTAGCTTATTGAAAACTTTAAAAATCGTTTCATAATGAAATAAACCACACCATCGTGATCAAACATTATGGCAAAAAATTATTATGAAGAATTAGGGGTTACACGCAAAGCCTCTGCTGATGAAATTAAAAAAGCTTATCGAAAATTAGCTCGTAAATATCATCCTGACATTAGCAAAGAAAAAGATGCAGAAGAAAAGATGCAGGCCATTAATGTTGCCTATGACACCTTAAGCAATGCAGAAAAAAAAGCTGAATATGACCAGATGTTAGATCACCCTCAAGGTTTCAATAACTTTGGTCAGGGCGCTGCGCAAAGTGGTTTTGATGGAGCACAGTTTTATCGCCAAGGATTTACAGGTGGTGAGCAAGCAGACTTTAGCGGTTTTGAAGATTTATTTGGGCGCTTTGGTGCAGGATTTGGTGGTGGTCAGCAGCAACGCCAAAGACAACAGCGTAGTTATCGCGGTGAAGACCAACATGCCAGCATAGAGGTCGATCTTGATATTGCCTATCATGGATCAACGCAACAAATTACCCTGCAAATCCCAACCGTAAATGCTTATGGCGAGCCTGAAGTTCAACGTAAAACCTTGCAAGTCAAAATACCAAAAGGTATGAAAGAAGGTCAGCAAATCCGCTTAAGTGGACAAGGGCAAAGTGGTATTAATGGCGGTGCTAACGGCGATCTTTATATTGAAATTCAGTATAAAGACACAGACCGCGTTCATGTTGAAGGCAGTGATGTATATTTGACTGTAGATGTGGCTCCGTGGGAAGCTGCGTTAGGTCAAGGTATTGAAGTAAAAACACCAGCTGGACCTTTAAATGTCAATTTGCCTCATAATGCAAAACAAGGACAACAGCTACGTTTAAAAGACAAAGGGATACCAAATAAAACGCCAGGTCATCTCTATTTAATTTTAAATATTGTATTCCCACCAGCACATTCTGAAAAAGAAAAACAAGCCTATCAGCAACTGGCTGAAGCCTTCGCTTCATTCGAACCTCGTTCATCTCATTAGGGAGCAAGATCATGACAACCATTCATTATCGAGAAATTGTATATGACGGCCATACCTTTAGTGCGGAGGTCGTTGATGAACAATCTACATTTGATCTACAACAATTCGCTCAAGCTTGTGGTCAAAGTCCCCACTGGATTATTCAGCTAATTGAATATGATATTTTATCGGTCAATACCGCACCTGAAACCCATCAGTTTATGGGCGAAGATGTCTCTCGTGCTCGCAAAGCTTATCGTCTACAACGTGACTTTGACGCAAGTTTGGCAGCAGTTGCGGTGATGTTAGATTTGATTGATGAAGTACAACAACTTAGAAAACAGTTGAAGCATTTTCATTAAGATTTTTTCTCAATAACTTTTTCAAAAAGGCATGAGCTAACGTGATGGGCGGCATGGATGCCGCCTTTTGGACTGCGGTAACATGGATGTACCGTCAGTCCAAGGAAGGGTTTTGTTACTTTTGCCCAGTCAAAAGTAAGGATATGCCTAGACAATAAGTATCAAATTAATCCCTAAATTTGAGGCAGTACTAACAAATCAACTTTACTGATTTTTGAGAATTCCTATTACTTCAATCGAGTAATCTTCTCCAATTCCTTCACAGTCTGTTTAATCGGTTCATACTCCAAAAACCAAAATAAATTCATCCGATCTTGGCGATGCTGTTGAGCTAACAAATCAATGACACTTTTTTCTCCACGCCCAACCATGTGCTGTCGATAAAAATAGTACAACAGAAAAATCGTACTAATCAGCATGGCGCCCAGCATAATCCAAAAACCAACGGGTGATTTAAGACCAGGAATAAACTCAAAATTCATTCCATAAATACCGGTTAAAAGGGTAAGCGGTGCAAAGACTGCTGTAATAATTGCGAGAATCCGCATGTTTTCGTTGGTTTGGTTCGCAATGGCAGAAAAATGTAAATCAATTGCTGACTGAATTGCGCTGCGCAACCGCAAAGTATGTTTCTGAATACGTTCAACATGACTCATTAAATCATTTAAACGAACCAGTAAAATATCTTGAGAATTACGGATATGACCGCCAACGACATGATGGTAATTTTCTACAATTTCATCCCGAAATTCTTGAAGGGTTTCGATTTGTTCTTCGCATAAATTTTCGACCTGTTGAAAGGCCATATTTTCATGGAATAATTGGTGCCACTGTTTAAAACGGCGATTACCCTGTAGCAATTGTTGCTGCCAATGCTCGACTCTTTTCGTCAATGGCGAGCGAATATCGAGATAGCCATCAATCATACTATTTAACAATCGTAACGATAAATCGACGGGTGAATTCGGTAATTTACGGGTTTTATTTTGCTCTTCTAACGTTTTACATAAAATATTCTCGAGACGTTGAATATAGTTTTCAATCGACTTATTCCCCTGCTCGCGCACACTAATCAGCACATCAGGCGTTAAAATAAAACTAATCGGTGTGGTCGCTAAACCAAAAACACTATCTTGTGATTCTGCATGTTTAATTTCATCGTCAGGTGTGACCAGTTTCTTAAAAATTAATAGGTCATACTCTTCAAGCGTATCAAATGCACAGGGATGTTCGATATTGGCAATATCCCGCATATGAAACTCATTAATAACCATGCCTGAAAGCTTTTGAATCTCTTGTTGCCATTCTTCGTTATGGTTAACCACATCCGTTCTGACACTATCAATCCAGAAGAACTCCAGAACATGTTCACTATGCTGTTCGCGGCTTAAAAAGACATAGCCGTCGCTTTGATGGCGATAAAAATAATAAACCTGCATACCACAACGATCTGTTTTGTATTACTTGCATCATGCCATAAAAAAAGTCCGCATCAAGCGGACTTTTTCATGTCACTAGAACAATTATGCTTGTTCAATGTCTTTCATAGTCAATTTAATACGACCACGATTATCAACATCAGCAACTTGTACTTTAACTTCCTGACCTTCTTTAAGAACATCAGTTACGTTCGCAATACGTTCATTTGAAATTTGCGAAATGTGAAGAAGACCATCAGTACCCGGCATGATGTTTACAAACGCACCGAATTCTACAATACGGATTACTTTACCGTCATAGATCTTACCTGGTTCAACTTCAGCAGTAAGTGCTTGAATTTTTGCAATTGCAGCACGAGCAGCAGCTTTAGTTTCACCAAATACGCGAACTGTACCATTGTCTTCGATATCAATCGCAGCTTTGGTCTCTTCTGTAATGGCACGAATCGTTGCACCACCTTTACCAATAACATCACGGATCTTGTCCGGATTGATGTTAATCACTTCAAATGTCGGTGCATGAGCACTGATTTCAGGACGAGCGCGTGAAATCACTTTGTTCATTTCATTAAGGATGTGCATACGACCAGCAAATGCTTGGTTTAATGCAACTTCCATAATTTCTTCAGTAATACCTTCAATCTTGATGTCCATTTGAAGTGCAGTAATACCGTTTTCAGAACCTGCTACTTTAAAGTCCATATCACCTAAGTGATCTTCATCACCTAAGATGTCAGAAAGTACTGCAAAACGCTCACCTTCTTTCACTAAGCCCATTGCGATACCAGCAACTGGTGCTTTAAGTGGAACACCCGCATCCATAAGTGATAATGACGCACCACATACAGAAGCCATTGAAGATGAACCGTTAGATTCAGTAATGTCAGATACAATACGAATCACATACGGGAAGCGGTCAGCAGCAGGAAGAACTGCTTGAACACCACGACGCGCCAAACGACCATGACCAATTTCACGACGTTTAGGACCAGATTCACGACCAGTTTCACCTACAGAGTATGCAGGGAAGTTGTAGTGCAACATGAAGTTGTCAGTTTTAGTACCAGACAATGTATCAACCATTAATGCATCGCGAGTATTACCCAAAGTTGTTGTTACCAACGCTTGAGTTTCACCACGTGTAAATAATGCAGAACCGTGAGCACGGTCTAATACACCAACTTGAACGTCGATACCACGAACAGTTTTAGTATCACGGCCATCAATACGTGGTTTACCTGACAAGATGTTGTCACGTACTGTACGGTATTTAAGGTCTTCAAATAATTCGTTTACTTCGTCAGCAATACCAGTTTCGTCATTTTCAGGAACGAACTGAGCTACAGCTTCTGCATAAAGTGCATCAAGTGCTGCATAACGATCTTGTTTAACCGCAATCGTATATGCTTCAGAAATTTTAGCTTCGAAAGCTGCTTTTAATTGCTCAAGAAGAGCTTCGTTTTTGCTTGGAGCAACCCAAGTTGATTCAACTGCACCAGCAGCAGCAGCAAATTCTTTAATTGCTTGAACAGCAATTTGCATTTCGTCATGACCGAAAAGTACAGCACCTAACATTTGGTCTTCTGAAAGTTCTTTCGCTTCAGATTCAACCATCAGTACCGCAGATTCAGTACCCGCAACCACAAGATCAAGATCACTTTCTTTCAATTGTTCGTGGGTTGGGTTAAGAATGTATTCGCCATTGATTAAACCAACACGTGCGCCTGCAATTGGACCACGGAATGGAACAGCTGCAATTGACATTGCAGCAGAAGCACCGATCATTGCAGCAATGTCAGCATCCATAGTTTTGTCAGAAGAAACAACAGTCGCTGTCACTTGGATTTCGTTATAGAAACCTTCTGGGAACAATGGACGAATTGGACGGTCAATAAGACGTGAAATTAAAGTTTCAGCTTCAGACTGACGACCTTCACGCTTACCGTAACCACCAGGGATACGACCCGCAGCATATTGTTTTTCTTGATAGTTCACTGTTAACGGGAAGAAATCTTGACCCGCTTTTGCTTTTGGTTGAGCAACAACTGCAACTAAAACAGTTACGCCGCCCATTGTAACTAAAACAGTATTTGCTTGACGTGCAACACGACCTGTTTCTAAAACAACAGTGTGTTGACCATATTGGAATTCTTTACGAACGATATTAAACATTGACATGTATTGTATTTTCCTAATTTTATTCTAGTGAGACCCCTAAGGTTTGGCATTCAGACTACAACTATTGGTAGATAAATGACAAAGCTTAGAAGCCATCACACTAGGCCAAAAATTTTAAATAATATTAAACGCAAAGAAGGAGCGCACAAGCGCCCCTTCTAAACATCACTTAACCTAAAATTAAGTGAAACTCTCTTTTCAGCGATAAAGCATTGCGACATGCGAAATAGCGAAAACAAAGTGAAAATCGAATTAACGACGTAAACCTAAAGCACCGATCAAAGCAGTGTAACGACCGTGGTCTTTACCATTTAAATAGTCAAGCAATTTACGACGTTGGTTAACCATACGAATCAAACCACGACGGCTGTGATGGTCGTGTTTGTGAGCTTTAAAGTGACCTTGTAAATCATTGATTTGAGCAGTCAATAAAGCTACTTGTACTTCTGGTGAACCAGTGTCATTTTCAGCGCGAGCAAATTTAGCAATGATCTCTGCGCGGTCTGCATTAGTTAAAGCCATTCGATTTCTCCGAGATGCTTAAAAAAGTTAACGATATGAATCAGTTGAGGCAACTGACTGCCGTGCATCACTACAGCAAGTTGTCTATTTTAAGGTATCTATAGGTGGATTGCAAAATTGTTTTCAGTAACTTGTCATTTTAGACACTGACACGAGCATATTAACCCTGCACACTACCTTTGAATAAAAAGAAAGAAGCGCGAGGGACGTGTGAAAATTTTTTCAACCAACACTTGTCCAGTACCGGACAATATTGAGCAAGTTATTCGTCGTCAAGATGAGGTTGCTGCTGAACAGGGTGGAATGACTGAACTCCAGATTCAAAAAATCTGGAACAGTATAGAAGCACTATATAAAACTGGAAATTATCCACTCATTACCTTCTGCTTACGTAGACAAGGTAAAATTTTGCTCAACAGAAGCATCGGATATGCTCAAGGGAATTCTCCAGCGGGACTACAGGAGAATGCTCTGATTGCGACTCCTGATACGCCCGTTTGTCTGTTTTCAGCATCGAAGATGATCACCGCCATGCTGATTCATCTATTAGATGAAAAAGGCGAAATCAATTTGCTTGATCCGGTGAGCTACTATATTCCCGAATACGGCGTAAATGGTAAGCGTCGTGCGACGATCTTTCATTTATTAGCACATCGTGGAGGCATTCCCTATATTGATGGCGATGTCACACCCGAACTTCTATTTGATAAAGATGAAATTTTAAAACGTTTATATGCTGCAAAGCCAGTGTCTCCTGCTGGTAACCATCTTGCCTATCATGCGGTTACAGCGGGTTATATTTTAGGGGAAGTCATTGAACGGGTGACTGGGCAAGATTTACGTAAGTTTGTACATCAAACTATCGAAAAACCGATGGGAATGCCTTATTTCAATTATGGCTTAAAACCAGAATACCGCTCAGAGGTTGCCTTAAACTGTGCAACGGGTCTACACCCTCGCCTTGGTACCGATCACTACCTCAACCATGTATTAGGTGGAGGGTTGCAACTTGCAGTTGATGTCACTAACGATAACCGTTTTATGGACACAATTTGCCCAGCTGGAAACATCTATACCAGTGCAGAACAAGCTGGACGTTTCTTTGAAATGCTTTTAAGTGGAGGAAGCTATGGCGGTCAGCAAATCTTCAGTGAGAAAACGATTTTCAGAGCAACACTACCAACCACAGGCGTTAATATTGATCGTACTTTATTAATTCCAATGCGCTATGCCTTAGGTCCAATGTTAGGCAGTAATCCAGTTGGTTTATTTGGCCCAATGACGGGGCAAGCTTTTGGCCACTTAGGGTTCTCCAATATTTTATGTTGGGCCGACCCTGAAAGAGATATTAGTGTTTCTCTATTAACAACAGGTAAATCTGTCGTGGGAACACACCTACCCGCTTTAGCCAACGTGCTTTATCAGATTTCAACGCAATGCCCACGCATTCCTAGAGATCAGCGCCGATCTTTGTTTGGTAGCGACGCTCATGAAACGAACTTAGTATAAATCAAATAAAAAACCCAAGCATTTCTGCTTGGGTTTTTTGCGCTGTAGTTCTTGTTTATCGTGTTATTTCTGTTTTTATTATCGTTTGTGAGATGCTAGTCACATCCTTCTTGTTGTTTTAACTCACTTCCAGTGTCTTTGTTTCTATTTCCTTATGTGATGTATTGTGACACATCCAATTATGAAGAAAAGTAGTATTTTTCTTATCATCATGTAAGCAAAAACGTACAGGTCTGTCTAATATTTAATAGATAACAGTTTTTGCCCCATTATCGTACAGTTCTGTATAACATTTAACTTAACAATTCACAGGAAAAATGGCTGTTTAAAAATCATATTACAGATAAATATATTGATATTATTGATATAAATTTTTAAAAGAAATTACACTCAATATTGGCTTAAATCCGAACTTTTCTAATCATTATTTAGAAGTAAATAAAATTGAGAATATAAAAAAGCCCTGTAGTCTCTCCCAAAACTACAAGGCTTAGCGGCTGTAAGTTTCCTCTTTATACACCTACGTCATTGTAAGTTCGCAGTCTCTCGACTTAAGCTATTATTATTGTGCGATTTTGCCCGACATTCCTTGCCAAGCTCGTTGTGCGTTTATAATCTCAAAAACGTGGGGTGTACTCTAGCAGCAAATATCTCGAATCTATGTAAGCTTTTTCTTACAAGGGTTAAAATATTAAGTTTGGCTTAACGAACTAACCGATTAACTTTCTGAACTAAACCACTTTTTCGTGTTGTCCGAACTGTAAAGGACTGTAGTAAAGCTTCGGGATGAACCAAAAGACTTACTACTTTTTTAGCGCGTGTAATCGCAGTGTAAATAAGCTCTTGGCTTAATAAATTCTTTGCAGCCTGATCTAGAACGACAGCAGTGTGTGTAAATTCAGACCCTTGCGATTTATGAATCGTTAAAGCGAATGCACTTTGGATACTTTTAGGTAATCGATTCGCAGCGACCCATTTATTCAAACTTGGAAAATATACTTCAAACTGCTGAGGCTGAGTTCTATGTTCAAAACACAAACCAATGTCACCATTTGAAATACCAAGTTGATAGTCGTTATAAGTCATCATTACCGGACGACCGACATACCATCCCCCTGCTGTCACTATTGAAAGTTGTTGCTGTATCCAACGCTGCGCATATTGATTTAACTGTTGCAACCCAAATGGACCATGACGAACAGCCGTTAAAATACGGTAGTCATCAAATGCTTTTACTACGTTTTGGACCTGTTCAATCGAGCGTTCTTCTTTTAAATAATTTTTTAGGCTTTTTACATATCCTTGGAAACCAAGCATGAGCTTCTGATAATAAATTTCAACTTCTGCGTGATTCCCTTCTGGCAAATACTCAAGCTGAACCACATCTGGCATGTCACTTTGTAAAACTATAGGCTTTAATTCAGAAACCTCAACAATATCAATTTCAAACTGCTGTAAAACAGCTACATGATCTTGTTGATAGGTTTGTGCCTGAATAAATTTAGCAACCTGTCCAATCAATGCACCTTCAGCAAAACGGCGACTGGTTTGTAATTGTACCCTGTTGTCGGCGAGCGCCTGTATTTGTTGCAAGTCAGCAAGAACCGCTCCGACATCGACGGAAGCGAGCTGATTTGCATCTCCTAATAAAATAATTCGACAGGACTCTGGCACTGCTTCAAATAGAAGAGTAGCTAGATTTAAATCCAGCATGGAAGCCTCATCCACAACAATCACGTCATAAGGAAGTGGTTGTTTTTGATTAAACCGTGGTGTTTGGCTATGTCCCATCCCCAATAATCGGTGAATCGTTTGTGTTCCCTGATTCCTTAGCTCTTCGCTAATTAATCCAGACTCAAGCAATTTAGGGTCATTAAACGAGTTCTGTAAGGCTTCTTGCATGCGCTGTGCTGCTTTACCCGTTGGAGCAGCCATCGCCACACGAATATGCGGAATTGCTTGGCTCAGCACAGCAATAATACGTGCAAGCGTATAGGTCTTACCCGTACCTGGCCCACCTGTAATAATACTCAGGCTCTGCCGAGCAACCATTTGTAAAGCTGCCTGTTGATGCGGATCTGTGAGTAGGTCTAAATAGTCATCACAAGATACTGGTTGAATTAATTGTTGCTTTAATCGACAAATTTGCTCTGCAAGTCGTTGCTCTAGGTGCCAATATCGGTATAATGCCAACCCCTGCTCATCGTAGACGCATGGGGCAACTTTTGAAGACGCTTGATCGGCAGATATAGCAAGCTGACCAAGTGCTGCAATTTGCTCAGAACTGACATCGATACAGCTATTGCCTTGTAAGCTCGCTTCAATAAGCTGCTGCAAGTAAGAAGTGGCTTCTGGCACCTGTGATTGCTCAGTAAATGGAGCCTGATTTAAGAAGTTACTCCACGTTGTTAACCAGCTTAAATCGGCTTGTTCAGAGCTATTTATATTGTCCACACACTTATCCACCTAGTTTTCCACACGCTTGTCCACATAGTTGTAGACAGGTTTATCCACATGCCAAATATTTGTTAATATTAAAATTACATACTTTATCAGCATTTTTCATGCAATTTTATCCTCAGCAAAATACCCTAAAATGGCGTCAAGACGCAGAATAAACTCAATGCTAGGCTGCCAGTAATAATAGCCCTGCTCAGCTTCACCATTCATGCCACGTAAATAAAGATAAGTTGCTCCACCTAAGTGTTGCTCAATTTGGTAATCCTGCATTTTGACTTGTAAATAACGATGTAATGCAACGAGGTATAAACCTGCCTGTAGCCAATAACTTGCTAAAGACATGCTTTGAGCAATGCTATCGCTACGATAATCAGCAAGATCATCACCTAAGTAATTACTTTTATAATCGGCAATGTGGTAACGCTGCCCATCAAAATAAACCAAATCGATAGATCCATTGAGATAGCGGGCTGAACGTGCTTCAAGTAATTCGGGCATATTCAAACCATACTCAGCGAAAAGCTGCTGAATACGTGTCATCGCTAAAACCCGATCTGACAACGCCAAATAAAAAGGAAACTCTGACAAATATTGCTCTTGTTGAAGCTGATTTAGTCGAAAACCTTGATAAAGCGGCGTTCGCAAAATATCTTTCAGCCACTCTGCAACGGACTGGTAAAGCAGATTCTCGGCATCTTCTTGCTCTGGGAAGCTCTCGTTATATTTATTAAGTAAATCTTGCCAAAGACTACTATAGTCATTTTTAAAACGACGACGTATTTCACTTACCCAGTCATCTGAACATTGAAAATCGATGTGCTCAAAGATTTCATGCAAAAAATTACCAGCAAGCGTTCCTCGCGGGAAGTTACTCTTGATCCAGTCAATCGGCTGAGCACTGATTGCTTCAGCAGTGTTGATTAAATCCAGCTCATCTTCTGCTAATAAAGCATCATTGCTCTGACTTGCCAATAAATCTGTGCCAGCCTTATGTTTTAAATGCTGTGCCAAGTAACTGAAACTGGTTTTACCTCTCGAATAAAAACGTTGTTCAGGAAACCGTTGTGCTTGTATTTCAATAATACTTATTTGTTTGGCTAAATGAATTGCCTGTGGAATCTGCTCCAAAACCATTTCATCCGTACAGCAACGGTGTTGAAAAGGCTCAGTCCTATTTTTCCAAAACGCGAGACCTGATACTGATTTACCATCCACATCTTGTAAAAGTGCATAGACGCGGTGGCTTGCTCGCGTTAAAGCGACATACCAAAGGCGATTCTGTTCAGCAAGCGCTCGTTCTTCGTGTTGCTTAAGTTCAACTTCATTCAAATAAGTTTTATCAGCAATCGCAACTACACGTTGAGTCAAGGTCTGACTTGAGTCTGGTTGGACTATATCTTGGGTCGAAAAATTCAGAGTTTTGTTATTTTCTCGAAAGGGCTTGTCTGCACCCAATAAGAAAACAATCTTAAATTCCAGTCCTTTTGACTGGTGAATTGTCATGAGCTGAATACCAGCTTCACTCGACAATTTACGTTCTAACTCCCAATCACGATCCAGAGGAGAACCCAACTGTTTGAGGTACCAATGATAGAGGTTTTGCGCGCCTAAGTATTTCTCACTGTGCTGACTCAAAATTTCAGTCAAATGACGCAAGTTCACCACAACCCGTTCATTATCTTTACTTTTGGCCGCGACCAAATTTTGCCATATATCAAACTGGATGAGGCATTGTTGCCATGCGACTAAAAAGCCTTGAGCGGACCACAACTCACGAATGACGTCAAAACCGGTCATAAACTGGCTTAACCCTTCGGCTGTCTGCTCAAGCTGCAAGAGTTGTTTTAAATCCATAGCAAATAGACGGCTAATTAAAGCTCGCTTCACTTTTGCCTCATCATAAGGATGAAGTATGGCAGTCAGCAAAGCACCAACGTCTTGCGCAACTGCGCAATCGAAAACACTTCTTTTTGAAGGCCTGTTAACCCGAATTCCTAAACGCTCTAGCTCAAATTGAACTTTATCAAGCCCATCATGGTTACGAGACAATACCGCAATATCATCTTCGTTTAGAGCTTGAGTCTGAACATCTTTTTGAAAATATAGCTCTCCAGCATGTGACTGGTTGAGTAGATCTCGAATCTTCCAAGCAACTTGCTGTGCCTCTGTTTCTTTATCTTTGAGCATGAGCCAGCGTAAAGGATGAGGATTATGATTATTCTGCTCAATCAATACAGGATGAGGCCGAGTTCCCGCTCGAATTGGGTCATATTGAACCTCTTCGCCGAAATCCATTTGTCGTTGAAATAAGGCATCGACCACTTCAACTAAGTCAGCAACAGAACGATGGTTATGAATTAACTTATATTCACGACCATGTTTGGCTTGAATATCTTTATAGGCATTTAAAAAGGTGAGCATATCCCCACCACGGAAACCGTAAATTGCCTGTTTACGGTCACCCACCATAATCATGCAACCTTTTTGGTAGCGCTCTGGATGACGCCAAATGCTCGCCAGCATATCGTCTTGATCTTGGTTGGTGTCCTGAAATTCATCAACCAAAATTAAGGGATAACGCGCCTGAACAAATACAGCAAAACGCTGCCCCTGTTCACCTTTTAAGGCTTCAGAAAGTGTCCGAATTTGCTGAGAAAACGTAGTTTCACCTTTATTTTGTAAAACCTGAGGTAGACGTTTTTTCACCTTTACACACAAATAGGCTTTTAAAAAAATATGAAGCTGGTCGAACTGCTCGGCGTAATTTTTCAGCACACCAAATAGTTGTTGAATCTGTTGAATACAAGGATGCTGATAGAAACCATCTGAAATTTCAGCAGGACATTTCTTGAAAACTTTCTGATCGGCAAGTTGACCTAAAAACTTAAAAACAAGCTCACGTTGTGCAGTCAAAGACCCATCAAAAACCAAAATGCTGTCGCTTTGCGTTAGAACTTGCAAAAGCTGCGGTAAACACTCGCTAAATAATTTGTTAAACGCCCCATTACGAAATACGGTACCACTCACATGTTTATAGTGCTCACCATCAAGCAAGTAATACGGCTCTAAAAGGCTTAAGTCAATTTCTGTTGCCAACTTTTTGAGCTGTGCAAGTTGTTCAAATTGAATGATTGGCTTTTCAGGAAGTTTAAAATGAGCCGAACTAAAATTCAGTGAGTCTTCAACAAGTTTGACAAAACTATCGACACTCTTAAGTTCACCTGCCAGATATAAAGCATCAATCACAGTCTGAGGTTGAGACTGTATCCATTCACGCAAAACATCATGAATCAATTGTCGGCTATAAGTTTTGGCATCATCGGTAATTTGAGCGCGTTCAATTTTGCCACTCTCAAAGGCAAACTCACGTAACAGTTTTTGGCTAAAGCTATCGAGTGTTCCAACAAATAACTCGTCTAACTGATCGATGACCAATTTTAAACGTTCACACGCATAGGCAATACGCGTCGCAAAGCTTTTTAAAATATGTTGGAGTAATAAGTCAGGCTCTTGCTCGGCCTGCGTAATTAATTCGTGTTCTGTAAAACTGCGCTTGGTCTCTAAATAACGATACGTTTCGACCAAACGGGCGCGAATACGACTTTTTAACTCAGCAGCGGCAGCACGGGTAAACGTGGTTGCAATCACTTGTCTAGGCAAATACTTTTCAAGAAAGATACGGACCATTAAGCTCGATAAGGTATAGGTTTTTCCTGTACCTGCCGAAGCTTCAATTAAGTGTAAGCCACTAAATTCAATATCAATAATAGGTTGATAAGACACCTGTACTCTTGAGTTCATGTCTTACTCCGAATGTTGAAATTGAAAAACCGGATGATACAGATCATACGCAAACTCATCACAAGCATGTTGAAGCAGAGCTTGTGCATCTTGTTCTTGTAAAATAAAGCTCCAGTCTCGATGCAACTTGCAAGCTTCATTTTGAGTCATATCCATTGTGGTAAATGACCCTGTTTCATTCCAGTATTTTAACAGCTCAGTGTAGCTCTTCTCATCCAGTTTTGCTTTTTCTGCCTGATTTGTTGTTTCCCACTGATATGCCTTGGCTTTTTCTAATGGCTTTAATAATAAAGCTGCTGGTAGAACCAAGGGTTGTTGCTGTGCATGACGCCAGATTTTAAACCATGGCTGTAAATATTGCCGAGCTTGCTCAGAACTTACACCACTACAAATCACAGTTTGATCGCTAAAAACCACAATACGGCGCTTTTCAGCTCCTGCACTTCCCTCATTCAAATAAGCTAACCAAAGTAAGTGTTCCAACCAGACTTTCGCACGTCTTTTTGCTCGGGCGCTTGAAGGTTCCATACTCACCCAATCCTGAGTTTCAGACTTTGGAACTGTAATATTCATATGAAGCTGTTTAGCAATGCGCCAAATACGCTGAGTCGTTGGTGTCACTGCGGGTGCATAATGATGAAGGCGCTCAAGTAAACATTCTTGCTCAAACACACCTTGTTGCCATGCGCTATATTTGACTTTACCTACAGGCAACTGATCAATTAATACTTCAGGTTGTGCATGCTGTTCAGATTGCTGTAAAAAATGTCGGATCGCATAGCGCCCTAAACCATCTAATAATAACGGTTCATTTTGGTCGAGCAGGCCGACACTTCCTAAGTTTTCTACCCCTAAAGTTTTCAAATACAAACGTGCAGGGAACGTCACATCCTGTATCCACTGCTGGCTCTCTAAAACCAGCATATCAGGAGCTTGTAGCGGATAGGTCGTATTTGCCCAAGGTTGGCGGTTTCCTGAGACTTGCTGAATTTGTGAAGCGACCTTAAACCAGTGATCTTGATAACGGATCACACTTTTTTCTACAGTAAAACCTTTCGGGTCGAATGGCTGTAAGTCATGTAAGTGATAGAGTTGTTTTAACTGTGATGGAATCTCAATTCCTTCAATAACGACATTTTCAGGTACATCATCTTCAGCTTTCACAATCAAGGCAAGGTGTTCACGGAACTCTTGAAGAATACTAGATGGTTCTCGCACCTCACCATCATTCACATCAAAACCGTTATAAAACAGCCATAAATTGTCTTGGGCTAATAATAAAGCATCTAAAAAAGCACCTTGATCATCTTCAAGTCGAGAGCGGTCACCTAACTGTTGACGCAGTGCATCCATTAAATCAAATGGAACGTGTGTATCACGGTTTGGAAATTGCCCTGCATCAAGATTTAGCATGACCATTAAGCGATAAGGTAACGGCCGAATATGTCCAATTTGAGCAAAGGTAATCTGCCCTGTCGGTTCAGCTTGCGCACTTTGGCTTTCTAAAGTCCGTTGAATTTCTTCAATAATATAAGGCAGAGGCAAGGTAATTTTGCGCAAAGTTCCTGTTTCTGTCTCGGCGTAATAACTTGCGAGAGTTAACATTCGTTCTTGTTTTTTAACAATTTCCCGAACAGCTTTTAAAGCAGCAACACCGACCTGCTCAAATTCAACAATATCTTTGCCCAATACCTGAAGCCAATATTCAACCGTGTAGACTTTCCCCTGTTCATGTAAAGTCAGCCAATCACGGCGCTCATTCAAATCTTGATAAATTTGAATGAGTGTACCAATCAACTCAAAATCACTCGGTTGAACTTTGGCATAACTCAACACCTGATTAAATGTCGCATGCACAGGCACGGCAATGCCAAGAGCCAATCGCTCTAAGGCAAATTTAAAGCTATATCGATAATCATCATCCCCTTCACACAAACTGCGCTTGAGATGTTCTGCATCAAGCCCTCGTTTAAAGCCAGCATCGGCAAGTAAATTTAAAATTCGCTCAACCTGAACGTATTCAAGTTCATAACGCTGCTGAGTCGCATGCAAACTTAACCAGTCAGCAAGATCATCAAAGCTAAAACGTCCCTGCATTAGTTGAATACGCCCAATTACAGCACGCCAAGCATTCAGTGCATCAAGTGATGCAACACCAGCAATTTTCACAGGTAAATGCACACCTTGCTCTGTGGCCGTAGCAGGAAATACACTTCGAATTAAAGGCTCTATGTCAGCCAAATTAGGAACTAAAACTAAAATATCATTTGGACGGCGCGGCTGCTCATGCGGTTTAGCCAACCAACAGATTAATTGCTCTTTTAATACTTCAAGCTGACGTAAAGTCGAATGACAAACATGAATCTGAATAGAGTCATCATCGGAAGCAAGCTCATATTGTTTAGCTTGGGGTTCCACTAAATGCAAAATATCTGACTGAACTTTACCGAGTAAACTTTCTGGAAAATCATCCACAAAAGCATCCACCCACTTACCTTCTTCACCCGTAGACAAATTCGATAATAGTGAAAAGTGGTCGCGGGCTTGTTTACCCAATCTGGTTAAAAGCGGATGTCTGGACTCACGCGCTTCAGCATTAAAGTTGAGTGTAAATTTATTAAAGAAATCACTAATTTCAGCATCTGTTGCCTTTGGATTTTTCGCAATAAAACGCTCTTTTACCCCTAAGTCATAACGCTGTTTCCACAGTGGATCGACACTATCGGCCCAATATTCTTGTGAAGGGTTATAGTGCAAAATCAAGACATCAATATATTGGCCTAAACGGCGCAAGAACTGTAACTGGCTTGGCGGTAAATCTAATAACGTAAAGATCACCACCTGATTAGGTAATCTTGAAATAGCGCGCTTACTACGGTCCGGATGATCTAACTCTTGCCAAAACAACGCATCAATTTGCTGCATCTGCACAAAGTCATCATGAAAATGTTGCTGCCACAACCAACGCTGCCAGCGTTCTAGCTCCTCAGTTTGGTGCAATGCAAAAGCAGTCACTTCTTCATCTTTTTGCACAATATATTTTTCAATATCGAGTGATCGGCCTTGTCCCCAAGCAGACAACCAGTTTTCAGGACAGGTGCAACTATTTTCACAACCACGTTGGCACTGTCCACGATAAATCATATAGTTGCTAAATAAATCAGCAACCTGCTCAGCGACCCAGTACAACATTTTTTGTTTTTTTAATTGTTTATCTATGCCTTGTTCGAGTCGATCTGCACTGTCATAAATACGCTGAACAATAGAATGTAAAGGATGTGAAGTATCTATACTAATTGTGTCAGGTTGGATAAATTCATACAAAGCCTGATGAACCCGCCATTTAAAAATCAAACGTGGGATGTTAGCTTTACGAACCTGCTCTTTATGCGCAGTTAAAACTTGCTGGTAGGCATACCACTGGAAGCCTCTTACCCGTTGGTGAAACTGGTAATTGGCACTCATGCCCTGCTGTTCTGCAAGTTTTTGTATCAGCCACTGCTCGACCGCAGGACTTGGAACAATAAAATGCTGGGTTTTCAAAACCTGTAATGGATGCGTTGAAGTTTGCGAGGTAGACGCTAATACACCTTGCAACAACACATCAATACGTTGACTTTGAATAACATGAATCCCCATTTATTTCATATCCTGCTTGCATAATTTATGCACAAAATCATAAACATTCATTACTATACAACTGAATCTGACTATGTCACGTTGGTTTAAACACAGCATAATTTAACTTTAAGTGTCACTTACACTTGGTTTGAATGACGCCATCAAGAAACTCATACAGGTAAACATTATGAAAATTGATAAGATTCCTGACTATATTGATCCTAGCTTAAATCTGGAACAAATTCGCGATGAGTGCCATGATCTCATCAAAAAAAGAGCTTACGTCTCAGCAGGAGCGGCAATCGTACCGATTCCTTTTTTTGACGTGGTGATAGATTTGGGAATTTTGTCGCACCTTATTCCAGATATCAATTCCCGTTTTGGTTTAGCACCTGAACACGTGAGTGTCTATGATCCAAAAACCAAAACAATTCATTGGGATGAATTACGCAAACGCGGTTTTGAATTTTCAGGCTTTGTGGTCGCACGGACTACCGTTAAAAAAACATTTAATGGCTTTTTTGGCAAAATCGTAACAAAGCAGGTGACTAAATTTATACCGCTAGGCGGACAAATTGTAGCAGCAAGTTTAGGCTATTTCATGATGAAAAAAATAGCAGAAACTCACATGCATGACAGTTACAATCTTGCAAAACGTATTCAGCAAAAAGATCGTAGCACCATTGTAAATTAATCTATGCCTTATGGCTGAGAGCTTAATCTGCTCTCAGCTGTTTTAAAACCGCCCTTAATACTTCTAAACGTGCCGTATATTTATCATCAGTTGCAACAACATACCAAGGTGCGTAGTCGGTACTGGTTCTCTCAAACATATCTGCAGCTGCTTTTAAATAATCATCCCACTTATCACGATTACGCCAATCTTCTGCGGTAATTTTAAAACGTTTATGCGGTGTCTCTTCTCTGGCCTTAAAGCGCTGCTCTTGCTCATCTTTGCTTATCGCTAGCCAAATTTTCACCACAATCGTTTCACTATCAAATAAATCTTTTTCAAAGCGGTTAATTTCATCATAGGCACGCTGCCACTCTAAAGGTGAAGCAAAACCCTCAACACGTTCAACAAGTACGCGCCCATACCATGTCCGATCAAAGATCGTGATTTTTTCGGCCTCATTAATGCGGTTCCAAAAGCGCCATAAATAAGGATGACGGGCCTCGTAACGTTCAGGTGCTCCAATACAGTGAATATCATATTCGCGCGGGTCTAGGTTTTTAACAATTCGCTTAATTGCACCACCTTTACCAGCAGCATCCATTCCCTCAAAAGCAATCACAAAATTTCGTTTATCGAAACGCATAGCATCAGCAATTTTTTTGCTTAGTTTATCAAGCTCTTTTTTATATTCGGCTTTATCAAGCTGTTCTTTAGAAGGTTTTAATAAAATAGCGGGAATTTTAGCCTGCTGCCATTTTCCTTTGACTTCAGTTTCATGGTCTGGAAGCTTACGCATGTGTTGCAAAAGGTACTGAGCAAAAAACTGATCACGCTGTTTTTCATCTTCACCATCAATAATGTACCAATCGTCAGTAAAACGACGGCGTAACTTTTGCAAAGTGTCATATTGTTTTTTATTACGCCAGTCTAGCCCATGGAGTTTATGCCAGTGTTGCTCTGACGGGTCAATTTTGTCTAAACGTTTTTGTAGTGATTTCCATGGAAGATCGAACCAGACTTTGACCACATCGACATAGTTATTTTTCAAATCTTGCTCAAATGCCCGCATATTTTCAACGTAAGCATCAAATCGTGCCTCATCTAAAGGTTCAGACACATGCGTTGCTGTAACGAGCAAATCGCTATACCAATTGCCAAACATCACCACAATTTGCCCTTCGGTAGGAATAAACTCCGAATAAGACTGCCAAAATGCTTCTGTATCATTCAACATACGTGGCGCATCTGCTTTTACTCGTAAATATCTTGGATCTAGCCATTCACGAAGCTGTTTAACTGCTTCGCCTTTTCCAGCCAGTTCAATACCACTCATTAAAATGAGCGTACTTTTAGCATTGGGCTTTCCTCGACTTTCTTTTAACGCATATTGTGCTTCAATCAAATCGACCGAAAGCTGTTCTTCATCTCGAATTTCAAATTTTGGTTGTTGTTCGCTCATAGTCCACGGCTCTAATCATTATTGTTTAATTTCGATGATATTTAACTTATGCGGTTAAATGATGAATTGCTATACAAATTATGTCATTGCGATAGAAATCTGTCTAAAAATTGACGCATGAATCATTTTTTTTACATCTTCTCGCCATAGTACAAGGTTACAATGCCTCTTATGATTTTTTGTAAATAGCCCAATATTAGAGTCTTACATGTCTAAACTCGCTGCTTTTGACGAACTTTTACAACAATATAAAACATTTAATTATCACGATAATCCAGTGCTTGCCCAACGTTTGCAAGATGTACAAACATGGCTAAAAGAACGGATGAAAGATACGCATCATGAATTTTTTAATCTGCCAGAGCACAAGCTCATGTCAGAGTATTTTTTAAATCGTTTATATGGTGGTCCAGAGTTTGATGCTCTTGCAGCGCAAATTGAACGCCTATTGAAATATGCCCATAAAGCCGAAAAAGTATTGCCTGAAAATGCAATTAAAACCGGAACTAAATCGGTAAGTTTGGCGGTACTTGCCACTCAGCTTGATGAACAAGTAGCGATACAGCTTCTTGAGGATTATCCGGCAGATACAGTGTTAACCGATGAGATTATGCGTTTAACGCTAATTAAACTTGATCAAGGAGAAGCTCGTTATCAACAACTTGCTCTTCTTGATGATTTGGGTACGGCACTCGATAAATATATGCGCTCATTTATGATGTTTACGGCTTTTAAAATGTGTAAAGGTATTGCCCAAAAATATCATTTCGAATTGATGTATGATTTTATCCAAGATGGTTTTAGCGCGATGAAACCGTTAAAATCAGCCGAGAACTTTATCAAGACTTTTACTGAAAAAGAACGCCAGATTATTGAAAATGTACATTCAGGGCATCCGAATCCGTTTAGAGTGTGATAAGGTCGGCACAGAGAAAAAATCAACCTTACGAAGTTGAGATTTTATTCATTATATTTGCATGATGATGCCTGTAAAAATAGACAAAATCTGTCATCATGCAGAACTTATTCCGTTTCACTTGAGTTTGAGTCTAGGAGAGACAATATGTCTAACGAAAACCAAAAGCCAACATCTCCAACTGAGCAGGCACAAAGTTCAGACAAAGTTAGCCCATTCCTAAGCTCACCTTTACCGCAAGGTACCCCTCAAGGGCAACAACAAACTTTACAACAAACCTTAACTGATACACCGGTTAATGGTTCTGTACCGAAATATAATTTACCACGTGGTGCTAGCAATACTGGCAACGTGGGAGAAACCACCCACTTTGGTTTCTCGACTGTTAAAACTGAAGATAAAGCTCAAAAAGTTGCAGAAGTATTCCACTCGGTTGCAAGCAAATATGACTTGATGAATGACCTAATGTCATTTGGTATTCACCGTTTGTGGAAACGCTTCGCAATTAACATGTCTGGCGTACGCCGTGGTCAACACGTATTAGATATTGCTGGTGGGACAGGCGACTTAGCAAAAGTATTTAGCCGTGAAGTTGGTCCTCAAGGCCATGTCGTTCTTTCAGACATTAACGAATCTATGCTCAATGTAGGCCGTGATCGCCTCATTGATGCAGGTTGTACCAATGTTGACTTCGTACTTGCTAATGCAGAAACTTTAGAACCTTTTGCAGATAACAGCTTTGACTTACTCACCATTAGCTTTGGTTTACGTAACGTGACAGATAAAGATGCAGCGCTTGCTTCTATGTTCCGTGTGTTGAAGCCAGGTGGTCGTTTACTTATTCTTGAATTTTCTAAGCCTGTCTTTGAGCCATTCTCAAAACTTTATGACCTCTATTCATTCACTGCGTTACCAATTATGGGTAAATTAGTCGCGAATGACTCAGAAAGTTATAAATATTTGGCTGAATCAATTCGTATGCATCCAGACCAACGTACTTTAAAAGGTATGATGGAAAATGCTGGCTTCCAGAACTGTGACTATCACAACCTTACTGCTGGTATCGTTGCCGTTCACCGTGGCTTTAAACTGTAAGGGATAACGATATGTGGTCGATTCTGGCACTCGGTGCAGTCGAACGTATCATTCATCATCTGATCGATCTGGATGCGGTTACACGCATTCAGCTTAATCAGTTACAGGGCAAAATGTTGCGTGTTGTGATTGATAGCCCGCAGCTTTCTGTCGATGTATTCTTTGACCAAGAAAAAGTACGTCTTGAACCTACTGCAACAGGGCACAGTGAGCAGCCTTCTATTTTTGAACAACGCCCTTTTGATGCGCAATTCAAAATTTCTGAAGCAACAGCAACTTTGCATGTTAAAGATGTTGTCGAACTGATTAAATTATTGGTCAGCGATCCAGATCAGATTGGCAATATCCCATTGCAAGGTGATTACCACCTGCTACAGGATATTCAAAAGATTATGCAGCAAGCTGAACCAGATTTAGCTGCGCACTTATCAAGATGGGTAGGTCCTCAACTCGCCCACGAAATTGGCAAGATTCAACTTGCACCAAAACATTTAAAACGCTCTCTTCAAAGTCATCTATTTTTTGCAGAAGACGCATTAAAAGAAGATAGCGGCCTATTTGCCCCTCGTTGGGAAATGGACGATTTAACTCAAGCAACTCGCAAGCTTAATCAAGACATTGACCGTCTAGAAGCAAGATTGCAGCAACTCAACGCCCAACTACAACCCTCTCAAGACTAGGTAAGACTGTATATGATTCCGCACGTTTCACGTTTACTCGAACTTTGGCGTATTGCAGCGCACTATAGACTCGATACGTTGTTCCCGGCGGATGAACTACCAGTTAAAGCTCAACGTGCATTAAGTGTTATTAAAATGCACCCAGCTGCATGGTCTAGTCGCGAACGTAAAAATCCTTTAAAGCTAAAAGAAGCTTTAGAAGAGATGGGGCCGCTCGCAATTAAGCTCGGACAATTACTGTCAACTCGACGTGATTTGATTCCACCTGAAATACTCGCTCAATTGGTCTTACTTCAAGATCAGGTCAAACCGTTTGATATCAATGTTGCCAAACAACGTATTCAAGATTCGTTAAAAGCTGACGTAAATACCTTGTTTGCACGATTTGATGACCAGCCATTAGCAGCTGCTTCAATTGCACAAGTTCATACTGCTGCTTTGCACGATGGTCGTGAAGTCGTTATTAAGGTGACTCGCCCTGATATTCGCAACCAGATTTTGCAAGACTTTGAAATCTTGGCATGGTTAGGCAACACACTAGAAAGCCGCCTTGAAGCTGCTCGCGCCTTACATCTCTCTGAAATTATTCAAGACTACCGCCAGATTATCTTAAATGAGCTGGACTTGAGTATTGAAGCAGATAACACCCGTCGTATGCGCCATTATTTTACTGGCTCAACCATGATGTATGTGCCTGAAGTCTACATGGACACCAAAGATGTCATGGTGGCAGAGCGCATTACAGGTGTACCTATTTCAGATACGGCAACCTTCGACCGTCTAGGCATGGACCGCGCACAACTTGCAGAAAAAGGATTAACCATTTTCTTTACGCAAGTATTCCGCGATAACTTTTTCCATGCCGACATGCACCCTGGCAATGTCTTTGTAGAAACAATTAACCCAAGCAATCCACGCTTTATTGCACTCGACTGTGCAATTATGGGTGAGTTATCTAAGCATGACCAGATGACTATTGCCCGCATGTTGCTTGCTGTAATGAACAGCAACTTTATGCAGCTCATTCAAATTGTGCATCAAGCTGGCTGGATTCCACCGGGTTCAGACCAAGATGCGCTATCGCGTGAAATGCGTCGCACCGTTGGCCCAATGGTATCTAAACCGATGGATCAACTTGATTTTGCTGGTATCTTGATTCAAGTGATGGATATTGCCCGTCGCTTCCATTTAGAGATTCCACCACAACTCATGTTGTTGCTAAAGACTTTAGTGCATGTCGAAGGCCTAGGGACCGATCTTTACCCGCAGCTCGACATCTGGAAATTGGCAAAACCAATTTTGACTGAATGGGTCAAGGCCAACATGAACCCAGTCAAAAATATAAAAGAGTTAGGTCAGCAACTACCCGACCTGCTTTTAGGTGCTCAAGATTTCCCAAGCTTAATTGTTGATAGTTTAAATGGTTTAAAAAATCAGTCTGCTTGGCAAGACCGTCAGTTACGCGAAATGCAGCAACTTCGTTTGCAAATGGAACATCAACAACGCCGCAGTTGGATGTTCGGTAGTAGCATGTTGATTTTATTGACCATCGCGATTATTAGTCCTTGGTTTGTTTCGGTTATTTTGATTGTGCTAAGCAGTTTATTGGCTCTTTGGCGTATATTGAAATAACTTCTAAATCCCTTGTAAGTGCAAGGGATTTTTTTATGGCTAACTTTAATTTTTAAAAAATATAGATCGCTTATTCGTTCATTGCTAAATTAGCGCTCATAAATGCTTGAAAAGAACAAACAATGAAAACACCTCATTTTGCCATTATTGGTGCAGGTACTGCAGGTTTAGCCACTGCGATTTTGCTCGCCCGTGAAGGTAATAACGTTACTATTTTTGAACAAGTTGATGAGTTATCTCCAGTAGGAGCAGGTTTATTACTACAACCTGCGGGCTTAGCAGTATTTGAACATTTAGGTGTGCTCGATAAGGCTCTAACATTAGGAGCCAAAGTAACGGGGCTAGAGGGGCAACTTCCCAACAAGCGTCTTTTAGTTAACAGTCACTATCATGAAGCATCTACAAATCTCTATGGTTTAGGTATACACCGAGCCACTTTATGTCATGTACTCACCCAAAAGCTTAGAGAGTATTCGAACCAAATTACTTGGCGTATGAACCATTCTGTTGAGAGTTTTGAAGAACATAATGATGAAGTTCGACTATTCGGAACTCATCAAAATCAAAAGTTTGATGCTAGCTTTGATGCTGTACTTATTGCGAATGGTGCTCGTAGCCAATTACGCCCAAAAGCATGGGTAAAGGTTGATCAAGCATACCCTTGGGGTGCTGCATGGAGTATCGTGCCTGAGTGCCAAGTACTCGATTCTGAAATTCTGCATCAATTTTATGATCGCTCGAAGATTATGATGGGAATTCTTCCTACAGGAGCGATTCCAACAGAACCTAAGCAGCGCCTTTCAAGTATCTTCTGGAGCTTACCTACCCCACAATTACAAAGCTTCTTGCAAGATGAGCAAGCTAAACAAACTTGGTTAAAGCAAGTCTCTGAGCGCTGGCCCCAAGTTGCAGAATGGCTAAAAGAGATTTTATACGGCAGTCAAACTCAACCTAAATGGCTATCTGCAAACTACCGTGATGTCGTCATGACTCAATTTGGTCAAGGCAGAATTGGAGTGATTGGAGATGCCGCTCACGCGATGAGTCCGCAGTTAGGTCAAGGCGCAAATATGGCATTATTAGATGCTTGGGCTTTTTCTCAATCATTGCAACAAGCCAAGAAGAACCAGAATATTGACTGGCCCCTACTCTGGCAGCATTACCATCAACATCGCCGCTCATCCACCCAGTTTTATCAATTCCTCAGTCGCTTATTAACACCACTTTATCAATCTGATCATTGGTGGGCTGGAAGTCTAAGAGATTTAGTTTTCCCTTGGATGTATCAAGTCCCCTATTTTCGAAAGGAAATGGCAATCACAATTTCGGGATTAAAGACTGGTCCATTTCAGCAAATTGATTATGATCGAGTAGCTCAAACTCCTAAAGAAAGCCGTACTTTCAATTTAAAAAACGAATCTTTGTCTGACTATTAACCCAACCAAATGATAGTGAGTAACACATGAAAATTAGCCATCTTGATCATCTAGTTTTAACCGTCTCAAATATTGAAACTACATGTAATTTCTATCAAACCGTATTAGGGTTTGAGGTCATTACGTTTAAAGGTGATAGAAAAGCCTTAAAGTTCGGAAATCAAAAAATAAATTTACACCAGCAAGGTAATGAGTTCGAACCTAAGGCATTACAGCCGACTCCCGGATCTGCTGACCTGTGTTTTATTTCAGAAACTCCCATTTCAGAAGTGATTGCGCACCTTAATCAATTAAATATTACAATTGAGGAAGGCCCCGTTGAACGTACAGGTGCAATGCATCCTATTCTTTCAGTTTATATTCGTGATCCAGATCAAAATTTGATTGAGATTTCAAATATCCTCACGTCTTAGCCACTTGAATAAGATACCGACTGGTAAGCGTTACAAGATGCTTATTACTCCGACAAAGACAAAAAGCGCAAAGAATTTTTCCGCAAAGCGACGTTGATGCCGTACACTATACAAGCTATTTTTTAGCATCTGATTGAAATCAATTTATAGTTCATATTTCTTTGGTGATTCCTCATGAATAACACGCAATGGCTCGATGAAGTAAAATTTAACGAACAAGGTCTTATCCCTGCCATTGCTCAACATCATCAAACCGGACGTATTTTGATGGTGGCGTGGATGAACCGTGAAGCACTCGCGCTCACAGCAGAAAAAAATCAGGCTGTTTATTTCTCTCGCTCTCGCCAAAAACTTTGGCACAAGGGTGAAGAATCAGGCCATTTTCAAACGGTTTATGAAATTCGTCTGGACTGTGACGCCGACGTAATTATTCTACAAATTGAACAACATGGTGGTATTGCATGCCATACGGGTCGTGAGTCTTGTTTCTATCGTAAACTCACCCCACAGGGCTGGGAAATTGTAGACGCACAATTAAAAGACCCTACTGCAATTTATGGTGACAAAGCTAAAACTGAAAGCCACGATCATGCTCACACCACAGAACAAGTCGATGTACTTGCTCACCTAGGGCAATTGATGCAAGAGCGTAAGCAAGCTGAAGTAGATACTTCATATGTTGCAAGCCTCTACAAAAAAGGCATCAATAAAATCTTAGAAAAAGTGGGTGAAGAAAGTGTAGAAGCAATTATTGCTGCTAAAGATTTTGCTGCACAGGATTCAGAAGCTCACTTAAACGATCTCGTTTATGAAACAGCGGATTTGTGGTTCCATACTATTGTGATGTTGGGTTATTTCGATCTTAATCCACAACTTATTATTGACGAATTAGCTCGTCGTCAGGGTTTATCTGGTTTAGTTGAAAAAGCTAACCGCAACAAGGTTTAAAATCACTCAGTGTCGAATATTGAAAAACCCAAAGCCACCTATGAACAAGCAATTGCTATAGATAACGCACGTCTTGGGCAGTCATTTAAAGTGATTGCCTATGCTGGCACAGGTAAAACCACCACCTTACAAATGATTAGCGATGCCATGCCTGAACGCCGTGGTATGTATCTAGCATTTAACAAAGCTATTGCTGGTGAAGCACAAAATAAATTTCATCGTAATGTGGACTGTCGTACTTTTCACTCACTCGCTTTTCGTAGTGTACCGCGCGGTGTAACCGATAAATTACGTCTACCACGACTAAGCCCAAGTTTTATTGCTAAAGAATATCGACTAGAACCTATTACGCTACGACGTATGATGGGTGGGCGTTACGAGAAATATGTCTTAATGCCAAGCCGTCTAGCGAGTCTTGTCGCAAATGCTGTCAGCTATTTTTGCTCGACCAGCTCACAATATCCGGCACCTCGACATATTCAGGCACCTAACTGGTTGCATCCAGACGATATTATCGAATTACAAAATCACCTTTACCCTGCTGTAGAGCGACGTTGGCTAGAGTCGATTGACCAAAACCATCAAGCTGGTATTGGGCATGACATTTATCTCAAACTTTGGGCATTGTCTGAGCCAAACATTCCTACTGACTACGTATTGTTTGATGAAGCACAAGATGCTGACCCTCTAATGCTAGGCATTTTGCTTCGCCAAAAAAATACTCAAGTTATTTATGTCGGTGATGCACATCAACAAATCTACGCTTGGCGTGGTGCAATTAATGCCATGCAACAATTGCCCTTGCCGGAATCTCGATTAACCACTTCTTTTCGTTTTGGCGAAACAATTGCCGATGTAGCCAATGCACTGCTGGGCGGTTTAAATGAAACTGTTCCCTTGCTTGGTAATCCAAACCAGAAATCGAGTGTCGTGAATAAACCGCATACCAAAATGCGTGATGCGATTTTATGCCGTACCAATGCTCGTGCAATGGAACTTTTACTGGCAGGCTTAGTTCACGGCGATAAAGTGAGTTTGCAGGCGGATCATCAAAAACTAAACCGTTTTGTAGACGCTGCCAGCCTATTAAAGCAAGGAAAACGAGTTACTGACGTTCCTGAATTGGCGTGGTTTAACTCATGGCATGATGTACATGAGTACTGTGAAACCAATGAAGGTAGTGACATTAAGCCATTAGTAAAACTGGTTGATGATCACGGCACTGACCCACTGAAAAAAGCACTTGCAAAGATTACTCCGCTTGAGCAAGCTGATTATGTCATCTCCACAGCTCACAAAGCGAAAGGGCTAGAATGGAACCGCGTTCATATTGAAGATGACTATCAATTTAAAATTAATGGTTTAGAGCACAAGATTAGTGATGAAGAATTAAGATTACTTTACGTTGCCTGTACTCGTGCTAAAGTAAGTTTAAATATCCATCATCTTTATGATCTGATACAACAATTAAAACTAAGGGCGCCTTTAAGTCTTCGTCAATCGGTTGGTTGAAGCGCTCATATTTAGGTGAGCCTATGAAACTTGAATCTATCCAATTTAAACATATTGCTCTATTTCTCGACCTTAAAATACAGTTTCAATATGAAAAACAGCCGATTACCTTAATTTTAGGTGAACAAGCAACGGGTAAAAGTATGTTACTCAAACATACTTACCATGCTTTAACTTGGTTCCCAGCCCGTTTTAAAGATTTACGTAGCCCCGGTATTGTTATGCCTGACCAAGACATTACTCAATCGCGTCTACAATCAAAAATCGAAGTAACCGTTCAGGTCCCACCAGAAATTGGCTCTTTACCTGAAAGTACCTCTGCTCAAGAGGTAGATTCTTCGCTGTGTAGCTGGAAACTTTTTAAAACTCTAAATTCAAGTGGCTTTGGAATCAGCCAAGTTGAAACTCAGCAACTTGACCAGACTACGGCTCTTTATCAACAAGTTATCAAAAAAGATCCGTTACAAGGATTGCCCTTAGTCGCTTACTACCCAGCCGAGCGATTTGTAAATGATATTAATCTACTCAATAAAAACTTACCCGGCATTACGCAAGCCATTTCAGCCTATGATATTAGTCCAGTTCCGTTCACAACCTTCACGCGTTTTTTTGAATGGTTACGTGAAATTAGTGATATCGAAAATGCTCAAGCTGCGCATCTCGTACAACGTATTATCTCTAAGCAATCAGATTTACAAGATCAGACAGAACTATTAAATGAACTTCAAAAAGAGTTAGCTGGGCAGCCTCAACAGCTCACTTCACCTAATCTCTACGCACTTAAAAATGCATTAAATATTGTTTTGCCCGAGCTCAAAGACTTATATTTGCAATATCAACCTAGGCTTCAACTCATGGCTGATTATGATGGCCAAACCCTACCTTTCCAGCAACTTTCCAACACGATAAAAACATGGATTGCGTTAGTGGGTGATATCGCCCGCAGACTCTGTTTGCTCAATCCGTTAAGTCTAAATCCTTGCCTTGAAGGTGAGGGAATTTTATTGATTGATCAAATTGACTCACAACTCGACGCACAGCATTGTTCAGAAATTTTAAACAAACTTCATCAAGCATTTCCACGCTTACAAATTATTGCAACTGGAAGTCGTGAAGAATTACTAGAACATGCCTCGGCCTATCAGTGTTTAAAATTAGAGCATGGTAAAATTAGCCATCTTGATTTAAATACAGCCAAACAACAGCTTGAACACATCTATACATTACTCCAAAGAAGCGAGTCATTAGTTCCACATATAGAAGCACAGCTTCCAAGCTTAATCGACCCCACTCCCTCTCCTGCACAGATTGATATTTTATTTCAGCAGATTCAGGGTTTAAATGAACAACAAAAAAATGAATTGCTACGCATGATTCATGCAGGAGATACACCAGAAGAAAGTCCTTCTGTTTAAATTTTATAATCAATCGACTCTGTTTTGAGAATTAAAAAGCAGGGCCACAAAATATATGGTTGAGTCAGATTTTTTAGCTTCAAAAATAACTAGATGTTGTTACTACATGTAATAACATCAGATTTTTACTGCTTTTTTAGTGTACAATAAATTTCATTTTGCGTTTTTATTCTTCAAGTTGCGCAATACAACTTGTTTCTCGCTTTATTTTCTAATTTGGTCGGGTTTTCAGAATAACAAAGCCTTGGAACTCTCTTTGAATTCCTATCTATTCTGAAATTAAAAATTCACCTTTAGGTTTCGGCCTAAATCACATATGGATACGAGTGTGCTACCGATAATTATCTTATTACCGTTAATATTAGGCACCACCCTTGTTTCATTGCTTCAACGATTCTCTCGTGGAGTAACGGCTTTAGGGGCAATTGGAGTCAGTTTAACCAGTTTTGGTTTATTACTGGCTCAAGCTAAAACTGTGCTTGGTGGTGCAAGCATTCAACAAAGCTGGGATTGGTTACCTCAACTAGGAATTAATCTAAGCTTCAGACTCGATGCTCTTGGTTTACTATTTTCTTTACTTATTACCGGTATCGGTACCCTCATTTATATATACGCCTATTACTATCTTGGCCCTAAAAACTCTTTAAGCAAACTTTATGCTTTACTCATGCTGTTTATGGCAGCAATGCTGGGAATTTCGCTCTCTAATAATCTTATTATTTTATTAGTCTTTTGGGAGCTCACCAGTATTTCATCTTTCTTGTTAGTGGGTTACTGGAGTCATTATGAAGCTGCGCAACGCGGCTCTCGAATGGCGCTCACTATTACAGGGATGGGCGGTTTGGCGTTGTTGGGTGGATTTGTTCTATTAGGACAAATCACCGGAACCTATGAAATTAGTGACATCATGGGCATGAAAGATGCCATTCAAGCCCATGCTCTATTTGTTCCAATGCTATTGCTTATTTTGCTTGGTGCATTTACGAAGAGTGCTCAGTTTCCATTTCATTTTTGGTTACCAAATGCAATGGCAGCACCAACTCCGGTGTCTGCTTACCTACACTCTGCGACCATGGTAAAAGCAGGTATTTTTCTACTTGCCCGCTTACTGCCAATTTTTGTAGGCGCTGCGATCTATCACAATATCGTGACATTTATCGGCCTGTTTACACTTTGTATGGCAGCATGTTTTGCCATTTTTAAAGAAGATTTAAAAGGTTTGCTCGCCTATTCAACTATTAGTCATTTAGGACTCATTGTTTGTTTACTTGGTATCGGTTCGCCTTTAGCAGTTGCTGCTGCTATTTTTCATATTATTAACCATGCAACATTTAAAGCTGCACTCTTTATGATTGCAGGGATCATTGACCATGAAACGGGTACACGTGATCTTCGAAAACTCAGTGGTATTTGGCAATTACTTCCTTTCACTGCCACATTAACCATGATCACCGCTGC
This sequence comes from Acinetobacter sp. 161(2023), assembly GCF_037027805.1. Lineage (NCBI taxonomy): Bacteria > Pseudomonadati > Pseudomonadota > Gammaproteobacteria > Moraxellales > Moraxellaceae > Acinetobacter > Acinetobacter sp. 161(2023). The sequence continues at coordinate 52,034 of NZ_JAZEYD010000001.1, read as the reverse complement.
CTCTATGGCAGGTGTACCACTCACCAATGGCTTTATTTCTAAAGAGATGTTCTTTACCGAGCTATTGGCGAATCTTTCAGGTTCAGCAGTTGTTTTTGCCAGCATTATTGCAACGCTTGCTGGTATTTTTGCAGTGAGTTATTCAATCCGCTTAGTGCACGGCGTGTTTTTTGATGGTCCGATTGGTAAACAGGTACCAAATAAAGATGCACATGAACCGCCTATGGGCATGCGCGCACCAGCTCTTCTTCTTGCTGTGTTATGTATCCTGGTCGGCGTTTTACCTTCTTTGTTGGTAGAACCACTGGTAAATAGCGTAACGAGAGCAAGCTTGATGCAACCAGAATTTGCAGGAACTCATCTTGCGATCTGGCACGGATTCAATGCTCCTCTGGTGATGAGTATTATTGCTTTAGTGGGCGGCTCACTGTTCTATTTTGCTTTGGCAAAAGATGGCATGATTCGTAAAATTGACCTTGACCCACGTCTTGGCAAATTTCAAGGCCGCATTTTATTTGATTTATTTTTAAAACATCTGTTGCTCACTAGCCGAAAAATCAAACAAAAAACTGAAAATGGCTCATTGCAAAGTTACTTGTTCATGATCATTGCTTTTAGCGTCATCATGGTAACTATGCCGCTACTTAATCAAGGGCTCACTACAGGCACACGTGAACTTACTCATGCCCCATGGATTGCCATCGTTCTCTGGCTGACTTTATTCTCAGGTTGCTGGATGATGCTGTGGTTTCATCATGAGCGTATTAAAGCAGTTCTTATTAGTGGTGCAATTGGTCTGGTTGTAACGATGGTGTTTGTTACCATGTCGGCTCCAGATTTGGCACTGACTCAAATTACCGTAGATGTTGTAACCACTGTTCTTTTATTAATGAGTTTATCTTTACTTCCACAGCTAACGCCGTATGAATCTCTTCGTTCTAGACGTTTAAGAGATGCTGCTTTAGCGATTATTGGAGGCTTAGGAATAGGCTGGATTGCGTGGCTGATTTTAACCCGTGATCATAATTCGATTTCATGGTTCTTTGCACAGCAGTCTTTACCACTTGGTGGCGGCTCAAATATTGTAAACGTCATTTTAGTTGACTTCCGTGGTTTCGATACCTTTGGTGAAATTACGGTATTAGGCATTGCTGCTATTGGTTCACTTTGCCTCATGGATGGTATGCGTGTACATGGCACAACCATGACCCAAGGTCTCACCTACCGTTTTAATCCATCTCCGCTCATGTTCCGTATTACAGCTTCTTGGGTATTGCCATTAGCGCTTGTCGTGAGTGTTTATATCTTTATGCGAGGTCATAACTATCCGGGTGGTGGCTTCATTGCAGGTCTAATCACCTCAATGGCGTTAATCATTCAATATATTGCGCTAGGCCAAGACCAAACTGAACAATTACTCAAAGTGAAATCAGGTCGTCTTTATGAAGTCTGGATTGGATCAGGATTAATCATTGCTGGGCTTACTGGCGTAGCTGCATGGTTCTGGTTGCGCCCATTCCTTACCAGCGCGCATGTATACGTTGAATTACCAATTCTAGGAAAACTACATTTGGCTTCAGCTGCGAGTTTTGACTTAGGGGTTTATATCACCGTGGTTGGCGCAACGATGTTGCTCATCTCGGTATTAGGAGACTCTCGCCACTCAAGCATGGCTGGTCCTGTAGTACCACATCGGGAGGAATCATCATGATCAGTTTAGAATTCTTATTGGCTTCTGCGATTGGTTTACTTGTTGCCACAGGTATTTATCTGATTTTACGTGCTCGTACTTTCCCTGTCGTGCTTGGATTAGCTGTAATTGGCTATGCTGTAAACCTATTTTTATTTGCTATGGGCCGCTTACACATCAGCTCACCCGCAATTTTAACTGAAACAACAAAAATAACCGATCCACTACCTCAAGCGCTAGTGTTAACAGCTATTGTGATCGGTTTTGCAACAACCGCTTTTATTGTACAACTGGCGCTGCGTAGCCGTTATGAATCAGGTAGTGATCATGTTGATGCTAAAGAAGACATCTCTCCAACATACGACCCACGCGAGGATGAGCCGTAATGTTTGATTTTTTATCTTTCTGGCAAGAACATGCGCCTATTTTTAGCATTCTCATTCCGGCATTTACTGCTTTTATATTATTACTGCTAGGCAACCCAGGTGCAGGTGCGTTAAAAGATGACTGGCGACAACCATGGCGTCGAGGCATTAGTCTTGTTTCCGCAATTGCTGGATTAATTACTGCAATTGTATATTTAAGCTTTGCAAGCACAGGTCAAATTACCACTTACCAGTTGAGTGAATGGTCAGCACCGTTTGGTATTGTGCTCGTGTTAGATCGTCTTTCTGCTTTTATGCTGGTACTGACCTATGCGTTAGTCGTTCCAGTTTTATGGTATGCAAGCGACAATTGGGATACCCGTGGTCGCTATTTTCATGCCATGGTTCATTTCTTGTTAATGGGTATCTGCGGAGCATTTTTAACAGGCGATTTATTTAACCTTTTCGTCTTTTTTGAAATCTTGTTGATGGCTTCGTATGTTTTGCTTCTACATGGACAAGGCAAACCACGTTTTCAGCTTGGCGTTCATTATGTCATTATCAATCTGTTAGCCTCTGCCCTCTTCTTAATCGGCCTTGGTATGATTTATGGCAGTGTAGGTAGCCTCAACATGGCGGATGTTTCACGCCTTATTCCAACACTTGAAGCAGATCAACACAAATTAGCCGTAGCAGGTGCCCTACTTTTATTTGTAGTGTTTGGTATTAAAGCAGCGATGCTTCCTGTCGGTTTTTGGCTACCAAAAACTTATGCTGTTGCAAGTACACCTGTGGCTGCAATTTTCACCATTATGACCAAGGTCGGGATCTATTCGATTTTGCGTGTAAATGGAACCGTATTTGACGATGCACTTAGTCAAGAAATCTTAAAAAGCTGGTTACTTCCGATTGGTTTGATTACTTCACTTTACGGTGTGATTGCAGCAATTGGAGCAGATCGTTTACGTCGCTTTGTCGGGTTCATGGTGCTTTCTTCAATTGGTACCTTGCTCACAGCAATTGCCATGTCGAATACACAAGCATGGTCTGGTGCTTTATATTACTTAGTGCACAGTACGCTGATTGGAGCGGCTTTTTATCTATTTTGTGGATGGATAACTTCACAACGTGGAGATTTTAAAGATCATTTAAAAGTTGCTCCAAGAATCAAACAAGAAAAAGCGGCTATGCTGACTTATTTCTTGATTGCCATGATGCTCGCGGGTTTACCACCTTTTAGTGGTTTCCTTGGAAAAGTATTTATTTTACAAGCGACAGTTGAAGCTAGCTATCAAGGCTGGATCATTGGTGTTGTGCTTGTTGTGAGCCTATTAAGTATTATTGCTCTAACACGAGTTGGTTTTATCTTGTTCTGGCGAGCAACACCACCAGAGCAAGATCCAATCCATCCAGCGTATATTATTTATCGAGCATTACCAGAACGAGCACCACCACGTAATGATCAAGTGATTTATGTGTTACTTGCCGGCTTAATCGCTTATGTCGTCTTTGCTGCACCTATTCAGCATTACACATTAAGTACTGCCCAGCAGATTCAAGACCATGCACTTTACCAACGCACTATTCTTAAAGTAGATAAAAATGGTGAAGCTATCAGCGTACAACCATTTGACCCTGCTTACCTACCAGAAACTAAATATGGTGGTGAAGTTAAAGATCATAATGCTTATCTTGTCCCAGATATTATTTCGAAAGATACCTTCAATGGTGAACATATTTCGGAATATAAACATCGACAAATTCAGCAGCAGGAAAAAATACAAACACCTACCATTGTTGATGAAAGTCAATTGAAACCTATGGAGCCATAACAATGCAGTTATCTCATTTGCTTGAACGTTGGTTTCCACATCCATTTGTTTCCGTTCTTATCATTTTATTTTGGCTGATGCTGTCACATAGTCTTGATGCTAGTGACATTCTGATGGCAGTACTGTTGGGTTTAATAATTCCTCGTTTAGTTAAACCGTTTATCACCCGTACACCGCATATTCACTGGAAACCAGCTATTAAATTATGCTTTGTGGTTCTTTGGGATATTGTTATTTCTAACTTTCGAGTGGCAAAACTCGTTTTGGGATCTACCAAAAATTTACATCCTAAATGGTATCGTGTACCGCTAGAAACAGAACATGAGCAGGTTAATACCTTACTGGCAATGATCATTACCACAACGCCTGGTACGGTATCTGCGGGCATTGATCAGGAACGTGGAGATATTCTGGTTCATGCTTTGAGCACAGATAATACGGAATCTGATATTGAAGACATCAAACAACGTTATGAAATTCCACTTATGGAAATTTTTGATGTAAAAAGCAAAACGGAGGCAAGTGCATGACCATCCTACCCTATGCTCTAGGTATTAGCTCAATTGCCATTACCATCTCTATGCTACTTTGCCTCTTCAGATTGGTCATAGGCCCATCAATTGTAGATCGGCTTTTAGCACTCGATACTCTCTTCTTAAATGCAACTTGCCTCATTGTTGTTTTAGGCATTTATTGGATGACGACCTCTTTATTTGAAGGAGCTCTACTGGTTGCGATGCTAGGTTTCGTATCTACAGCAGCCTTAGCACGTTACTTCACAACTGGTCATGTAATCGATTAAGGAGAGATCAAAATGCAGTTCATAATGGAAATTATTGTTTCGGTCTTTCTGGTTTTTGGCGCTTTCTTTATGTTAGTCGGCTCGATTGGTATGGTGCGCTTGCCTGACTTATTCATGCGTTTACACGCACCCACAAAGTCGAGTACGTTAGGATTAGGCAGCTTTTTGATTGCGTCTATGATCTTTTTTGCTTTTCAAGGCCGCTTTGGTTTTGCCGAGCTACTGATCACACTTTTAGCTTTTATTACCGCACCGGTTTCAGCAAATTTAATTGCTCAAGCTGCGCTACATTTACGTTTGCGCTCATTGAGCGGAGAAGTTCCTGAGTCAATTGAACGCCCCTTGCCATGGGACCGTTATAAAATTGGACAGCGTTTCTCACAAAACAAACCTCCTATGGACCCTCCTAAAGACTAAAAAAACCAGCCAATAAAAAAGCCACCCGAAGGTGGCTTTTTATTTTTAATATTACTGTTCTTCATCTGATTCGTGTTTCGGTAAATCATTTACCGCTTTTTCGATCAGACCAAACATATAGTTACCATACGCATTAGTCTTGTCATAATGGAAACGCAATCTTGGCGTAATACGTGTCTTGATACGACGGCTCAATTCATGACGCAAGAAACCAGAAGCTTTATTTAATACCTCTAAAGTTTCTTTATTTGCTGCTTCACTTTGCTCATCACCAAGCTCACGTCCCATTACGGTGACATAAACTTCAGCATAACCCATGTCTGCACTGACTTTCACCGCAGAGATGGTCACTAGACCACCTAAGCGAGGATCTTTAAGCTCCTGACGGATCAGCTCAGACAACTCACGTTGTACTGTATCCGCCATGCGCTTTAAGCGTTGGCTACCCGCCATTAAAGACTCCGTTTAATCAATTGAACATCATAGACTTCAATTTTATCTTTGACTTTGATGTCTTTATAACCTTTCACCGCAAGACCACATTCCATACCGGCACGAACTTCTTCAACCACTTCTTTATAGCGACGAAGAGATTCAAGCTCACCTTGGAACACAACCACATCATCACGTAATACGCGAATCGGTTTATTACGATGCAATACACCTTCAAGTACCATACAGCCTGCTGCTGCACCAAACTTACTTGAATGGAATACTTCACGTACTTCAGCAACACCCAAGATAGTTTCACGATGTTCAGGAGCAAGTTTACCGCTCATGGCATCTTTCACATCATCAATCAATTCATAGATGATGCTGTAGTAACGAATATCGATACCGTCTTGGTCACTTCTCTGACGAGCAGTCGTATCAGCACGAACGTTAAAGCCCAACAATACAGCTTCTGAAGATTCAGCAAGAATCACATCAGACTCAGTAATCGCACCAACACCCGAACTAATTACACGAACTTTTACTTCATCAGTAGATAATTCAAGTAAAGCTGCATTCAATGCTTCTAAAGTACCACGTACGTCTGTTCTTAAAACAACGTTCACTGTAGGAACATCTTTTTTGCCCATTGACGACATGATATTTTCAAGACGCATTGCGCTTTGACGATCAATACGTTTTTGACGTTCACGATCAGCACGAGCATCAGCAACTTCACGTGCTTTCTTCTCGTCATTTACAACAAGAACTTCATCACCTGCCATTGGAGCTTCTGGAAGACCCAGAATTTCTACTGGAATAGATGGTCCTGCTGATTTAATAGGCTTACCATTTTCATCAGACATTGCACGTACACGACCATATGATGAACCTGCAAGAACAAGGTCACCAATGTTTAATGTACCGTTTTGAACAAGAATAGAAGTTACTGCACCACGGCCTTTATCAACACGCGCTTCAATAACAACACCTTGTGCAGCACCTTCAGCAGATGCTTTTAATTCCATCAATTCTGATTGAATAAGAATTAAGTCAAGGAGTTCATCAATACCTTGTCCACTGTGTGCAGAAACCTTAGCAATCGGAACATCACCACCCCATTCTTCTGGAACGATTTGTTTCGTTGTTAATTCATTTAACACACGGTCTACATCAGCAGATTCTTTATCCATCTTGTTGATTGCAACAATAATTGGAGTTCCTGCTGCACGCGCATGGTCAATTGCTTCTGCAGTTTGCGGCATTACACCATCATCTGCTGCAACAACCAATACAACGATATCCGTTGCTTTAGCACCGCGTGCACGCATTGAAGTAAATGCAGCATGTCCCGGTGTATCAAGGAACGTAATAATTCCTTTGTCTGTTTCAACGTGATATGCACCAATATGCTGGGTAATACCACCTGCTTCGCCTGCCGCCACTTTCGAACGACGGATACGGTCAAGCAATGATGTTTTACCATGGTCAACGTGACCCATAATGGTAACAACTGGCGGACGAGTTGTTTGCTCACCACGTGCTTCTTCAGCCGCTTCAAGCAAGTTATCTTCCGCTTGAGTATCGGAAACTAAAACAGGGTTATGGCCCATTTCTTCAACAACAAGTGCTGCTATATCTTGATCAATAGCTTGTTCCTGATTAACCAACTCACCCATTTTCATAAGTGATTTGATAACTTCACGTACTTTAATCGCCATTTTTTGAGCAAGATCGGCAACAACAATGCTTGAACCGATTTCTACATCATAAACTTGCTTTTTAACTGGCTTTTCAAATCCATGCTTATTTGCCTGGCTTGATTTTAAACCACGTTTATTATGGTTAACAAAGCTTTGCTCTTCTTGACCACGACGACCACCTTTTTTACCCGCACGAGGGTTAGTGGTTGCACTACCGCGTTTAATTTCACGGTCTTCTTGCTTAAATGAATCTTCATAAGCTTGGCCAACTAGACCTGAAGCAAGTGGAGAATCATCAATCACACGAATTGTCGTAGTAGCTTCGTCACTTGAATACTTAGACGCCATTTTGCGCATTTGTTCAAGTGTACGTTGCTGAGCTTCTTCAGCCGCTTTACGACGCGCAGCTTCTTCAGTTGCTTTTAACTGAGCTGTTTGTGCTTCACGTGCTTTCTTTTGCTCTAATGTTTCTGCTGGTTTTGGTGCAGGTTTTACTGTACCACCACCACGTCTTTTCACTACTACAGCAGCTTTAGGAGCTGTCTGCGCAGCGCTATCTTGTTGATGAGCAACACGCATAGCATCTAAAGTTGCTTTTGCTTTTTGCTCTGTTTGAAGACGCGCGTTTTGCTGTGCAGTGTCACGCGTTTGTTGTTCTACACGTGTTTTAGCATCAGCTTCTACACGTGCTTTAGCTTCAGCTGCAATTTGTTCAGGGTTTGGTTTAGCAAAAACCTGTTTTTTACGTACTTCTACGTTAATTGTTTTTGCTTTACCTGAAGTACTTGCAACTTTAGCGGTACTGGTTGTTTTACGTTTCAACGCAATTTTTCCTGTGTTACCACTTTCCTGACCATGCACTTTTTTCAAATGATTGACTAAAGTATTCTGTTGTTCAGTGGTAATAATATCGTCTGCTGTACGTTGAGGCAAACCTGCTTCACGAGCCTGTTCTAGGAGCTTCTCAACAGGACGTTCTACACTGAGAGCTAACTCTTTAATTGACTTGTCCGTCATATTTCATCTCCTAGTTAAACCATGATTCGCGAGCTTTCATGATCAATTGACCTGCTTTTTCATGATCAAGTCCTTCAATATCAGAGATATCGTCAGTAGCCTGATCTGCCAAATCATCGACAGTAATAATACCGCGAGCGGCAAGCGAGTAAGCGATCTCAGAAGTCATGCCTTCCATTGTTAGAAGGTCTGCACTCGGTTCTTGAATATTTTCTTGCTGTTTCAAAGCATCAGTAAGTGTTGCTTCTTTTGCACGACTTTGCAATAACTCAACCAATTCGGCATCAAGCTCAATTTCGTCAAAAGTTTCAGCTGGAACATAAGCAATCTCTTCTAAAGAGGTAAAGCCCATTTCCACCAATGCCATTGCTAAATCTTCTTCAATATCGAGACGTGATACAAACATGTCAAGATATTGCTGAGCTTCATTTTGCTGACGAGCACGATACTCTTCTTCAAGCATCATGTCGAGTTTGTAGCCAGTTAAATCAGAAGCCAAGCGAACATTTTGGCCTTGTGAGCCAATCGCACGAGCCAATTGATCGCTGGTTGCAAAAATAATATCAGCACTTCTTGCATCTTCATCAAGCACGATGCCTGAAACATCAGCTGGTTCTAATGCACTTGCAATGTACTGAGCTGGATCATCAGACCAGACCACTACATCAATACGTTCACCGTTTAACTCTTGTTGTACTGCTTGAATACGCGTACCACGCATACCAATACATGCACCCACAGGGTCAATACGATGGTCATTTGTTTTCACTGCAATTTTAGCACGAACGCCTGGTTGACGTGCCGCTGCTTTAATTTCAATAATTTCTTCAGAAATCTCAGGAATTTCTTTTTTCATTAAAGCAATTAACATTTCAGGCTTAGCGCGTGATAACAACAACTGAGCGCCACGACCTTCACGGTTCACATTGTATAAAATAGCGTTCATACGTTGTTTCGGACGAAGAATTTCTTTAGGAATCATTTCTTCGCGCGCAAGATAAGCTTCAGCGTTGTCGCCTAAATCGATAATAAAGCCATCTTTGGTTTGTTTTTTCACTTCACCGTAAATCAACTCACCAACTTTAGACTCGTATGCATCAGCAACTAAAGCACGCTCAGCTTCACGAATTTTTTGTACGATAACTTGTTTTGCAATTTGTGCAGCGATACGACCAAACTCAATAGATTCTACTTCGAGTTCACGTACATCACCAATTGACCATTTAGATGGGTCAAGGTCAGAAATCGCATCTTGGCAAGCTGGCATTTCATGATCTTCATCTGCCACAACAGTCCATTGACGGAACGTGCTGTAATCACCAGTTTTACGATCGATTTCTACACGAAGCTGAGCTTCTTCAGCATGCGTACCTTCGTAAAATCTTTTCTTCGTTGCAGCAACTAGAGCTTGTTCTAAAGCCTCGAAGATCGCTTCACGACTAACACCTTTTTCATTACTAACCGTTTCAACAACGGTAAGAATTTCGCGGCCCATAAGTCACCTACCGATTTCTTATAAAATTTAATAAATTTAATCTTGATAGATCAAGTTTGCTTTATCGATATTGTTGCTGTCGATCTCAAGCACGTGCTTCCCATCAACTTCAACCTGAATTTCTTCATTTTCAAGGTCTACTGAGATAAGTTTTGCTTGAAATTTACGACGGTTTTCTACTGCTGCAATCAAACGCAAAGCAATTTGTTGTCCAATGTAGCCTTGTAACTGTTCTAATTGAAAAAATGGACGATCCCAGCCCGGTGAAGAAACTTCTAATGAATACTCACCTGAAATTGGATCATGAACATCCAGCATTGCGCCAACTTGTTGTGTTACACGCACACAATCTTGTACACCAATACCACGGCCTTGTTCTACTTCACCATCTTCATTAAGTACTGGTTCAGCATCATCACTTACCGCTTTATCGATATAAATACGCAATAATGAACGTTTACCTTGTGGGATAAATTCGATTCCCCAAAGGTCGACACCACATGCTTGTACTGCAGGAACAATTAAGTCATGCAATGCTTGGGATTTATTTGATAATTTCATTTACTCTCGTCATTCTCGTGCGATTCAATCGGTTGTTTTAACCGACACAGACCTACTATAGTGAAGCATGACTATTTGACCAATTGATGTCGAAACTACACGATAGCGATACGATAACCAATAAAAAAGGGCGTTAATCGCCCCTATCTTGCACAGAAAACAATAATCCACTGTGCAAAAAGGCCCACTTGTCTGTGAGCCTCTTTTAAGAAACTTGGTAGCGGGAGCTGGATTTGAACCAACGACCTTCGGGTTATGAGCCCGACGAGCTACCAGACTGCTCCATCCCGCATCAACGTGCAAAAATTATATACAAATATCAAATAAAGTCAATGTAAACTTACTAGATATTTGCCTGATTAAGTTGCACCTTAATCAAATTGGTAGCGGGAGCTGGATTTGAACCAACGACCTTCGGGTTATGAGCCCGACGAGCTACCAGACTGCTCCATCCCGCAACAAAAACAAACTACTCGCATCAACTTTCTGGTTAAAAGCTGGTGCGGAAGGGGGGACTTGAACCCCCACGCCCGAAGGCACTACCACCTCAAGGTAGCGTGTCTACCAATTCCACCACCACCGCAGCTTGTGGGACGCATTCTAGTGCTTCCCACTACAAAAGGGAAGCCCTATTTCGAATTATTGAGTCGTTTTTGGTGCAGTTGGTGAAGTTTCAGGCAATGTAGCTGGTGTTGGCGCAGTAGTTTGTACAGTTTTCAAACTATAAGCCTCAGTGGTTTGCTTTTTCGCAAAAACAGCTAAGGTTAAACTAGTCACAAAAAACAAGGCTGTTAAAACAGCAGTGAGGCGAGTAAGGAAATTAGCTGAACCCGATGCGCCAAATACAGTTGCTGCTCCACCGCCACCGAAAGAGGCACCAGCATCAGCACCTTTACCGTGTTGCACTAGAATCAAGCCAATCATCAGTACCGCTAAAATAATATGTACGATCAGTACAAAAGAGTGCATACCCTATCCTCGTTATTTACTTTGTGCAAAGGCTTGTACGATTTGGTAAAAAGATGCTGCATTTAACGAAGCACCTCCAACCAACGCGCCATTAATATCTGGACATGCGGCCAACTCGACTGCATTTTCAGCTTTTACACTACCGCCATATAAAATCGCAATGTCTGGACCCGCTGAGGTAATCTGACTTAAACCTTCACGGATTTTAGCATGCATTGCCTGTGCATCTTGTGGTGAAGCAGTTTTACCTGTACCAATTGCCCAGATTGGCTCATAAGCAATTACAATTTGCTTTTGCCACTGCTCTGCGGTCACGATAGGAGCTATATCACAGATTTGTTGCAATACAACCTGCTCTGCCAAATCTTGTTCACGTTGTTCAAGACTTTCCCCCACACAATAAATGACAGTTAAGCCTGCATTTAAAGAGTTTTGGAGTTTTGCCTTCAAAATTTCAACGTTATCACCTAATAAATCACGGCGTTCAGAGTGACCCACCAATACAAAATTAATTTGGCTATCTTTTAATAATTCTGCACTGACTTCACCTGTATAGGCACCTGTACCTGCTACACGCGATACATCTTGTGCAACTGTATATACTGTTTTTGCAGCATCTTGCAATTGTGTTTGTACCATTGCAAGTGCAATAGAAACTGGAGCAACCCCGACATGGCAGCTTTCATCTGCAATTTCGTTTTGTTGCAATAGTTGTTTAAATTCTTCTATAAGTTGTTTGGCATTGGCACGCATTGGGTTCATTTTCCAGTTGCCAACCACCCAAGGCGTAATCGTCGAACCCGACATACGGCTCACCTTTCATCAAAAATGCAGCACATTCTACACGCATTTCTACAAATTTCAGATACTTTTCTTTAACAGGATTGCTCATATCTTTTCTACTATTTGAAAACAGTCGTAAAACTTTATTGAGCCAAAAGCCACACCTTTCAAAAATTAATGAATAAAAACTTCGACTGGTTCAAGCTTTGACAATCGGACCAAGACGAGAGCATCATTTTCTCAGGTAGTAATTTTAGATAACAAAAGTATAATTTTTTATATACCAATTATAAACATATGAGCACAGGTAGGCAGATGTCAGTCATACATACATCTCCAAAATTTTCGGGGTTTTTTCGACGATTAGTCGAAGAAAAACATGTGTCGGCAGCGACCATGCAAACAGCATTAGATGCAGCAAAAAGAGCTAAACAGGATACGGTTGCGTACCTGATTGAAGAGGTTCATCTCTCCCCTTCTTTATTAGCTGAAACAATTTCTATTGAATTTGCTGAACCATTTTTTGATCTGGATGTTTTCGATACCAGCCAGATTCCTAAAGATTTGGTCGACCAGAAACTGATTTTAAAACATCGGGTCTTGCCTCTCGTACAAAGAGGACAGATTTTATATGTTGCAACCAGTAACCCCAGCAATATTGATGCTATTGACGCTATTCGTTTCAATAGCAAGCTTATGGTTGAACCAGTTATTGTCGAGCACCATAAACTCGAGAAAATTCTGGCGCAGCAATTTACTGAAGAAAGCAGTTTTGAGTTTAGTGATGAAGAATTTGACCTTGATGTAGATCTTGACACCTCCACCGCTCCAGAAGAGGATGATGAAACTCCTCAGGGCGATGAAGCACCTATTGTTAAATATGTTAACAAGTTATTAATAGATGCCATTCGTATGGGGGCTTCAGACTTGCACTTTGAGCCCTATGAGAAATCGTATCGGGTCCGTTATCGGGTTGATGGCGTTTTGCGTCAAATTGCAAATCCGCCTTTGCAACTGGCTAATCGTCTGGCTTCACGCTTAAAAGTGATGTCTCAAATGGACATTTCCGAAAAGCGTGTTCCTCAAGATGGTCGTATCAAGCTCAAGCTATCGAAATCTAAAGCAATTGATTTTCGTGTGAACTCTCTTCCGACCTTATTTGGTGAAAAGCTGGTTCTACGTATTCTCGATCCATCGAGTGCCATGCTGGGAATTGATGCTCTGGGATATGAAGAAGAGCAAAAAGCGCTCTTTATGGAAGCATTAGATAAGCCACAAGGGATGCTTTTAATTACCGGCCCTACAGGTTCCGGTAAAACAGTATCTTTATATACAGGCCTCAATATTTTAAATACTGAAAGTTCCAATATTTCTACTGCCGAAGATCCAGTCGAGATTAACCTTGAAGGCATTAATCAGGTTAATGTGAACCCGAAAGTAGGCCTTACTTTTTCGGCTGCGCTTAAGTCATTCTTACGTCAGGATCCTGACATTATTATGGTCGGTGAGATTCGTGATTTAGAAACAGCTGAAATTGCGATTAAGGCTGCTCAGACCGGTCATATGGTAATGTCCACACTACATACCAACAGCGCACCTGAAACACTGACTCGTCTACGCAATATGGGAGTTCCATCTTTCAATATTGCGACATCGGTCAATCTGGTCATTGCTCAACGTTTGGCACGTCGGTTATGCCCACAATGTAAAGTACCTACTGACATTCCTAAACAAAGCCTATTGGAAATGGGTTTCACCGAACAAGATCTAACACACCACGATTTTCAAGTTTTTCAACCAGTCGGTTGTCCAGAATGTCGTGAGGGTTACAAAGGTCGAGTTGGTATTTATGAAGTAATGAAAGTCACACCTGAAATTTCCAAGATTATTATGGAAGATGGCAACGCTTTAGAAATCGCTGCTGCTTCTGAAAAATTGGGGTTTAGTAATCTACGTCGCTCAGGTTTAAAGAAAGTCATGCAAGGTGTTACTTCTTTACAAGAAGTCAACCGCGTGACCAGTGCATAAAAGACAATTTAAAATAAGGATAATGTCATGACTGTCAAAAAGGCACAATTGATGCCGACTTTTACTTATGAAGGGGTTGACCGTAAGGGCGTAAAAATCAAGGGAGAACTTCCGGCTAAAAATATGGCTTTAGCCAAAGTCACCCTGCGCAAACAAGGTATAACTGTTCGTAATATTCGGGAAAAGCGTAAAAATATTCTTGAGGGTTTATTCAAGAAAAAAGTATCAACACTTGATATCACAATTTTTACCCGACAACTTGCAACCATGATGAAAGCTGGTGTTCCCTTGGTACAAGGCTTTGAAATTGTGGCGGAAGGTTTAGAAAACCCAGCTATGCGCGAGGTGGTACTCGGTATTAAAGGTGAAGTTGAAGGTGGTAGTACTTTTGCATCTGCTTTAAGAAAGTATCCACAGCACTTCGACAAATTGTTTTGCTCTCTTGTAGAGTCCGGCGAGCAATCTGGTGCGCTTGAAACGATGCTGGATCGCGTGGCAATTTACAAAGAAAAAAGTGAATTGCTCAAGCAGAAAATCAAGAAGGCCATGAAATACCCGGCAACAGTTGTTGTGGTCGCGGTAATCGTCACCATTATTTTGATGGTTAAAGTAGTTCCTGTCTTCCAAGATCTGTTCTCTTCCTTCGGTGCAGATTTGCCTGCGTTTACCCAAATGGTCGTAAATATGTCGAAATGGATGCAGGAATACTGGTTCATTATGATTATTGTGATTGGTGCGATTATTGCCGCATTTCTGGAAGCTAAAAAGCGCAGTAAAAAATTCCGTGATGGTTTAGACAAACTCACTCTTAAGTTGCCTATTTTTGGTGATCTGGTTTATAAGGCGATTATTGCCCGCTACAGCCGTACTTTAGCGACCACTTTTGCAGCAGGTGTTCCACTCATTGATGCGCTTGAATCAACGGCTGGTGCAACCAATAATGTTATTTATGAACAAGCTGTAATGAAAATTCGTGAAGATGTTGCTACAGGTCAACAACTTCAATTTGCGATGCGTGTATCAAATCGCTTTCCATCTATGGCTATACAAATGGTCGCAATTGGTGAAGAATCTGGTGCACTAGACAGCATGCTCGATAAAGTTGCAACGTACTATGAAAATGAAGTTGATAATGCCGTTGATGGTTTAACTTCAATGATGGAACCTTTAATTATGGCAATTTTAGGAGTACTGGTAGGCGGTCTGGTAATTGCTATGTATCTTCCAATTTTCCAAATGGGCTCAGTCGTATAATGCAGGAAATTATTGCTTATTTTATTCAAAACTTAACTGCACTTTATATTGCAGTTGCATTATTGAGCCTGTGTATTGGTAGCTTTCTTAATGTCGTGATTTATCGCACCCCAAAAATGATGGAACAAGATTGGCAGCAAGAATGTCAAATGCTACTCGATCCTGAACAACCCATTATAGACCATGAAAAGCTGACATTAAGTAAGCCTGCTTCATCATGTCCAGAGTGCCATCAGCCCATTCGTTGGTATCAGAATATTCCTGTCATCAGTTGGTTAGCTTTAAAAGGTAAATGTGGACATTGTGGGCATGCGATTAGCATGCGCTACCCAGCCATCGAACTATTAACAATGGCATGTTCACTGGTTGTGGTCATGGTGTTTGGCCCAACCATACAAATGCTTTTGGGACTAGTCCTGACTTGGGTGCTGATTGCTTTAACATTTATTGATTTTGATACTCAGCTACTACCCGATCGTTTTACCTTGCCTTTAGCAGCACTTGGCTTAGGCATTAACACCTTTAGCATTTACACCACACCCACTTCAGCCATTTGGGGTTATCTCATTGGTTTTTTATGTCTATGGATTGTGTATTACCTGTTTAAAGTCATTACAGGCAAAGAAGGCATGGGTTATGGCGACTTTAAGTTGCTTGCCGCCTTAGGCGCATGGATGGGGCCATTGATGCTGCCATTAATTGTGCTATTGTCATCTTTACTAGGTGCAATTATTGGCATCATTTTACTAAAACTACGTAATGACAATCAGCCCTTTGCCTTTGGGCCGTATATTGCCATTGCAGGCTGGGTTGCCTTTTTATGGGGTGACCAGATTATGAAAATCTATTTGGGAGGTTAAGATGGCTTTTATTCTGGGAGTCACAGGTGGAATTGGCAGCGGAAAATCTGCTGCAACACAATGGTTTGAATCTCAAGGAATACAAGTCGTCGATGCCGATATTGTTGCTCGCGAAGTGGTTGAAAAAGGCCAACCTGCTCTTCAAAAAATTCAACAAACTTTTGGAGACTGGGTACTTCAAGCAGACGGAAGTTTAGACCGTCGTGCCCTACGCGAGTATATTTTTCAAAACCCCGAAGCCAGACAAACGCTTGAGCAAATTACGCATCCAGCCATCCGCCAATCTATTATTCAGCAATTACAAAATCCGCGTAGCGCCTACGTGATTTTGGTTTCTCCATTACTCTTTGAAACCAACCAGCATCAACTTGTTAATCACACCTTATTAGTTGATGCGAGTGAACAAACTCAAATTCAGCGTGCCAGCCAGCGCGATGGGCAAAACCAAGAACAAATCCAAAAAATTATTGCAGCACAAATGTCACGCGAGCGTAAACGCGAACTAGCCAATGACATTGTGTTTAATGATGGATTACTCGAACATTTACATCAACAATTAGAGCCGTTACATCAAAGTTATTTGAAACGCACAAATTAATTTGGTTTATTTTGCTGTTTAATTTTTTGTGCCAAGCTATCTGGTCGAAACCATCGCCAAGGTTGTAAGGCACCTACTCCCATTCCAACCAAGCCCACCACAATAGATGGACTGAGTGCCTCACCCAACAATGGCACAGCCAATATTGCAGCAATAAACGGCGCCAAAGTCACAATACTTCCTGTTTTAAAAGCACCAAGTCTCTGAATCGCAGCTACATAAGTCAGAGTTGCAATAATAACGACAAATACGCCATGAAAAATGCCCTGTATCGCTAAATGAACAGGACTGACTTCCATGAAGTGCTTAGGCAAAAATAAAACATAGATCGGCAAATAAATAATCGCAGACCAAATCGCAACACTTGCCATTGAGTGCCAAGCAGACAGTTTCCACTGTTTAAGTAACACAGTGAAAATACCCCACCAAATCGCACTAATAAAAAGGAGTAAATCACCTATTCCAAAAGCAGAGGCATTACCTTGCAACATCAAAGCGCTCATAAGGGCCAAAGCCGCGATCATGATTGCGAGACTAGCCCATGTATGTTTATCAAATGGCTGCCTAAATAAAATGTATGCTGCAAACGCAGTACAAATTGGGATACAGCCATTTAAGAAAATTGCAGCATGCGCAGCGGGAGCATAGAGAAAAGCGGTATAGACAGTGAGACAATAAATGACCCCGCCAATCAGGGCCAAAATAACCGCATGCTTACTCCATAAAAAAGCGAGATCTTTTTTATAGATTAGAATAGGCATTAAAATTAGGAAGGCTATAGCGAAGCGCAGTGCGGCAATATCCCAAGCACTGATGTGCCACTGTGCATTTAAACGGGCAAAAAGCGTAAACCCGCCCCAAATGCACATGGTCACCAATACAAAGAAATAACCTTGCTTACGGGGAGACATATCAAGATGACTTAAAAACTAGAAAGGCAGCTAAATTATACCTCAGAACGCTGGCGGCAAGCCTCATAAAGTGCCATACCCGTCGCTACACTGACATTTAGACTTTGTAGATTTCCTGACATAGGAATATAAACTTTATGATCACACTGTGCCTGTGTAATAGGGCGCAAACCAGTATCTTCGGCCCCCATCACAATTACAACTGGGCCAGAAAAATCGCATTTTTGAAGTGGTAATGCGCTTTCATCAAGCATAGTGCCAATCACGCGCACATGCGTTGTTTCTTTAAGATGAGCTAATGTACGAGCTAAATTTGTGACTTGAATAAACTTAACTTTTTCGGCTCCACCCGCTGCAACCTTACGAGCAGTTGGCGTTAAACTTGCCGCACGATCACGAGGCACAATAACTGCTTGCACACCCATCGCAGCAGCTGTACGGATACAAGCGCCTAAGTTATGTGGGTCTGTCACCTGATCCAATGCCAACAATAAGGCATCTGGAGTTTCACTTAAGATTTGATCAAGATCTTGCTCATTTAAGACAGGATGCGGACGCACTGCGGCAACCACGCCTTGATGAAATGGTAGACCTGCAAGTTTTTCAAGACTATCGCGGCTTGCTTTTTGTACACTGATTCCAAAAGGCTCTGCCAATTGTAGAATCTTTTGCAAACGCTGATCATCCCGTCCTTTTAAAGTAAACAGGGTTAGCACACGCTCCGGCTCAAGTTCTAGCAATGACTCCACTGAATGAACGCCATAATAATATTCCTGTTTTGCCATGCATGACCTCTAACAACGTTTGAGCAAAAAAATAAAAATCCTGCAAAGCCAACTTCGCAGGATTTCTTTGGGCATAGTGTACCCGATTTAAACAGGAATTTCTTAGCCTTCTAAATGGCACACGTAGTCAAGCACTTCATCAGTTTCGATTTTGAAAACACTATTCCCAGGCACGTAAAATGATTGGCCAGCACGAAATAGCTCACTTTCACTACCGTCCGCAATTTTTACACGACATTCACCTGAAATAATTTCCATACGCTCAGGAACATGTGTTTCAAAAGTTAAAGGTTGCTCAGTTGGCAAAATAACACCTAGTGTTTTTTTCGTTCCATCTTCAAATTGCACGGTATGGCTGATACATGCTCCACCAAAATAAACGTTTGATTTTTTGATGACCGTTACATGATCAAATTGGTTTGTACTCATGCACATTCTCCAGATAATGCCATATTTATATAAATTATGATGAATGTAGTTTAATTGTGCCTAAATAACTAATCAATCAGTTTTCATACGGATAGACTTGTAATTTCCACGGCCGCGCCTGATTTTTTTGGCAAAAGCATGTGGTAAGTTAATCTCAATATTTCGACTATTCGACATAATGTCATCGTATTTGCAAACTTCGACCTAATTTTCACCTAGAAGTACCCAACTCACTCTTTGTACTGTTGGATGGGCAACTTTCCTGGTCAACCATCATTTATTCCGACATAAAAATTTTCGCTACCATTTGCATTAGCACAGATTGTAAGCTGAAAAGACAGCATCTGAATCGCATCTCTGGCTATCGTGTATCAGCACACTTTGTTTCAAAGTAAGCTAAATACCATAACGCAAAAAATGCTGATCCATCACCCGTTTATCCAGATAACGTCCGGTGGCAACATAATCTCTGATATGTGCTTCAATATTATGAAAAATCCCTGTACATCCGCCCCACATTCCAGCCAGAATTAGCTCGGTATGAGAATAACTATCTCGCATTAAATGAAACCATTTATCACTCTTGAGCCATGCATCTACAGCCGCCTTTTCACGGTACGACACAATGGAGTCGGCATCACGAATTAGAAATATGCTTAACTGTTGGATCATCCTTATGGGCTGTTTCGGTAAGCTTAATGTTTTTTTTATTGTAAATATCCGCAATCTTGCTGTTCTATAATTTCAGTTAGAATAATAGATCACTTGTAGCAAATTCAAAACTTCTCTATCTTTAACCCATAATTTGGCGCGTTGGATGCGTTTATGCTCACACATTTAACTTTAATTAATTTTGCATTAGCTGATCATTTAGCTATTGATATAGAACAGGGATTTAATGTTCTAACAGGCGAAACAGGTGCCGGAAAATCATTATTACTGGATGCACTTTCTGCCTGTCTAGGGGAACGTACAGATACAAATTATGTCCGTTATGGTTCGGACAAAGCAGATATCACCGCCGTTTTTACCTATCAAAATAATAGCCCTGAAGCAAAATGGCTACACGAACACGAGCTAGATGATGATTCAGGGGAAATTCATTTACGTCGTGTTATTTTTGCAACTGGTCGTAGTAAAGCATGGGTCAATGGCCGCCCGAGCAGTTTATCTGAACTCAAAGAGTTAGGCCGTTTGCTCGTTCAACTCTATAGTCAGCACAGCCAGCAGCAACTTCTTGAACCGCCTTATCCAAAGCATTGGTTAGATCGTTATAACAACTTTTACGTTGAAGCGAATGATGTACGTGAAGCCTATAGTATGTGGCAACGCACGATTCGTTTGCACCAAGCAGCCTTAGATGCACAAGCAACACGTTTGCAACGTATTGGCACTTTAGAGCATCAAATCGAGGAACTCGAAGAGGTCATTCAAACCGACTATAAAGAAATTGAGCAAGAGTTTGATCGTCTTAGTCATCATGAACATATCATGCAAGACTGTAGCTATAGCTTAAATGTTTTAGATGAAGCTGAGCAAAACATTACTCAAGAAATATCTTCGATTATTCGCAGATTAGAGTCCCACGCGGGCCGTAGCGAACACCTTTCTGAAATTTATAATTCTTTATTGAATGCCCAAAGTGAAATAGATGATGCAACGGCAAACTTGCGTCAATTTATTGATCGTCAAAGTTTTGATCCTGAGCGAATGGAAGAACTCAATACTAAACTTGAGGTTTTTCATCGTCTGGCACGTAAATATCGAACTCAACCAGAAACACTTAAAGAAGAATATGAAGGTTGGCAACGTGAGCTTGAGCAATTGCATCAACTTGAAGACCCAGAAACACTGGCAGAGCAAGTTGAAAAATCGCATGAGGAGTTTTTAGAAAAAGCTCAGCATTTAGACAATATTCGTCGTGAAGCTGCCTCTCCGCTTGCTAAACAATTAACTGAACAAGTGAAACCTTTAGCGTTACCAGAGGCACACTTCGAGTTTAAGTTTGAACCATTAGAACAACCGGGTGCAGAAGGTTTAAGCTTTATTCAACTTTTATTTACTGCCAACAAGGGTATTCCTCCACAACCATTGGCACGAGTGGCCTCAGGTGGTGAGCTTTCTCGTATTGCACTCGTCATGCAAGTCATGAATGCTGAAAAAACCGAATCCGAAGTTTTGGTGTTTGATGAAATCGATGTCGGGA
Organism: Acinetobacter sp. 161(2023); assembly: GCF_037027805.1. NCBI lineage: Bacteria > Pseudomonadati > Pseudomonadota > Gammaproteobacteria > Moraxellales > Moraxellaceae > Acinetobacter > Acinetobacter sp. 161(2023). The sequence continues at coordinate 30,897 of NZ_JAZEYD010000001.1, read as the reverse complement.
TTAGTGGTGGCACCGCAGAAGTTGTAGGACGTTTACTTGCTGACTTAGCTCAACATGTCCAGCTCTTATGTATTACTCATCAAGCACAAGTTGCTGCACAGTCTGATCAGCATTTATTAGTGAAAAAACAACAAACTGACCCAGCCAGCAGTACAATTGTAGAACTTGATGAAAATCAAATCATTTTTGAGCTAGCTCGCATGTCAGGTGGTGTTGAAATTAATGAAACAACCTTGCAGCACGCAAAACAATTACGCCAACTTAAATTTCAGGCTTCTTCAAATTAATAAAGAAAATGAGAGAAAAAGATTGGCGAAATCCGATTAACTCTTGTATGTTGATAAAAAGAACCTATATAGATAAAAGGGTCGAGAGGCCCTCTAGTGACATTTTTTGAGGGAGAACCGCTTAGGTGACCAAACAATATCTGACTCACCGTTGTCTGATTGCCCCGCCAGAAATGGCAGATGACTTTTTCGCAAACACTGTAATTTATCTTGCCCGTCATGATGAAGAAGGTGCTCAAGGCATTATTATTAATCGTCCTTCTGGTATTCAAATTAAAGAATTACTTCATGACCTCGACATTGAAGCAGACAATGTAAATCCACATGCGGTTTTACAAGGTGGCCCTTTACGTCCTGAAGCTGGATTTGTTCTTCATACTGGTCAACCAACATGGCATTCATCTATTGCTGTAGGTGAAAATGTTTGTATTACCACCAGTAAAGATATTCTTGATGCGATTGCCCATAACGAAGGTGTAGGTCGATATCAGATCGCTCTAGGCTATGCGAGCTGGAGCAAAAATCAGTTAGAAGACGAAATTACGCGTGGTGACTGGCTCATTTGTGACGCCGATATGGATCTGATTTTTAACCTGCCTTATGACGATCGTTGGGATGCAGCTTATAAAAAAATTGGTGTAGATCGTGCGTGGCTTGCATCTGAAATCGGACACGCTTAATGACCGAAACACAATCAAAATCGATTATGGCTTTTGACTTTGGTACTCAAAAAATGGGAATGGCGATTGGCCAGTCTTCAATTGAAAGTGCCAATCCTCTCCCTCTATTTGTCATGAAAGATGGTATTCCAAACTGGGATCAGCTCTTAAAAATTGCGAAAGAATGGCAACCCGACTTATTCTTGGTTGGCCTGCCATTAAATATGGATGATAGTGAGTCCGAACTCTCTACACGTGCTCGCAAATTTGCGAGACGTTTACGCCATCAAACCAACATAGAAACGTTGATGGTAGATGAGCGTTTAACTACACGTGAAGCGCGAGAAGAACTAGGTTTTTACCAAGAACAAGGCCGAGCAAAAAAGCTCTCGGCAGATAGTTTTGCTGCTGCGCTACTCATTCAAAGTTGGTATCGAAATCCAGTTGGATTAACGCCATAAAACAAAAAAGCATGTAATTAAAACTACATGCTTTTTTAATTAAATCACTTCGATTTTATTTTTCAACGATATGCACAGTCGCAGTTCGTCCAGAGACAAAAGCAAGTTCATTCTTCGGTGTTTCATCTAACACAATCTTCACAGGCACACGCTGCGCTAAACGAACCCAACTAAAAGTTGGATTTACATTCGCAAGAAGTTTAGAGCTGCTTGAGCGCTCACGGTCTTCAATACCCGATGCAATACCTTGTACATGACCTTTAATTTTCTGGTTATCGCCCATTAATTGCACAGTAGCCTGATCACCGACATGAATACGATTTAACTTGGTCTCTTCAAAATAACCCACCACATAGAGCTGTTTACGATCAAGCAATGCTGCAACAGCCTGCCCCACTTGAACATAGTTACCTGGACGCATATCAAAGTTAGATAAAGTACCGTCAGCTGGGGCAATTACCGCGGCACGATGCATATTAAGCTCAGCCAAATGTACATTACTTGTTGCAACCTCAATGAGAGCCTGTTGTTGCTTAACAGTTGCTTCAGCCTGCTGAATTGCTGCTTGGAGTTGCTCATGCTCTGCAAGGGATTGATCACGTGTGGCAAACACTTGGTCTTGTTCTTGTTTAGAGATAGCACCATCCATTAAGTTCGAATAACGACCCGCATTTTTCTCGGCCAATTTGATATTACTGGCTGATTTAATCAAGTTTGCTTTTGCTTGTGCCAAACCAGCCTGCGCTTGAGCAAAGGCTGCATTTGCTTTTGCTAAATCCGATTTTGCCTGTTCGACATCTAAAGCACGGCGAGAAACATCAATTTTAAAGAGCACCTGACCTTTTTTTACAGTCTGGTTATCTTGAACCAATACTTCTGTGACAAGGCCCGCTACATCCGAAGATACTTGAATAACGTCACCACGCACTCGACCATCGCGTGTCCACGGCGCTGCATTATAGTAGTTCCACAAATGCACAATGGTATAGACCGCCACCATTAATGCGACAATCAAAATTACTGGACGGATGACCTTTTTCAAATCCACCTGATTCATTTCACTCACCTAACTCAATCTTTAATTTCGCAATCATCTCTATGCACCCACCCCAACAAAAATTTGATGTATGACCAAAAGCAATAAAAGGTAAAAGCACAAATTGAAAATACTAGGTAATGCAATCCAACCTTGTGCAATCCACTTGTTGGTCAAAGGACTTAACCCACGAAAACATATATATGCCAAGAGGGCTTGAACGAGCAAAGAAGGCACGTAAATACCATAAACATTAAACTCACCCATTTGCTGTGGCTCCTCTCAAGGTACTGTTCTCATTCATTTGATCTGATGAAACATGACACATGCTATAAGCAATATTGTTAAGTGAAATGAGTAATCTTTGTCGCATCGTCATATCTTCAATATTTGAAGCAAGCTGTTTTAATTCAAATAAAGCGCGATGGATTTGCTCAACCAAAACCACCGTATTATCTACATCATTTTCTTTGGCTCTGAAGAGTTCATCTAGATTTTGTTGCAGATTTCCAATGTGATGAGCCAGCTCTGAATTTTGAAGAGACAGATTTGCCAGTTCTTGTAATCTACTTAAATCAACAATACTGCTCGACTCAATCAATGCTTGATGAATTGAAGTTTTAATCTCATTAGATTGGACTACTTTACTGTTAAGAATTCCAATTCGGTCTAGCATGCTGCGTAGATGAACTTTAAAATCAAGGCCATAAGGCAAATAGATTGCCTGTCTCATTGCACGATAATGCAACGCTAAAATACGGCTAGCACTGGTGTCTGGAGACATTGCACGAACAACATCAATCACAACCAAAGACACTAAGACACCTAAGATCATGGCAAAAGAACCATCAAGATAAGACACCGCATCCATGCTATAAGCATTATGTAGATTTAGCCCCATCATGGTATTAATGCCTAACACCATGCCTACTGGCATAAGCATCTGGTTGGCCATCATAGACACTGCAAACAGGAACATCGGTAATAAAACCAGTCCAAGTTCCCAGAATGTGGTGACATGAGGGAAAATACCAAATGCATAAACAAAGACTAAAACTGCTGAAGCAATACTACCCCAGATAAAAATACGCAAAACCGGAACAGGGTTATCTAAGGCCGTTAAAATACAGGCTGTTACTGCGCCCATTTGCGCCATCATAAATCCAGCTTTCCAGCCCGAAATAATCCATACCCCAGTCACAATAAATGTAATGAGCACTGCACTAATACCACCTCGGATAGCCACACCATGGTCACGATGTAAACTTGGATATTTGGTGGTCATTGGCGTAATGTTGTCAGGAATTTCTTTATTGCCTTGCTGAATTCGTTGCCACAAGACTTTAACCGCTAAAACATTACTAATGAAATGACGTACATCCATTTTCATGGCTGCGACTAAAACTTGCTGATGTGTAGAAGCCGATTCCATCAAACTGAAGAAATCACTTTCAAACTCATCTGGTAACTGCAAAATATTTTCATCAATAATCAGATCTTTTTGCTCCAGAAAATGTACAACATGCGTTGAAAGCTGTTGCAGTTTTTCTGAATGCGTTTCGATAAACCGAAGTTCTTGAAGCTGCTTAATACGCTCAGATAAAGCAACCAGATTAGCAACCACCATTGAGATTTGATGAAGCATTTCCTGCAAGGGTTTGGTCATGCCGTGCAACTCCCCCTTCTCATAACTCAAATGTACTGCCAAAGCATGAATATCTGTGGTGTCGCGAGTAATAGTGGCTAAAAGTTGAGTATTGTTCTGCTGAGGGTCAGCCTTTAATAAATTAGCAAATAGATTTTCTGTATCTTTAAGCGTTTTGATGACGCGCTGTTTAATCGCAGAACCAATGTGCATTGGAAGAATAGTGGCAGAAACCACAGCACTTGAAATCACCCCAATCGAAATCTCGATGACCCGAGCTAAAGCAATATCAAAAATATTGTATTGATCAATATACGTAATCGAATTGAAGACAATCATGGCTGTCGAGTAACCCGCCAGCATAAAAGCATAACTGCGTGGAGTCCGGTCCAGTAAAGACACATAAAGTGCAAAACCCACCCACAAAGACAACACTACGGTAAACAACCAAGGTGTATTAATGAGATGTGGTGTTAGCGTTAAGGCAACCACTGCCCCACCCATCGTCCCTATAACACGGTAGACACACTTAGAAGACACCATTCCTGAATAAGGGTTGGCAATAATCAGGACTGTACCAATCGACCACATCGGGTTAATCAGATCTAATTCAAATGAAACAAATAATGCCAACATTCCGGCAATAAATGTTTTTAAGGCAAAGATCAGATCAAGCCTACTCGGGCGAAACGCCAGTATTTGCTTTAATAACATGAACTCATCTCAAATACAGATTTGAACTGATGAGCATGCTCTTCAAGGTTAAATTGCCTTTTCTAAAGACAACAAAACTTTGCCATTTGCCTAAAAGCAAATGAGATGAGGAGCATCCTTCAATACAATGGTTTTTCCACATCCTGCCTGATTGGCCCAGATGATTTCAGTTAGGACGTTATTTAAACAGCCAAACTTTGGAAAGAAGAGGTATCAAGAAATTTGCCTAGAACCGACCAATTTCTCGATTAGATATTTTGTTTGGCAATTTTTTCAAAATAAAGCGATTTAGTCAACTAAAATATCTCTATTTGATAATTTGATATGTTTTTTGATTATCGTATATGATGTATAAGCCAAGAGAAGTTTTCTCTTTGTCAGAGTAAAATACTCAAATTAGGCATTTATTTTAGAATTGAGACAAATTTTCTTTTTTTCTGTTATAAAAACTCAAAGATGATTCATTGTTAAAGGATACGAACAAGACACTATGGCAATTTCAAGTTTTGGCAAAATTTTAACCGTATTGGACCTATTTTCAGTTTCGCGTCCAATAATTAATGTCGATATTATTTGCGAAGAACTTGGCTTGTCTAAACCAACCAGCTACCGTTATCTCAAAGAACTAGTGTCTACCGATCTATTAAAACGCATTAATGGAACGTCTGGCGATTATACCTTAGGCTCAAAAATTGCAGTTCTTGACTATGTATCAAGAACAACAGACCCTCTGGTTCAAATCAGTACACCATTTATGCGAAATATTGTAGAGCGTACCGAACTGTGCTGCTTGCTCACCTATTTAAACGATGACTATTGCATCGACATTCATCATGAAATTTTCAAAGACACCGAATTACTTTCATACGGCCGAGGCTGCCCAAGACCGATTTACGTTGGATCATCTCCAAAAACAATGGTTTCCCATTTAAGTAAACAACGAATGCAGGACTACTATCATCGTTACCAGCAAGAATTAAAACAATCCGGTTTTGCTGAAGATGAACCGAGCTTTATTCAGCGTATGCGTAAAATTAAAAAACAAGGGTTCTATTTCTCACAAGGTGAGATTGATCCGAATGTTTCTGGCCTTGCTGTCCCTGTTCGTTTTTCGAACAAAGAAGTGCCTTTAGCTTTAACTTTGGTAGCTTCTAAAAATCGTTTTGATTTTTTAAATGTTGAAAAGCTCATCGAAATTTTGCAAGAAAATGCAGCACTTATTGAGCAACGTTTTATGGAGTTATCTGAAAAAGGTGAAATCTAAAACTCCGCCTTATGATAATTTAACCTTTTCTTACATTTTAATACATTGAATATCCCGCAATATTCTCATATTATGATTTTAGCTCCTATTGGTGATTCTTTTCATCAGCAGCTCATCAATAGAAGCATCCCCCTCAGAGGAATAAGCTCATGTTGCCATCATGGGCTTTTTTCTTGCCCAATTTTTATAAAAACTGAAACTGCCTAAAAGTAAGATTAATACGCGGCTGTAAAATCTTTGTTGAGCGATTTAAATGATGTTGCCAATGTTGTTGCGTCTCGCCACGCATTACGATGAGTTGACCTGGTTGTAGCCACAATTCGACTTTCTCTTTACTCTGAATGTGCCTAAAAGAAAATTTACGGGTAGCTCCAAAACTCAAAGATGCAATTGTTGTGGTTCTTGCCAAAGACACATCCGAATCACTATGCCAAGCCATGCCTTGCGTTCCATCTTCATAAAGATTTGCTAAACATGAGTTAAATTTTTCTGAAAGTCGCTGCTCTACCAATTGTTTTAGTTTGGCAAGTGCTTTGTCCCACGGCAAAGAATCACGTGCGACACCCGAATATTTATATTGGTAGTAATCATCTCCATACCATGCAACTTTTCGAGCTGTTATAAAGTGCTTGCCATACAACTTAGCCTCGTCATGTTTCCACGCGAGGTGTTGGTAAAGATAGTGAAAATATTGTTCAGCTTCTTCTGGACTTAAAATACAACCATAGTCCTGAACTTCACCATCATAGGGTAATAAATTCTCACAAGGCTCTGGAGAAAATAAATCCAAGGTCATGCGGTCTCTCCATGTTGCTTTGACATCTCCCAAGCCAACAATGCCAATTTACGCCCCTTTTGCCAATGATATTCTCCAACCATTCCAGTTGCACGAATCACTCGATGGCAAGGAATCAAATATGCAATCGGATTTTGTCCAATTGCTGTAGCAACCGCTCTGACTGCTTTAGGTTTGCCAATTTGCTCTGCAATATCTTGATAGGTTCGTAATTGACCTTCTGGAATAGTCAGTAACGCTTCCCAGACTTGTAATTGAAATGGGGTTCCACCCAAATTAATAGGGAGTTTCTGCTGTAAGTGTTGTGAAAAATCCTGTTCGAACCACTCTGCAACTTGTTGATGCCAAATTGGCGACTGATTTTTCAATTGAGCTTTTGGAAAATACTGCTTAATTAAATCTTCAATATTTTCACTCGACTCTATGAAACGAATCGAACATATACCCTTTTCACTACTTACAACTAACAACTCACCAAACGGGCTTGTCTCAACCGAATAATTAAGAATAACCCCTTCGCCTTGCTGTTTATATTCACCCGGCGTCATCCCTTCGAGCTGAATAAACAGATCATGTAAACGACCAGTACCCGACAAACCCGTGTTTAAAGCAGTTTCCAATAAGCTTCGCTTTTGCAGCAAATAATATTTAGCCTGCTGCAAACTCATATATTGGACAAATTTTTTCGGGCTAATACCCACCCATTCTTGAAACTGTCGTTGGATATAACCTGAACTTAAATTCATATGACTCGCAACATCGTCCAGACTGGGTTGCTGGTCTAGATGTTCATATAAATATTCAATTACATTGGCAATTACAGCAAATTGCCGAGAAGAAAGCATTTGCATGTGTCACCTCCTTAGCACTCATATCTTACATTAAAGTAGCTAAAGCCCCATGACGACCCGATTCTTGCACTTTCGAAAATAAAAAAGCCTTTCATTATAGAAAGGCTTAATCATTCAATCTGAGCTTAAGGTTGCTTTAAATAAGGCCAAGCTGCTTTTAGGTAAATAAACATTGACCATAAAGTCAGAATGACGGCGGTATATAACAACGCGTAAGCCAACATCTCCAAAGGCTGCCAATTGAGTAGAAACACACTAATGGCAATCATTTGAAAAGCTGTTTTATATTTGCCTACTGTCGATACAGCCACACTCGTTCTTGCGCCAAGTTCTGCCATCCACTCACGTAAAGCAGAAACTGTAATTTCCCGTGAAATAATGACAATTGCCGCAAAAGCCATTGATATGGTTGGATTCCACTGCACTAAAACAATAAGTGCTGCCGCCACCATGAGCTTATCTGCAACTGGATCTAAAAAACGGCCAAATGCTGAAGTTTGGTTTAAAGTTCGTGCCAAATAGCCATCAAACCAATCGGTAATAGCAGCCAACACAAAAATAGCCGTCAAGATAATATGACGACTCATATTTCCTGTTTGCTCACCAATACCCATTGCAGGCGGCCAATACACAATCACCAAAAATACAGGAATAAGCGCGATACGCGCCAACGTTAGGATATTTGGGATATTCAGGATTCGCCCTGTGGTCATAAACACCGCCAATTTAGTCTTCATGCATCTTGTAACAGACAAAAATACTTTCTTCAATATTGTATCTATCTGTAACAGCCACTTTATACGAAATATATGAATCGAGGAAGTGGACTGCTTAAGTAAATACCGTAACAGTTTGCCGTAAAATTGCAATTAAATGATCATTTTGGTCCCAAAGATGGGCATATTCTGTGGAATAACCTTCACCGGCATATTCAGTCACCACTTTATATTTAAACCAGTCACACAATTTATGTCGAAACGGATGGACATAGGTAATGTGCCAAGTTAAAGAACTTGCAGGAGCAACTTGTTTAAACATCGGCAATACACCAGGCGGCCAAATATCCATCAAAACAATTAAATCGGGCAATGTCATTTGACGATTTTCATGCTTCTCTGGAGAGAACCTCGACCATCCTCCAAAGTCAGGATACTGACTTCCTGTAACAGGATGATGACCTTCTGCCCAGCATACATCAAAATGTTGATAGCATTCTGGCATTTGTCTAGCAAAAGGAAGAGGCTGTAAGTCTTCTGGCTGTGCATATACTGGAACCATAGGTTCTTGGCGTACTTCAATATTCGACGCACGAGGCACACCAAAGCTTGCAACCAAAATGGTTTGTACCGCGCCATCTTGCCATAAACGGGTTTCAAGTGTAGTGACCGACTTTCCCTCTCTTAAAATTTCAATAGTCAATTGAGCAGGCCCCTGCTGTACAGGTCCCACAAAAGTGATACTACAACTTAATAATCTTTTATTAGGATCTTGAATATTGCAGCAGGCTTTTTGCATCAGCAGTCCCGCAACAAGACCGCCAAACACTGTCCGTCCTTGCAACCACCCTTCGGGTATTTCAATCCATTCCTTTTGTTTTATTTCTTCAAATAATTGCAGCAAAGACATTCCTTTCCCTAAAACGAAAGTAGTATTAAGCATGATCTTTCATCATTTTGACTGGAATGTGAATGGTCAATCCTCTAGTAATTGGCGAGTTATTTTGTCACTCCACCTTTAAAACGATGCTTATTCATGCAGAATTTTATAAATCGTTCTGGCCATCATCTCACCAAAACCGGGCACAAGCGTAAGCTCTTTTTCAGATGCTTTTAAAACACCTTGAATCCCACCAAAATGAGTTAATAAATCTCGACGGCGCTTTGGACCCAACCCCGGAATTGCTTCTAAAACCGATGTACTACGGCGTTTATCACGTTTAGCTCGGTGTTTAGTAATTGCGAAGCGATGGGCTTCATCACGCACCTGTTGAATCAAGTGCAATGCTTTATGATCTTCTGGTAACTGGATTTTCGTGCCATCTGTAAAATGCAGGGTTTCAAGACCCGGTTTACGCCCTTCGCCTTTAGATACACCCACCATAAAAGCGTCAAGTCCAAGCTCTTGCATGACATCCATTGCCATGTGAAGTTGCCCTTTCCCACCATCAATCAACAGCAAATCAGGCAATATGGCTTTTTTATAACGTCGTGTTAAGGCTTGGCGCATGGCAGCGTAATCATCACCACCAGTAATATCTTGAATGGCAAATTGGCGGTAGTCACGCTTACGAGCACCACCTTGGTCAAACACCACACACGACGCAATTGGGGCTTCGCCCATGGTGTGACTAATATCAAAACATTCGATACGATCGACAGGCCTTCCAATCACTTGCTCTAACTGATGGAAACGCTCATTGAGTTCTAAGTGGTTACTCAACTGCCCCTTAATGGCATGTTGAACATTCATTTCAGCTAGCTCTAGCCACTCGGCACGAGTTTCTCGCACACTACTCTTAATTTGGACTTTCTTACCAAACTGCTGTACCAACGCTTCTTCTAATTCTTTACGGTCAGGCAATGCAATATTCACGATAAGTTCATTTGGGACTTCATCGGCAACCTGAAAGTAAAAGTTTGCCATAAAGTCACTGAGCATTTGGCCAAGGTCATCACCGAGCATGTCTGGAAAATAACTTTTGCCACCTAACATTCGCCCATTGCGCACATACATAATCTGCACGCATGTCACGCCTGCTTGATATGCAATTGCCAGAATATCCGCCTCACCTTTAACCTTAAAAACAGCCTGTTGTGCTTGGACTTCACGAAGTAAAGACAATCGGTCCCGATAAAAAACAGCTTTTTCGAATTCAAGTTCAGCCGCTGCTTGTTCCATTTTTGCAATAAGCTCTTGATTTAACTCTTTGGTATCGCCTTGCAAAAAGCGAATACTGTTATTAACGTCTTCTTTATAATCTTCGGGTGAAATCAGACCTACACAAGGTGCGGAACAACGCTTGATCTGATATTGCAAACACGGACGCTTACGCTGTGCAAAGTAGCTATTTTCACACTGACGTACATTAAAAAGCTTTTGTAGAACGAGTAAAGTATCACGGGCACTATAGGCACTTGGATAAGGTCCAAAGAACTTACCAATTTGGTGCTTGCCTTTGCCACGACCGCTAGCAAGCCGAGGATAAGGCTTATCTGATGAAACAAAAATATAGACATACGACTTATCGTCCCGCAGCATGATGTTATAAGGCGGACGATGTTGTTTAATTAAATTTTGTTCTAAAAGTAATGCTTCGGTTTCTGAACGAGTGACTAAAGTTTCAATATCATAAATTCTGGCAACTAAGGCCTGAGTTTTAGGATGCTCAATTGTTTTAACAAAATAACTCGATACCCGATTCTTTAGGTTTTTTGCTTTGCCGACATATAACAATTCGCCCTCTTTCCCTAGCATTTTATAAACGCCTGGAAGTTGGGTCATATGGGCTAAAATTTTTTCAATATGTGGACGAGCGTTTTGATTCACTATCGGCAGACATGGCTTAATACTGAATACCTAATGTGATGTTTCCCCTCCTACTTTTCAAGTGCGTTACTGTGCCAGAAGCCAAATTTGGAAAGAGATTTTGACAGGCCCCGACAGACTATGTCGTACTCGCTTAAGAATCGAGACGATAGTAGCTATATTTCACGTCTTTTTCTTTATAGACCGCATAGGTTTTTTGGCGAAAATCTGAGAACCAACCATTCCCAGTGTATCCCGCAATATGACCATATGTGTGGCCACTTGTTCGCTCAATAATGTAGATATCGCCTTCTTGAGGGCGATTAAAAGCAGGTTTAATTTTCTTATAGCCGTTCTTCTCAAGCGTATGTCCCCAGTCAGATGCAGCGACTGGATGCTTAGATACATCGGCGCCTGCAGCTTCTAAAGCAATACGGATGTTCTTGGCACATTTCTCTTTACTATGCATGGCGGACATACTTTCAAGCTTATTTGAGAACTTATGCAAATTAATATTTTGATCTTTAGAATGATGTCTTTTCGCATCAGATTTTTTATGTTTTTCAGTCGTCGAAGCTGCTTTTCTTAACATCACTTTCATTTTTAAATCATCCTGAGAACTTTCTTCTTTTCTCACTTCGGTATGATGAACATGTGCATGAACTGCGTGATGAGCATGAGCCATTTTAAAACCTACTTCCGCTAACCAGTCTTCGAAAAAACCGCATCATTGTAGAATCAAAATCACTCATTGGATTTTAATAGTTGTAACAAATTTCCAGCACTGTGAAATGAGTCACACAATCAATTTATCGTTTTTATTTTATAAAAAAACGCCCTTACGGGCACTTTAATTTTTGTATAAATCTTGAGGCAAAGTCCTCACTTATAAAATCAGAATACTTAGCTGTAATTGATCAATCCCATCTATTTCAACACGATTGACCAAGCATCTGCATAAAGTTTCAGATTAATTTAAATTATTTAAATAAACCGTTCGCTCTGTCGTTTTTTGAATAAAGCACTGTGTATATTGCATCTCTTGGTTTTGCTTGCGCATGTCAGCAGTCCAATAATCCGATTGTTTTTGATAGGTTTCTAAATCTTTTTCAGCAATGTCATGAACACTTTTTTGTGCCAGCACCTTACACTCAACATCACGTTTTTTAAACCAATCCGATTGATCTTGTTTAAATTGAGTTTTTTTATCGGCACTCAATTTATCCCAAGTCTGATTTAAGCGTTCCACTTGCTTAGCTTTGTCGCTATCTAATTCTTTTTTACGAACATCCATGGCTTCCTGAGCCAAAGCAGTCTGCTCTTCATTATTTTGCTCAGACATTTGTTGATTTTCTTCAATACTTTCTTCAAGCGACTGATTTTCTTTCACATAAGCAGCATATTGCACAGCCTTGGTTGCAACAAAAACTAATCCTTCAATCACAGCGTTTTGACTTGGTAAGTCGAATACCAAACCCTCTTTATCTGTTTTTGTGATGTTATAGAAAAATTCACCTTTCAATTGGTCATTTTCAAGGGTCAAAGATGATTCATTATCTGAGAAATAGTCATTGAGCGTATCCGATTCTTTATTAGAATGGCGCAGTTGTTCAATATATGCTTTTTCCGCACGCTGTTGTAAACCTTTCGGCAGTGAAATGATCAATTGGCTTTGACAACTTAATTGTGTGTTTTTTTGGCTATCGTCTTCTAATGGTAAAGTACGAATATTTTTAATTTCAAACTTCAAACCTTGATTAATTTTATTAAGGATATCCGCATCAACCTGATATTCACTTTGTCTTAAACCACGTTCGATTTGTTTCAGATACTCTTTCTTCAATGAAGTTTGAATCTGATTTAAATTGTCAGGGTGCGTACAGCTCCAATCGGAAATTACCTCAACTTTGTCTGTTTTTGATTTTGGTTCTGGCTTAGATTTACCACACCCAGTCAATATTACTGCTGCACTGAAAGTAGTTATTACTAAAGCTTGTTTCATCACCGTATTCATTTATGTTCCACGCAAATTTTTAAATTTATTAAGTACAATAAAGGTATATATTTACCAACCCCATTATCATCCCAATAATTAATATAAAATTCACCTAAAATTTTAAATAAATACTACCTACGTTAATAATCATCTTTTTAAATGCGTAAAAATAAATCTAAAGTATTTAAATAATCACAATAGAAAACGCCCTTTCGGGCGTAATAAAGATTGATCAGTCCCATTCACTTCAACGCGATTGATCTTGTTTAAATAGAGTAAAGAATAATAAATAGTGCCATCTGCTTTTTCATACTTTACGTCTTGCTGCTGATATAGCTCTATCAAATATGTCTTGCAAAAAAACTTGAACAATCAAACCCTTGCTTATTTATATAAATAATTTTTTAAATTGTCCCAAAAACTAAGTTTTCTATCCACACACTGTGTTGCTCTTAAATCTTGTATCACAAGCTTTTTAGATCTTCTTGTAATACAGAAATCCCTATTGTAAGCTGTTTTTACTCCTCCCAACGTTATACTGTAAGGGGTATTTTCCTTTAAGGATTTAAAGCCATTAAAGTTCTTTCCATTAAGAACAACACAATTGTTTTTCGTTGGATAACTCTTGTCGAAAGAACTGTCATAACTCCAATAATCTTTACTATTTCTAGATAAATTTAATAAAACAATACTAAATACACCTTTTTGCTCCATATCATCAATATAAAAGCACGGCGTGTCATTTTTTATTTCTATATTTACTTCACTACCTCTATATGGATTCGAGGTTGCAAAAACATGAGTTGATAAAAGCAAAATAAGTAATCCTAAAATTTTCATAGACATACCCACTGCCGAAGATATTTTTAAAAAAAACCCTAAATAATTAGGGCTTTTTTTATTAATTACTTTCGGCAATCATCATCACCGAGTTCATCTTTAGTATACGCACTGTTGAGTTTTTTCGTCCAAGCAGTTTGTTTGGTATCAATCCAAGAGTAAACATCACTATAGGCGGCCTGAGCTTCTTGCGGGATATCTTTTTTATAATATAGAAGAAATTTGGTTGTCCAACAAAGTTTATTTAGTTGAGCTAAGGAAAGGCTTTCCTCAATTACATAATTTTTTCCAATCACCTTTTCAAGCTCTTGCAAAATACCCACTTTTCGAAGTGTAGTTACCAATAATGCTCTTGTAACCTTATTTGACTCAGTCGAAATAGCATTCTTATACACTGGTTGATCGATAATAAGCATATTAACCGCGCCACGACTCGCATTAATTATTGCTTCTCTATCCTTATCTACTTGTGTATTTGCACAGCCATTCATGAAAAGCATAAACAGAGGGGAACAGATAAATTTAATATAAGTTCTGTTTACCGACATTATTTGAATCTCTATTATATTGTCTGTTTTTTACATCGAAAGCCCTAATTGCTCAGGGCCTCATTTCATTTTTAAATTTAGTCACATGTAGATTTACCTGCCTCAATATGTTTGACTTCCACGTGGTTTTCTTTATCAATTACACAAACATCTGCATGATATATTTTGTTTGTTTCCAGAGTTATTTTATAGACAACATTTCTTTCTAAAACATTTACAGGAATTTTTATACATGTACTTTCATCTATAGGTAACATGCCGTTCTTATAGAGTTGTTCATAATTACTTGTAAATTCTTTTGAGTAATCAACTTTGCCAGTAGAAATTAAAATGCTATTTTCAAATCCATATTTAGTCTTTGGATTATCAGTGAAAACACATAAGTTATTTTGTTTGAGTATTACTTTTAAGTCCTTGCTTTGAGGATTACATCCGATTGTAGTTATGGCTAAAATGGACATGATAAGCAGCTGATAATATTTTGATTTCATATTTTAAGACCTTGGTAATAACGACTTATCATATGGGTTGAGGATGAAATCTCTCAAAATTCTTTCAACATGACCTAGAAGCTTCAGACTTTTTTGGTGATGTAATCTTGAAGGCCTCACATTTTGTAAATAGCAAGCATCAAACCAAAGTTCAATTAAGCGTCCTTGTTGTTCAAAATTGAATTCATTAAATTTCTTTCCAAAATCTCGTCCCGTGATATCTGTATCATAAGCTTTTAATTCATCTTCATCTGAATCAACTGAATTAACTAAAGAAGTATAGCCACCTTTACATAATTGTTTTAATCCATACCAAGCATTAGGGGTCCCTAGTTGATACTGCCAAACATGGACCATTTCATGTATGAACCAATGTCTATCTTCGCCTGGAGATCTACTAAAATCAGGATTCACATCATAGGATTTTTTAGGAAGCATGATTTCACCAGCAGGTGTCATCGCATTACCTGTCGCATTGTGAATATACCCTCCGATATGAATCCATACTTTTGAGTAATCAATAGCATCTTTAAAAACCAATTGGCACATTTTAATTTCGCCAGAAGTTAATTTTCTTTTAGTTTCAATTTTTATTTCAGTCGTTGGATGAGGTTGGTTATTTTTCAATTTAGTCAGCTTTGCTTTCGCATTTGCTACAATGATTTTAGCCGATTGCTTCACTGGATTTTTATCCATGTGTATGTTCCTCATAAATAATATTAATTGTGATCTCTTCGCTATTAGTATTTGTGATTAGTTCAGTGAAACCTTGTTTATCAGTTTTGCCATGTATCGTTTCACCATTTTTTACTATTTCATAACAAACACCTGTGAGTGGTGCATCTGTCAGTTGATCTTTTAATAAAAATCTATGCCCAAAATTTTCAATAGGTAGGAAGTTTTCAGCATTACTTTTTGAAGCTGTTGAATTACCCCCCCCATTATCCTGAACTACCAAACTTTGCTTTGGTAAAAGCTTGCAACCGCAAGACAAACTATCTCCAGCACGTGCTGCCAGTTTGCCTAAAATATTCATATGTGGGTCACCAGATACAATCGTTGCGGTAACTTTATGAGTTGGACATGTTGCTTTATCGCCAACACAAGAAATTGCAATACCGTCAACAAGGAACATACTGTTCCCTGAAATTACTTGCCCTCCACCAGTCGTCGGGCAGCCTATCGTTATATATGGAGTTGTCATTTTAAGTCTATTATTATCATGAAGTGGCGGGATTATAACAAAGAGCAAATAAAAACCCCAATTAGTCTCTTATTATATACAGTATTTAAAATTAATTAGAATTTCTAAACATTTTATAAAATCCTCCAAAAATATTAATAATAAAAAACAAACTACATTTATTTTAAATAAAATCATTTTTAATAATTGACGCTTTTCATTTTAACTATTATTATCTCGTTGCTGGCCTACATTGCCAGTCGGTTTTGACAGACCGTTGATCCACGGCGGGTTATAGTACAATCTATAAGTCGTTAGACCCTTGCGTCCCCTTTCTTTGCGGTAGGACGGATGGGGGACGCCCCGTGCGTGCTGGTTCCATGGATCCCAGTCTGTCAACCCCTTTCCGTTCTACCACCATAATCAATTGACGGTGACTTGGTGGTAGAGCTCCATAATTTTAAGGAGTTGACCATGACATTTTTCAAACTTATTTTCTCTCTTATTTAAATATTTTATTTATTTAAAATTTGGGATTTCTACGCCCTAAATTTTTTAATTTATAAATTACTTTTATTTTAAAATTTTAATTATTTTATTTTCCTGTACTTTTAGGAGGATTAATTTTTATTTAAAAAATTATTTTAAAACTCAAAGTCATTATATTTTTATTTTACTTACAGACATAAATAATCATGAGAATAATATGAAAATTTATAAACCTCTTTTGGCTTTAAGTTTCATACTAGGCAGCTACGGCGTTTCGGTTTACGACCTGCATACTCAGCAAGAGTTTGAAAAAATTTGCCTGTCAGGTGGGCATAGCGAGTCGAGTTGTGACTGTATTTACCAGCGACTTGAGCAAGTTTACTCCCCTAAACTCATGCAGCGTCTAGAACATGTCAGTTTGCAAAGTCCTGTTCTCCCACAGGACTTTGCCCCTACTTTTTTCAGCGTAATGCAACGTTGTGACAAAAGTAGTCTGGGCTAAGCGTTTGGCTTAGCTTCTTTATCTCTGTGCTGCAATGGTTTATCACTTTAAATCAGCGCAAAAAATTAAAGTCTGTTGTGGCACAGAGGCCTAGAAAGCAACATCCATAAAAAAACTACATCCGAAGATGTAGTTGAGTTCAATCACGCAGATTTTTTATTTCGAGCGCTTTAATTAAAATACGTATGGTCGAACAAAAATCAGGAAGAAAATCCCAAGCATGAGGAACCATTTCAAGAAGTAATATAACTTACGGTTTTTAGCTTTTAATGCTTTGGCTTTAATACGAATTTGGTAAATATAACCAAAAGCTTTATTTAAACCACCTGTTTGGTCACCTGTTTCATTTGGTGAGCTCGCAGCAGTCATGACATTACGGCCAAACCAGTGATTGAAACGCGCCATCCATTTCACTTTCACTGGACGCTCAACGTCTGCAAAGAAAATGATACGGTTTTGATCGGTCTTATTTTCAGCATAGTGAATATAAGTTTCATCAAACACAACGCTTTGACCGTCACGCCAAGAGTATCTTTCACCGTCTACATCAATAAAACAACGATCATCATTTGGCGTAATTAAACCTAAGTGATAACGCAGTGAACCTGCATATGGGTCACGGTGTCTGACCAAACGGCTGTCAGGAGCAAGCTCGGTAAACATTGCTGCTTTAATTGTCGGCAAGGTTTTAAGAAGAGCTGTGGTTTTCGGACAAAGCTCAGCAGCCGAAGGATGGCTCGACTCATACCATTTGAGGTAAAAACGTTTCCAACCTGTTTTAAAAAATGAGTTAAACCCTAAGTCATTATAGGTACTTGAAGCTTTAATCCCACCTTGGTCATATAAGGCTTTCGCTTCATCTCGAATCATTTCCCAATTTTCATCCAGCACTTTTAAATCTTTAAAATGCTGAGTGTCGATATAAGGCTGATTCGGTACCTTTGAAAAGATGTACATTAAAAAGTTAATCGGTGCGAGCAAGGTCGAATGGTCAAAAAATTGACGATAGAACGAGTGACGCACTTTGCCGCGATATTGGATATACAAAGCCGAAATCACAAAAATCGCTAATATGACCCACTTAATCATATTGCTACTCTTTCAAAAGTTTAGGACAACCTTACCTTAATTCTCGAAGGTAATAGTAGCCAGAAGATGAATAAATTGGCGCAAATTTTAACAAAATTGACTTATAAAAAGCGAATGCAAAAAAAATTAAACTGTCGATTTAGGTGTATTAGCTTACTAAGGCTATAAAATATAAATTATTTTTATAATCACAAATAACTCAAGTTTTGTGAAATCATAACCCTTTTTTTTAAATACAATTACTAAGCAATTGACTTTTTTGACAAGCAATCCATTCTCTATAAATGCCATTTTTTATATAGAAAATTAATGGTTCAAGTCTTTTATAAATAAAAACTTGAATTAAAACAAAAACCTTTATCACCTCCCTATCTATATGATTTTCTTTATGCATTTAAGAGGCATGAATTCAATAGCAAATAAGATGACCCTTGCGTCACGGCTTGATACAACTTGTCAGGTTTTTTTTAGATATAGTTATCGTAAGATTAGCGAAGCATAAATGTGTACCAAAGCTGTGCACACGCTTCATAACATCAACTTAGAAGTCCTCCAAAACCAAGGAGATCAGGCATGATCCACGCTGGCAATGCCATTACCGTCCAAATGCTTTCGGACGGAATTGCAGAATTCCGCTTTGACTTACAAGGTGAGTCGGTCAATAAATTTAACCGTGCAACAATTGAAGATTTCCAAGCTGCTATTGCTGCGGTAAAAGCAAATAACGATATTAAAGGCTTAGTTGTTACGTCTGGCAAATCAACATTTATTGTTGGGGCAGACATTACCGAATTTGGTGAAAACTTCGCTCAAGGCGAAAAAGCGATTGTTGACTGGCTTATGCCTGTTCACGAAATCTTCAATAGCTTTGAAGATTTAGAAATTCCAAAAGTTGTTGCTATTAACGGTATGGCGTTAGGTGGCGGTTTTGAAATGTGCTTAGTGTGTGACTATCGTGTGATGTCAGAAGCTGCACAGGTTGGCTTACCAGAAATTAAACTTGGTATTTACCCAGGTTTTGGCGGTAGCGTACGTTTAAGCCGTGTTATCGGTATCGACAACGCGGTTGAATGGATGGCGATGGCTGCTCCTAAAAAACCGGCTGCTGCACTAAAAGATGGTGCTGTAGATGCGGTTGTAGCTGCTGATAAATTACTTGAAGCTGCAACGGACTTGGTTAAGCAAGCAATTTCTGGTCGTTTGAATTGGAAAGCAAAACGTCAAGAAAAACTTGATGCTGTAAAATTGAACCCACTTGAACAAATGATGGCGTTCAACACAGCAAAAGGCGCTGTACTTGCTAAAGCAAATCCTGCTCAGTACCCTGCTCCAAAATTATTACTTGACTCATTACAAGCAGGTGCAAGCCTTGCACGTGACGAAGCATTAAAAGCTGAAGCTGAAGGTTTTGCGAAAGCAGCAATTACTCCACAAGCTGGTGCATTGATTGGTTTATTCCTCAATGACCAAGTTGTTAAGAAAACTGCTAAAAAACATGAAAAAGGTGCTCACCCTGTAAACCAAGCAGCCGTACTTGGCGCTGGTATTATGGGTGGTGGTATTGCTTACCAAGCGGCAAGCAAAGGCACACCAATCATCATGAAAGATATTGGTAACCCACAACTTGCACTAGGTATGTCAGAAGCGAACAGCTTGTTAACTAAACAAGTTGAACGTAAGAAAATGAAACCTGCACAAATGGGTGAAACGCTTGCACGTATCCGTCCTACTTTAAGCTACGATGAGTTTAAAGAAGTCGACATCGTGATCGAAGCGGTTACAGAAAATCCAAAAGTAAAAGAAATCGTTCTTGCAGACACTGAAAAGCATGTTCGTGAAAACACGATTATTGCGTCTAACACGTCTACAATTTCAATTACGCGTTTAGCAAAAGCATTACAACGTCCCGAAAACTTTGTAGGTATGCACTTCTTCAATCCAGTTCACATGATGCCGCTTGTAGAAGTCATTCGTGGTGAAAAGACTTCTGAAGAAGCGATTGCAACTACTGTTGTTCTTGCTCAAAAAATGGGTAAAACACCAATCGTTGTAAACGACTGCCCAGGATTCTTGGTTAACCGTGTATTGTTCCCTTACTTTGGTGCGTTTGACCTTCTTGTGAAAGACGGCGCAGACTTCCAGCAAGTTGACAATGTAATGTCTAAGTTTGGCTGGCCAATGGGTCCTGCTTACCTCATCGACGTTGTTGGTATCGACACTGGTGTTCACGGTGCAGAAGTCATGGCTGAAGGTTTCCCAGACCGCATGAAGCCAGACTACAAAGGTTCAATCCAAGCAATGTACGAAGCAAAACGTCTTGGTCAAAAGAATGACGTTGGTTTTTACAAATACGAACTCGATAAGAAAGGCAAGAAAGCAAAAACTGTTGATCCAACAGCGTATGAAATCATTGCTCCTTTCGTAACGGGTGAAAAACGCGAGTTTGATAACCAAGAAATCATTGACCGCATGATGCTTGCTTTCTGTAACGAAACAGTTCGTTGCTTAGAAGACAACATCGTTGCAACTGCTGCTGAAGCAGACATGGCAATGATTATGGGTGTAGGTTTCCCTCCATTCCGTGGTGGTCCATGTCGTTATATCGACCAGACAGGTGTTGCTGAATATGTTGCGCTTTGCAACAAATATGCACACTTAGGTAAGGCTTATGAAGCGCCACAAATGTTGCGTGACATGGCTACTAACAACAAAAAATTCTACGGTTAAGGAGCAACGTGAATGGCTACTTTAAATCCACGTGACGTTGTCATCGTTGATGGCGTACGTTCAGCAATGGGTAAAACCAAAAACGGTATGTTCCGCAATGTACGTGCTGACAGCTTATCTGCTGAATTAGTTCGTGCACTCGTTGCTCGTAACCAATTTGACACCAATGAAGTTGAAGATCTGATCTGGGGCTGTGTAAATCAGACTTTAGAACAAGGTATGAACATTGGTCGTAACATCGGCTTATTGGCTGACTTACCAAAAACTGTAGCAGGTCAAACTGTTAACCGTCTTTGTGGTTCTTCTATGCAAGCACTTCATACTGCTGCTGCACAGATTGCAACTAACCAAGGTGACATCTTCATTATTGGTGGTGTAGAGCACATGGGCCACGTAGGTATGATGCATGGCATCGACCTAAACCCTGAAGCGTCTAAACACTACGCTAAAGCATCTAACATGATGGGCTTAACTGCTGAAATGTTAGGTCGCATGAATGGCATTAGCCGTGAAGAGCAAGACGCTTTTGGTGTTGAATCTCACCGCCGTGCTTGGGCTGCAACTCAAGAAGGTCGTTTCAAGAACGAAATCGTTGGTGTTGAAGGTCACGATGCAAATGGTTTTAAAATCCTTTGCGACATCGATGAAGTGATTCGTCCAGATGCAAACCTTGAATCGTTCAAAGCATTACGTCCTGTATTTGACCCGAAAGGCGGTACGGTAACTGCTGCTACATCTTCAGCTTTGTCTGACGGTGCTTCTGCAATGTTGCTTATGTCTGCTGAGCGCGCACAAGCGTTAGGTTTAAAACCACGTGCTGTGATTCGTTCTATGGCTGTTGCAGGTTGTGATGCTGCAATCATGGGTTATGGTCCAGTTCCAGCAACTCAAAAAGCGCTTAAACGTGCTGGTTTAACAATGGCTGATATTCAAACTATCGAGTTAAACGAAGCATTTGCTGCTCAAGGCTTATCAGTAATGAAAGGCTTAGGCGTTTATGACAAGCAAGACATCATTAACTTAAATGGTGGTGCGATTGCTTTGGGTCACCCACTAGGCTGTTCTGGTGCACGTATCACCACTACGTTGTTGAACGTAATGGAACAACAAGATACTCAAATCGGTCTTGCGACGATGTGTATCGGCCTTGGTCAAGGTATTGCAACGATTATCGAACGTGTTTAATTAACACCAAGATAAAAAATCCCCGCTCAATGCGGGGATTTTTTTAATGGCCTTGAAGACCATCTTTAATTTGCTGCTGTAAATTTATGAGGTCATTAATATTTACTTTCATCGTTCCATCACGATAACTACCAGCATTATTTCGGTTAATGTTCAAAGGCTTTAACATTTCAAAAAGGCCATTGGTCGGGTCAGAAGATTGGATTCCACCCACTACCGCTAAAATGTATTGTTGTAAGAATGGAGAAAATTTAGACAAATCAGGTTGTGCCATAACTGGCTGATAATCTACTGTAGTCATGCCTTCAGGGACTAAAGCATTTTGTATATTATTATGGATTTTATACTCATGGTGTTGTAGTGCTTGGCGTACCTTTTTATCTTCTTGAAACGGCACAAAGCCCACCTCTTCACGTAGCTCAGATTCAGCCATAACGCGAATAGTTGGTAAAGTCGTTACCTCTTCTGCCTGAACAGTTGGTAAACCTATAAAAGCAATTGCAGCGATTAAAGCTGATTGTTTTAAAAAGTTCATAACTTGCTCCAAAAATCAGTCACCTTATTTCAATTAAAAGATGATGATTAAATTAAAAGTATCTATAAATAGGCTACAACAAAGTCGAATTTGATTCAGTAATGCTCAGATAAACGGTAAATATAATTAAATTTTTTAATGTAATAGTACGGTTTTTTATTTCTTAAAAACTGCATCCTATTAAGAAAATTAAAATACTAAACGATGCTGGCATGACCCTAAAAGATATCCAAGTTTTATTGCCATGTTTTGATTTAGATGAAAAGGTATTTACGCTCTGCCCTATTGTTCAAGAAAAGCTACAAACAGAACTTATGCATGTATCTGAGCAGTTAAACAAACTACAGCGCTCGCATCACTTATTAAAATCCTTTTTAGATCATGATACAGTGAAAGCAACGACCTAGGAAAAATGGTATGAAACGAATATTAACAACGTCTTTTTCAGTTGCGCTAACAGCTTTAACTTTAACAGGCTGCGCAACTAAAACCCTGATCAACAAAGATAATAAAACCTATACACGTACCACCAAAGTTACCTTGGTTGAAGACAATGTAGTTGCCTTTGGCCGTCCCGCACAAGCAATTGTTAATTTACCGAAAGATAGCATTGTGATTGCAGGGCAAAAGAACAGTTATATCCTGACCCAAGGTGGCACTCAGTTTCTAACCTTGATTAGCAAGCTTAATCCTAAAAATATTCAAATCACCCGAGATCTTAATTTCTATTCTGAAAAGAATGATGGACATTTCTCCGGCACATTGCCGCTTTCCTATGTGAAACTAAGAGAAGATTTAAGCAAAAAAGACCTAGAGTTTTTTATTGAAAATGGCGCAAAAGAATGTTCAACCTCAAGTGATCAACATATGCAGGCTCAACGCTTCTGTTTCGACATTAAACTGGCAGGTGTGGTTTACCCAGTAGCAAACAATCTCACCTCATTACAAGCGTTAAGTAAACCTTACCAAGTTACGATTTATACCAATAAAGAAGAGAAGTATAAATCGAACTATGGGATGAATCCTTTGGAAAAGCTTGTATTGCTACCCTTTGCTGTGGCATTCGACGTAGTAAGCTTGCCTTTTCAGGCTGCAAACAAAATTTTTGACTAACATTCTCTTTTCTAAATAAAAGCAATGACTCATCAGTTGAATCATTGCTTGACTCAACTAGAATTCTTCATCCAAAACTTCAGTATTATTTTTCTTAATTTTTTCAATTTTAGCATTTAACTTTAAAACCTCTTGATAAAGCCCGTTAAATTTTTTGACCTGAGCATTTTCATGAAAAAGAATCATTTGGTCTTTCTTTTGCCATGAATAGTTTTTTAGAAGTTTAAACATTTCTTCTGCATCATCTAAAATCTTTAGTTCAATCCTAAAAATTGCATGATCTTGATCAACTTTTTGCTGACTCCCCAATTTCATTTCAAGCAGTTGCCGCATCTCTGCATCAATAGATAATTCCTGAACTTTCGCTAAGAACGTTTCATGGATTTTCTCATATTCAGTTTGGTACTTATCTGAAGCTATATGAACATCAGCTAACATCTTTTCTGTTTCGATATACTTTTGTTTTTTATCAAGGTCTAAACGATCAACATTTAAAAAAGTATCCCATTTTGCTGCTTTTAGTTCTCTTAAATATTCATTACGGGCATTTACGTTTTGCACCCAATAACTTAAAAGGAACTCTGAGACTTGCTTATAGTGCCCTGCAAGCCGTTTATCATGAATATCAAGTTGTACAGGTTTAGTCCAATCCTGAGCTTGTTCATAAAGCTCACTCATTTTTTCATTCATCACGACATCAAACATTTGACTACTGTCTTTAGCCTGTTGCTGCTTAATATATTGATAGCTCAAAAAAATAATACTCGTGATAACAACCAGACTTGCAATTGCAATCAAAACTCGGCGCATACACACCTCCTATTTCCCTTCTTATAGTTTTGCTCTTTAATAGTTATGAAATAGAGCTTATGTCTTCTTTATATGCCATTTATTTCACAATACGCAACACTCTATTCGCTATTCAAAGCTTTAAATCCTTGCCCATCATCCCTATTATGATGGGTAATTAAAATTTATGAGATTCTCCTATGCGTGTTGATGTCTGGTCTGATGTAGTTTGCCCTTTCTGTTATATCGGCAAAAAACGCCTTGAACATGTAGCTGCTGAAGCAGGTATTGAGCTTGAAATTCACTGGCATAGTTTTGAATTAGATCCTGATGCGCCAGCAAAACATGACACATCAAATACAGAACGTTTGGCTAAAAAATATGGCCGTACCTATGAAGAGATGGAAGAAATGGAGCGCAATATTGCGGCCATGGCTGCTTCTGAAGGTATTGATTTCCAATGGCAAAAGGCGAACTCAGGCAATAGCTTTAATGCTCACCGTATTATTCACCTTGCGCAAAGCAAAGGCTTAGGCAACCAAGCAAAAGAAGCTTTTTTCCATGCTTATATGACCGAAGGTCTGGCAATTGGTGAACGTGAAGTTGTAGAAGAAATTGCTTCTCGTATTGGCCTTGATAATGCCGAAGTTGAATTTGTATTAGATACAAATGAGCTATCTGACTTTGTTCGTCATGACGAAAAGATTGCTCAAGAGCAGTTAAATGTTACTGGTGTGCCATTTTTTGTATTTGATCAAAGAATTGCACTCGCAGGCGCTCAACCACGTGACGTCTTTTTGAAAGTCTTAGAGCAAGCACAGCTTAAAACAAATGCTGAAGCAGTTGAGCAGGATGATGCAGCAGTTTGTAATGATGAATCATGTGATATTCCACAGAAATAAATCAACACAATTGAAAGTGTGATTAAATCGTATGTTTTATCGCCATTTCAGCAATGGAGCGTTCTAAAAAAAGAACTATCTAATTGTTTAAAATCAGTTTATGATTGCTGCTTAGAATATTCGCGCTGTAATGTTCTGTTTTTTATGTGTTTAATGATCGGAATTTGAAGTTTCTTTGATCTATCATCCCCCTTAATTGGGGGATTTTTTTGGCTAAAAATTCTCGCTACTAGCTTAAACTTTTTAATTTATTTCAAATATGTAAGAAAAGTTAAATTTACTTAACTTTTGTGTCGTCCTCTTGATTTTATTAGAAAAATCAACAAAAGTGACAATAACAACAAAACATAAAGATAGTTATGAAAACATTTCACATAATGCCTTATCAGCAGCTTTTTGTACTTTTAACACTTGGATTCGGTTCGGTGTGCATCGCTCATGCAGAAACCACCTCATCCTCTCGAAACCAGCAAGTGAAAGGTTTGTCTTCTGGAGTCCAAACCGAAGTTACAACAGATGAGAATCTGTTAGATCAGATTCCACGTTGGGTAGATGCGACCCCAACTATTTTTCCAGAGCAGTCTAGTCAACCTATTGTTCCCCCTACTGAACAAACAGAAGATCAAACTTGGGTTGACCGTAAACAAAAGAGCATTCGTAATTGGGCCGATCGTACTTCTGAAAAAATTGATAACTGGTTTGGTGAAGTCGATCCACAAAAACCTGCTACAGCAACTATCCGCGTAATGGTGGATAATTATTGGAATGAATACGATAACTTTGAAATTAAGCCCAGAATTCGCGGTAAAATCAAACTTCCTACGCTAGAAAAGCGTTTAAGCGTAGTCTTTGGTGATGACTCTCTCGATAACGAATTTAATAATAGTATCGCCAATATCAACCAGAACCCAAATCAAAATTCAAATAAGAAGTTAGATGGTAAACAAACTCGAGATGACAACAGCTCCATCGCTTTACGTTGGTCAAATTTCTCGAAAAAATTGCCTTTTGAAACAGATGCTGACTTGGGTATTCGTTCTGGAGACGATATTTATGCCCGTTTAAAAGCATCTAGAAATTGGCAATTGCGTAATGATTTTAAGTTTTATGCAGAAGAAATTTATCGTTATGGAATACATAGTGAAAATTATTTACGTACTAACTTGGAACTCACCCATGCTCGTCCCAATCAACCCATCTTATCAAATCAGTTCAGCTTAACTTATGCCGATGATCAAGATGATGATTTAACTTGGGAAAATCGTCTTTTCCGTGAACATAGTTTCTTTGCAAATAACCGGTTTAACTATGGAATATACACAGGTGGTTACTACAACAATAAGGACTTACGTTTAAACAGCTGGGGGCCTTTTGTTTCATGGCGCCAGCCAGTCTTACGTGAATGGTTCTTTGTACAAGGGGATGTGAATTATTTTAATGACCATCGTGAAGATCGTAACCATTTTGTCAGCACATTCTTGCGTTTAGAAGCACTTTTCTAATCGCTATAAACCACCTTGGAGACCTTCTTCAAGGTGGTGAATAATAAAATACTTTTAAATAAAAATTTAAGCTTTTTCCCTTACAATACTGAACTAACTTTTGATTCCTGATTTTCAGAAAAATGAATCAATTCTCTTCTTCATATGAATATAAATCTACTGCCTTACTTTGTATTTATAGTTTAGGTATGCTGGTTTTAATCCCGTATACGCAGCTTTTCTCGACTTATTTAAAACATCAACGCTCCACAAGGCGATCTCCACATTCGTCTACCCTATTCGTCAAAACAAAAAGAGTCTCTCTACCATTTTCACGTTCACTATGTGAGGTAGAAACAAATAATGATTCAGATGCCACACTTATTCAGGACCTTATGGCGGTGTTTGGCAATGATACATTGTGGAGCCGAGCTACCCAGCACAAGCATCCTTATAAAACCTTGGGCAAGAAAAAGAAGAAAGATTCAACATCTCATATTTCTGTAAGCAATCCACTCACTGCAAGTTGGGATACTATTTCAACTTGGATGCCTTTCGAAAATAATCTTGATTTAGGCTCGAACTCAGAAAGTGATGTTTACGTACAATTTCTTGCAAAGAAAAAGTGGAACTTAAGACATAACTTTAGTTTGGATACAGAACAGGTATTTCGTTATGGTTCGACCAGCCGAAACTACACCGAAACGACATTAAACTTAACGCAGAAAATGCAAGACAACACTCTTTTCGCCAATAAATTTAATGTGAATAAGAGCGAAAATGAAGATTACAACTGGGGTAATTGGACATTTCAACAATTTGAGTTTGTAAAAGATAATAGTCTGACTTACGGTATTTACGGTGGTGGCGTATATACCAAAAATGACATTCGGCTAAATAGTTGGGGTCCCTATATTTCATGGCGTCAACCTATATGGCGAGATTGGGTTTTCATGCAAAATGATCTCAATTTTTTTAACCATATTGATGATGATCCGAAACATCAATTCAGTGTTCAAATGAATCTCGAAGCTAATTTTTAGCCAGAAATCAGCAAATTGTGGATAACTCTTTCTTTATCCACAAAAAAAGCCCCTGAAGATTCAGAGGCTTTTTTTTACGCTGAATTATTTTAGCAATAAGCTATTAATACGTTTTACATAAGCTGCGGGGTCTTCTGGCAAACCACCTTCGGCAATCACGGCCTGATCAAAAATCACATTTGCCAAGTCATCAAACTGCTCTGAACCTTCAAGTTTCTTCACCAATGGATGTTCAGGGTTAATTTCTAAAATTGGTTTGATTTCAGGAACTTCTTGCCCAGCTTGTTTCAACATACGAATAAGTTGAGGTGATAACTCACCTTCACTTGTCACTAAACATGCAGGAGAATCAACTAAACGCGTCGTTACACGTACTTCTTTAGTTTTAGCTTTCAATGAGTCACTTAGCTTATCAACAACAGGTTTGAACTGTTCAGCGGCTTGCTCAAGTGCCTTTTTCTCTTCAGCATCTTGCAAGTCACCTAAATCGACTGCGCCTTTAGAGACATTCTTTAATGGCGTACCTTCAAACTCTTGAACAAAGTTCATTGCCCATTCGTCAACACGCTCTGCCATTAATAATACTTCAATACCTTTTTTCTTGAACAACTCAAGCTGCGGCGAGTTTTTCGCTGCTGCTAAACTGTCAGCAGTCACATAATAGATGGCTTTTTGGCCCTCTTTCATACGTGCCTTATAGTCAGCAAAAGAAGTGGTCACTTCATCATTTGTTGAAGTCGCATAACGTAATAATTTTAAAATACGTTCACGGTTGCCAAAGTCTTCACCCAAGCCTTCTTTAATGACTGAGCCAAACTCACTATAGAAGGTCTTGAATTTTTCTTGGTCTTGTTCATCTTCCGATTTAGCCAAACCATCAAGCACAGTTAATACACGGCGTGCATTACCTTCACGAATCGTTTTGACATCACGACTTTCTTGTAGCAACTCACGACTTACATTAAGCGGTAAGTCAGCACTATCCACCACACCTTGAACAAAACGTAAATAATTTGGAATTAAATTATCCGCATCGTCCATAATGAACACGCGTTTTACATAGAGCTTAATGCCCGCTTTTGCTTCACGAGTAAAAATGTCATGTGGTGCTTTACTTGGAATATAAAGTAATTGCGTATATTCAGTACTACCTTCAACTCGGTTATGCGCCCAAGCCAATGGCGCTTCAAAGTCGTGAGTTAAATTTTTGTAGAACTCAATGTACTGCTCTTCAGTCACTTCACTCTTGTTACGTGTCCATAACGCACTTGCCGAGTTGATCGCTTCCCACTCGCCAGTTTTGACCATTTGACCGCCTTTAGACTCTTCGCCTTCAGCCGCCTCTTCCTCTTGCCAAACTTCTTTTTGCATTTCAATTGGCAAGCTAATGTGGTCAGAGTATTTATTAACGATCTGCTTAACTTTATAAGATTCTAAATAATCAAGCGCGTCATCACGCAAGTAAAGAATGATGTCTGTACCACGTGAAGCCTTATCAATTTGCTGAACTTCAAACTCACCTGTACCACCACTAATCCAACGCACCCCTTCAGATGCATCTAGACCTGCACGGCGTGATTCCACTGTAATTTTATCGGCAACAATAAAACCTGAGTAAAAACCAACACCAAATTGACCAATCAACTGAGCATCTGCTTTTTGATCACCAGTCAATTTTGACATGAAATCTTTAGTCCCCGATTTTGCAATGGTACCCAAGTTATCAATCGCTTCTTGCTGGTTTAGACCAATACCGTTATCAGAAATCGTTAAAGTTTTATCTTCTTTATTTAAAATGACTCGTACATGTAAATCTGGATCATTTTCATAATATTCAGGATGATTAATTCCTTCAAAGCGCAACTTATCACATGCATCTGATGCATTAGAGATAAGCTCGCGTAAGAAAATCTCAGGGTTAGAATAGAGAGAATGCGTCACTAAATGTAAAAGCTGTGCAACTTCCGCTTGGAAACTATAATTTTGTGATGCTTGTTCACTCATAAATCACTCCTTAAATTTTGAAGTCTGTTTGTTCTCGAATGCTTTATGAATGGAGTACTTCTAGAATTTTTCAATCCTGAATATTAAAAATTTTTACTCTAATTAAAATGGACCGTGGCTTAACACTCTATCTTGCAATATTGCATCTAGCTGCTGTTGTCGTTGTTGATAAGCTTTACTAATACAACTTACACCAGCCGCACAAGCATTTCTTTTTTTCAGCCATTGGTGCTGAGCATCTTTTTGGTTGTCTCGCCCGCCCATTGGTAAAGCATGCAGAACTATTTGATATGTTGTCGCCATTTTCACATCAGCATCATTTAAAGAGCGGTTTTTACAAATAGTCTTTTCCGTTTTAGTTTTTGCAGCATCACACGAGAAACTTGCAGCTTGTAAATTTTGTGTGAATGCGATACCACTAAAAAGTGCTAAACAAAGCGCTAATTTTTTGTTCATGATTTTCTTTCCATGTTTTGTAATGAATAGAATTTCGTTTAGAAAAAAAATTGCATAAGATATGTTTAAAACTGTCTGTTTTATGCTTTTTTTAGTGCAAATAAAGTCCATAAAAAAACCTCACATAAATTATATGTGAGGTGCCTGAGTCTAGGTTTATTATTATATTGTTCTATTTATTATTATGCTTAAAATTTATAGCTATAACCTAAAGTGTAAACAAACGGATTAATATCTAGATCAAATTTATAATTAGCAACTGATGGATCAATTGTTACTTCAGGAC